>NZ_BBAJ01000087.1 GCF_001311195.1 Lacticaseibacillus camelliae DSM 22697 = JCM 13995
CGGTGACAGCCACGACAAACGGCTTTTTGGCCGGCGGCCGGAGCGGCACTTGCGGCTGCCGCGGCAGCTTGGCGCTCGGCGTCCTGCTTGGCCGCCTTAGCCTCATCGGCCTTGTCTTTGGCGTCCTTGGCTTCCTGCGCGTCACCGAACAGTTGCAGGACCTCGTCCGGGGTCTGCGCCTTTTTTCAAGGCCGCGACCAGGTCGGGGTTAATCAGCAGGGATGACAGGGCAGCCAGCGCCTGCAGGTGCGTGTTGTTGGCCCCTTCGGGAGCGGCGATCATGAAGAACAGGTGGACCGGCTGGCCGTCTAAGGCGTGGTACTCGATACCGGCCTCACTCTTGGCAAACAGGACAGTGGCGCGCTTGACGGCCTTATCCTTGGCGTGCGGCATTGCGATTCCGTCGCCGATGCCGGTGGTGGACTCGGCCTCGCGCTTAAGGATGTCTTCCTTATACAACTGGTCGTCATCGATAATGCCTTCCGCCTTGTACTTGGCGACCATTTCGTCGATCGCGCCGCGCTGATCGGTGGCCTTTAGGTCCATGATCATGACGTTTTTGAGTAATAAGTCACGAATATCCATGATTACACTTCCTCCATTGTGATAGTGCGATAAACTTCGTCGATCTTCGCGCGGTCGGCTAGGTCCTTAGAATAGGTGGTCGCGCTGCCGCACGCGATGCCGACCTTGAAGGCCTCAAGCGGGTCCTCAGTCTCAGCCAGCGTGCCGGTAAAGCCTGCCAGCATTGAGTCACCGGCGCCCACCGAGTTGACCACCTGGCCAGGCGCGGCACTGCCGTGGTAGGCCTTGTCGGCTTCCACTAGCAGCGCACCTTTGCCGGCCATGGAAACCAGCACGTGCTGCGCGCCCAGTTTTAAGAGCTTGCGGCCGGCTGCGACCACCTGGCTCAAGTCGGTGTATTCGGCATCGCCGAACAGCGCAGCCAGTTCGTGGTGATTTGGCTTGACCACCAGGGGATGTTCCTCCAGGGTGTCCAGCAGAGCTTGCCCCGTGGTGTCGATCACAAACTCGGCCTTCGCGCGTGAATCAGTGGAATCAGGTCGCGATAGAAGCTTTCTGGCAAGCCGTTTGGCAAACTGCCGGCCATAACGACCACGTCGCCGGGCTGCAAGCGCTGCTGCAGGTTGGCCTTGAAGGCGGCGATTTCTTCCTCGCTGATGGTCGGGCCCGCTGCGTTCAGTTCGGTTTCACTTTCCGCGCGCAGCTTCACGTTGATGCGGGTCGGTTCTGTGACCTTCGTGAAGGCGCAGGGCAGGCCGAGCTGCTGCAGGCTTTCTTCAATGAAGCGGCCGGTGAAGCCGCCCATAAAGCCCAGCGCGGTACTGCCTTGGCCCAGCGCCTTGAGAATGCGCGAGACGTTGATGCCCTTGCCGCCGGGCAGGGTGAGCGCCGAATCGAGCCGGTTGACCAGTCCGAGCTGCAGATGCTCAAGCGTGACCACGTAGTCGATTGACGGGTTTAGGGTAACGGAATAAATCAATTGGTAACCTCCTTGATTGTGGGTTGATCTTCGTAGTACTGTGCGAGCTGACCAAGTGCCGTGGTGAGGATTGTCGCATCGGCTAAATCGCCGAACTTGGCGAAGCTGACCTGCCCGAACTTGCTGGGGTCGGCCAGCACCACGGTTTGGGTGGCGCGTTCAATGGCCACGCGCTTGATCGCCGCTTCCTCTTCATCAGGGGTGGTGAGCCCGTACTTCAGGTGGACGCCGTTGGTGCCCAGAAACGCCAGGTCGAAGTGGCAAGCCGCCATCGCGTGGGCGGTGGTGGCGCCGATCAGTGCCTTCGTTGCTGGCTTCACGGTGCCGGGCAGCATGCGCGTGGCGACCTGATAGTCGGCCAGCTGGCTGGCGTTGTCGACTCCAGTGGTGACCACCGTGATGTCCTTGCCGACCAACAGGGGAATCATTTGCCCCGTGCTGGTGCCGGCATCCAGAAAAATGGTGGCGTGGTTTGGAATCATGGCTGCGGCCGCCTTGGCGATCCGCTGCTTTTCGATCAGGTCCCGTGTGGCTTTTTCCCGGACGCTGGGTTCAACGGCCGCGTCGGCCAGGCGTTCCGCGCCCCCGTGAATGCGGCGCAGGGCGCCTTGCTCCTCCAGGTCCTGGAGGTCGCGGCGAATGGTTGACTCCGAAGCAGTCAGTGCCTGCATGAGGTCCTTGGCTTTGACCACGCCTTGCTGACGCAGGGCGGCTTTGATGTAGCGATGACGTTCTTCTGTAAGCACTTTCCTCACCTCTCGAAGTCATTATACGCTGGCAGCATTCAAAATCAATACATAACGTTCAAAAACCGTCATAAAGTTTGACTTAACCGTTCACAATACGTCATCTCAAAAATTGTTCCCACAAATTAGGCGTAATCACTTTCATTGGTGTAGGCCAATATGCTAACCTAGAGAAAGAAAAGGGGGATCATACTCATGGGAAAATTAGGCGTCTCCGTTTATCCGGAGCGTTCCACTTATGAAAAAGACGCAGCCTACCTGGATCTGGCTGCTAAGTACGGCTTCAAGCGCGTGTTCACCTCGCTGCTGGAAATCAAAGGCGATGCGGACACTGTCGTTGCCAGCTTTAAAAAGGTGATCGACCACGCCAACAGCCTGGGCATGGAGGTCATGGTCGACATGAACCCGGCGCTGTTCGAGCAGCTGGGTGTCACTTATGACAACCAGAAGTTCTTCAAGGACCTCGGCGCCTGGGGCGTGCGGCTGGACCTCGGCTTCACCGGGGCCGAAGAGGCGCGCATGACGCGCAACCCGTATGGCCTGAAGATTGAAGTCAACATGTCCTCGGGCACGCACTACATCGACAACATCATGTCGTACTCGCCGAACCGCGAGAACCTGCTGGGCTCGCACAACTTCTACCCGCACCAGTTCTCCGGCCTCGGTCAGGCCTTCTTCGATCAGGCCACCGCGATGTACACCAAGTACAACCTGAACACTGCCGCCTTCATTACCTCGCAGGCCGCGACCTTTGGCCCGTGGCCGACGCAGGACGGGCTGTGCACGCTGGAGGACCACCGGCACCTGCCGATCGAAACCCAGGTCAAGCATTACGTGCTGCTGGACACCATTAACGATGTCATCATCGGCAACGCCTATGCCAGCGAGGCGGAGCTCAAGCCGCCCATGATGCCTGGTTTGCCGAGTACCCAGTCCTCAAGGTCGTGCCAGATGCCGATATTTCGGACTTGGAAGCCGAGCTGCTGTTCAAAAATGACCACAGTTACCGCGGCGACCGCTCCGAGTACCTGCTGCGGAGCACCCAGACCCGCGTGACGTATAAGGACCGCGACTTTCCGCCGCACCACACGGAACCGATCAAACGCGGTGACGTGCTGATCGACAATGAGAAATTCGGCCAGTACAAGGGCGAGACCCAAATTGCGTTGCGTGACATGCCAAACGACGGCCGCGTCAACGTGGTCGGCCACCTGGCCCCGGATGAGCTGTTCCTGCTCGGCTACCTCAAGCCTTGGAGCGGGTTCCGCATGGCGCGGGCCTAACTCAAACCAGATCCCGTCTTCCATTTGGCGGGATCTGTTTTAATATAGGGGAAAAGAGGTGAGCACGATGGCAGAGATTCGGCACGAGATCATTCAGCTGACGCCGCATTTTCCGTTTCGCGACTATGTCCGCACGTCAAGCACCATGCGCGACGTGGCGCCGCACTGGCATCAGGGGCTGGAGATCAACTGCCTGATCGCCGGTGGCAGCCTGACGGTCGTCCAAGACGGGGTGACGTCGGTGTTTCAGCCCGGCAGTCTGTGGGCCATCGATCCGCGCGTAGTGCACAGCTCAACGGCGGAGCAGCGCGACGACTGGTGCGAGTACGGGTTTCAAATCGATCCCAACTTTTTGACGCAGCTGCTGCCGGATTCGGTCAACTGGCACTTCACGCTGCACGGCCGGCCGGCAGGGGGAACCGCCGCCAAGGCCTACGACGCGCTGTGGTCTTCGATGATGGCCATGTACCGGGAGAAGGCAAGCGAAGGCGATGACGTGAGCCGGCTGCGCACCCTCAGCGCGTTTTACCGGGTCCTGGCGCTGCTTGCCGAGCACTTCAAGGCGCCGCTGCAGACGCCGGCGGTGCGGGTCAATCCGCCACTGGTGGACCGCGCGATGAGTCTCATCGATCAGGACTTTGCGGAGCCCCTGACTCCTTCGAGTTTGGCCAAGCAGCTGCACGTGTCAGCCACCACGCTCAACGCCCAGTTCCAGGCCAGCCTGAAGATGTCCGTGACGCGTTACCTGCGCCAGGTGCGGCTGATGAAGGCGCGCGAGCTGCTATTGACGTCCAATAAGCCGATCGATTATGTCGCCACGGCGGTCGGGTTTGCCAATCAGCGGGCCTTGGCGCGTAATTTTAAGGGCTGGAAGGGTATGACGCCCAGCGCTTACCGCAAGGCGTATAAACGATTCCATAAAAATGACCGGGTTTACTTTTGAAAATGTCCGTTCTTTTTTTATGACTGATGTTATCCTGTACTTGTCAGTCAAGACAGGTTGGCACTTCGGACGGGGTCAACCCAATCATTGCTACTATGTGAGAAATCGGCTTTCCCCTGAGCCGATTTCTTTTTGTGTCCAAGCGGACCTGACGCGGGACCGGTAATCTAGTATAATTGCCAGTGATATTGGTTTGCACCAACGGGCGAAAACCCGTATGCTTGACACTTAGACTTACTAATAAGGAGGAGCTCATGTTTGTCGATCAAGTGACAGTAGAAGTTGAGGCCGGCAAAGGCGGCGACGGGATGGTGGCATTTCGCCACGAAAAGTTCGTGCCCTTTGGTGGGCCGGCCGGCGGCGATGGCGGCCACGGCGGCAGCATTGTGCTCTACGTGGACCCAGGGTTGCGCACGCTGATGGATTTTCGCTACCAGCGGCATTTTCACGCGAAGGCCGGCGGCAACGGCCTGGGCAAGCAGATGTACGGGCGCAAGGCGGAGGACATTCGTCTGGCCGTTCCGGCGGGCACCACGGTTTACGATGCCGACACACACCAAGTGATCGGCGATTTGACGAAGCCGGGCCAGGAGCTGACTGTCGCGCGTGGCGGCCGCGGCGGCCGGGGCAACGTGCATTTTGTCTCGCCGAAAAACACGGCACCGGAAATTGCCGAAAATGGCGAGCCGGGCCAGCACCGCTTCGTCACTCTGGAACTCAAGGTGCTGGCGGATGTTGGGCTGGTGGGCTTTCCGTCCGTCGGTAAGTCGACCCTGCTGTCCGTGGTGACTTCGGCCAAGCCGAAGATCGCGGCTTACCAGTTCACGACGCTGACCCCGAACCTGGGGATGGTGCAGCTGGACGACGGGTCCGACTTTGTCATGGCGGATCTGCCGGGGCTGATCGAAGGGGCCTCGAACGGCGTGGGCCTGGGCTTTCAGTTCCTGCGCCACGTTGAGCGCACGCGGGTGATCCTGCACCTGGTCGAAATGGATCCAGAAAACGGCCGCGAGCCGCTGGATGATTACCACCAAATCAGAAAAGAGTTTGGTACTTACGACGATAATATTTTGAAGCGCCCACAGCTGGTCGTGGCGACCAAACTGACATGCCAGGGGCCAAGGAACGGTTTGCCGACTTTAAGGCCGCGCTGATCAAGGAAGGGGTGCCGGCGGATCACATTTACGCGATCTCCAGCATCACCCACACCGGCGTCACCCAGCTGATGCAGGACACCGCCAAGGCGCTGAAGGCCGCACCGGTCTTTGAACCGAAGGCCACGGCGGAGCAGGCGCTGGCGCACGAAAAGCCGACCGAGGCTGAAGTGTCCGTCTCGCGCGATGATGACGGCACCTTCATTCTCAGCGGGACGAAGGTCGAGCGGCTGTTCAAAATGGCCAACCTCGAACACGACGACGGCGCGCTGCGCTTTGCGCGGCAGCTGCGCGGCATCGGGGTCGACGATGCACTGCGCGAAGCCGGGGCCAAAACCGGCGACACGGTCGCCATTGACGACTTTACGTTTGAATTTGTTGAATAATTAGGCAGGACAAGTAAGGCGGGATAGCATGGAGTCAGCCCAGCCAAAACGGCGTTACATCGGCGGCTTTGACGGGTTGCGGACCATTGGGGTGATCGGGGTCATTCTCTATCACCTGCGGCCCGACCTGTTTCAGGGCGGATATTTAGGGGTATTACTTTTCTTCGTGATCTCAGGATACCTGATCACGGATGGGTTTGTGCGGCAGTACGACCGCGAAGGCGGGAAGCTGAAGCTCGGCCAATTTTTCGGCAAACGGATCCGGCGGCTGTACCCGGCACTGGTGACCGTGCTGCTGGGGGCCAGTGCGTACATTGGGCTGTTTGCGCGCGACTTGTTGGTGAATCTGCACAAAATTGTCATCAGCAACTTGGCGCTGGTTTACAACTGGTGGCAGATCGCCAACGGGCAGTCGTACTTCGAGCGGTTCGCGCATAACGAGTCGCCGTTCGTTCACCTGTGGACACTGTCCATCGAGGGCCAGTACTACATCATCTGGCCGTTTATCTTTCTTTTGCTCATGAAGCTGCTAAAAACCAACGGCAAGCGGTTTGCGGCGACCATGGGCTTGGCGC
Source organism: Lacticaseibacillus camelliae DSM 22697 = JCM 13995 (assembly GCF_001311195.1). GTDB lineage: Bacteria > Bacillota > Bacilli > Lactobacillales > Lactobacillaceae > Lacticaseibacillus > Lacticaseibacillus camelliae. Next base: position 6,592 of record NZ_BBAJ01000087.1, read on the forward strand.
TGGCCAGCGGGCTCTGGATGCTGGTGCTTTACCGCATGACCATGCTGGGCGGCGGCGATCCCAGCCGGCTGTATTACGGCACGGACACGCGCATTTTCGCCCTGCTGATGGGCAGCGCGTTGGCATTTGTCTGGCCGAGTCAAAAGCTTGCCCCCGATTTGCCGCTGCCCAGCCGCGTGCTGCTGGACGGGGTCGGCACCGTTGCGGCCGTGGCGATGGTCGCCAGTTTGTTGAACCTGTCCGACCAAAGCAGCGCCTTGTACGAAGGCGGCATGGTTGGTTTTTCCCTGCTAGCCATGGCACTGGTGGCCGTGATCGCCAGCCCCGCCACCTTGTGGGGCAAGCTGCTTTCCAACCCGGTCTTCCACTGGATCGGTACGCGCAGCTACGGGATTTACATCTACCAGTTCCCGGTCATGATCTTTTTTTTGAAAATGCGTTCCGGAACGTTGCCGATCACCCCGTGCTTTACCCGGTGATCGAGGTCGCCATTATTCTGGTGATCAGCGAGCTGTCGTACCGCTTCATCGAGCAGCCCGCCGCGCATGTCACCAAGCCACAGCTGCAGGCGTTCTGGCAGCGGCTGCGGCACGGCGGCACCGGGGGCCGCTTTTGCCCGGATTGGGGTGACGCTGGCTGCGATGATTGCAGTGCTTGGCGTCGCCGGGGTCGCCCAGGCGCCGTTTGCCAAGGAGGCGGAAAGCGCCGAGGAAGTGCACCTGAAAGCCAACCAGGAAACGGCGGCCCAGAAAAAAGGCCGCGCTGGAAAAGACCAAGAAGGCGCTGCGGGCCCAGAAAAAGGCCCAGTCCTCGAGCAAATCGAGCAGTCAAAGCAGCAGTGCCGCTTCGGCCTCTGCCAGCAGCAAGTACGCGCATCCGGTCAACCAGGACTTTGAGGCGTACGGCATCTCGCAGGGTGAGCTGCAGCAGGCGCAGACGACGCTGGTTTCGGCCATTGGGGATTCGGTCCTGCTGGACGCCAAGCCGACCTTGCAGCAGCTGATGCCCAAGCCTTCATCGACGGCAAAGTCGCGCGGCAAATGGGCGACTCGGTCGCGTTGGTCAAGTCCTACGCGGACCAAGGGGCGCTTGCGGACAACGTCGTGATCGAGCTGGGCACCAACGGGCCGTTTACCACGGCGCAAATGGACGCGATGATGCAGGCCATCGGGCCGAACCGGCACGTCTTCTGGGTCAACGCCCAGGTGCCGACGCGGCCGTGGCAGAACTCGGTCAACCAGATGCTGCAGGCCGGCACTAAGCGGTTCCGCAACTTGACCGTCATCGACTGGCACGGGTATGCCAACGGGCACCCCGACTGGTTCTACGACGATCAGGTGCACCCGAACCCGACCGGCAACAAGTATTACGCGGCGTACATCACGAAAAACGTCGTCGCACACGCAAAGCAATGATGGGGTCGAGCGCTGCTTGGCCCTGTTTTTGCGGCGTCGGCGGTTGTGATAAAATAAGGCGAACGTGACCTATAGTTAGGATGAAAAATCAATGGAACTCTTATTTCTTGGCACCGGCGCCGGCTCGCCTTCTAAGGCGCGTAACGTCTCCAGCACAGCGTTGAAGCTGCTGGATGAGCGCAACGAGGTCTGGCTGTTTGACTGCGGCGAAGGCACCCAGCACCAGATCCTGCAAACCAGTATTCGCCCGCGCAAGGTGGCTAAAATCTTCATCACCCACCTGCACGGCGATCACATTTACGGCCTGCCTGGTTTTTTTGACCAGCCGCGCCAACCAAGGCGGCGAGACCCCGCTGACCATTTACGGGCCGGAGGGCATTGAGCGCTTTGTGAAAACCAGCCTGGCCGTGACCGGCACCCACCTGCCGTACAAGTTGAACTTTGTGCTGTTGAAAACGCCTGGCGTGATCCTCGACGACGCGACCTTCCGCGTGACCTTTGCGCCGCTGAACCACCGCATCGCGTGCTTCGGCTTCCGCGTGGAGGAGAAGCCGCACGAAGGCGAGTTGATGATCGCCAAGGTCCAGCAGGCCAAGATCCCAGCTGGACCGGTGTACGCCAAGCTTAAGGCCGGCGAAACCGTCACCCTGCCAGACGGCCGCACGTTTGACGGCCACGATTTCATCGGCGAC
>NZ_BBAJ01000088.1 GCF_001311195.1 Lacticaseibacillus camelliae DSM 22697 = JCM 13995
CGCTGCCAGGTGGGGCCGGCACGCTGGAGGAGATCAGTGAGGCGTTTTCGTGGGCCCGCGTCGGCGATAATGCCAGCCCGTGCGCGTTTTACAACGTCAATCATTATTACGATGCTTGGCCGCCTTTTACGATCACATGGTGGCGGAAGGTTTTTTTGACCGCCGCCGATCGCAGCAAGCTTCTGTTCACTGCGGACCTGACTGAGCTGGGACACTTTATTGATAGTTACACCCCACCGCGCTTGCGCACCTACCCCAAGCAAGGACGCGCTTGACCACATCAGCGCGCGTGCTATACTTGAATCAATTGAATCGGTGATGAGAAAAAGCGTTGCAGGTCATAGACCATTCAGCGAGCAAGGGGCAGTGCAAGCCTTGCGGGCCGGGCTGCGACGGGCGTTTTCGAGCCATGTTTAAGTAAGGGCAAGTCTCTGACTTGAAGTAGGGTGGAACCGCGTGACGAGCGTCCCTATGCTGATTTTGGCATAGAGGCGCTTTTTTTTCATGACCAGAAAAGAGGAAGTTATGACACAAAAGATGAGTGTCCAGAAAATGATCCAGACGCTGCAGAACTTTTGGGCGGACAAGGGCTGCATGCTGATGCAGGCCTATGATACGGAAAAAGGGGCCGGCACCATGAGCCTTACACCTTCCTGCGCGCAATTGGCCCGGAGACTTGGGCCGCGGCGTACGTGGAGCCTTCGCGCCGGCCGGCTGACGGCCGCTACGGGGAGAATCCCAACCGGCTGTACCAACACCACCAGTTTCAGGTGGTCATGAAGCCGTCACCGGAAAACATCCAGGAGTACTACCTGGACTCACTGCGCGCGCTGAACATTGATCCGCTCGAGCATGATATTCGTTTCGTCGAAGACAACTGGGAGAACCCGTCAATGGCTGCGCCGGGGTTGGTTGGGAAGTCTGGCTCGACGGCATGGAAGTCAGCCAGTTTACCTACTTCCAAGTCGTCGGCGGCCTTGAAGTGTCGCCGGTCACCAGTGAGATCACCTATGGGGTGGAGCGCCTGGCTTCCTACATTCAGGACGTCAACTCGGTGTTCGACCTTGAATGGGGGGACGGCGTGCTTTACGGCGACATTTTCAAGGAGCCTGAGTACGAGCACTCCAAGTACTCGTTTGAAGAATCTGACCAGGACATGCTGCTGAAGTTCTTTGACGCGTATGAGAAAGAGGCATGGCGCTTGATGGACCTCGGGTTAGTGCACCCGGCCTATGACTACATTCTAAAGTGCAGCCACACCTTTAACCTGCTGGACGCGCGCGGCGTGGTTTCGGTCACCGAACGGGCCGGCTATCTGAGCCGGATCCGCAAGATGGCGCACAAAGTGCCCGGGCGTTTGTTGCGGAGCGCAAGAAGCTGGGCTTTCCGCTTTTGAAGCACCAGGTTGAGGAGGCAAACTAATGGCGACATACTTACTAGAAATCGGGCTGGAAGACATGCCGGCTCATGTGGTGACCCCGAGCGTGAACCAGTTCGCGCAAAAAGCGGGCAAGTTTCTCAAGGACAATCATCTGGACTATGAGACTATCAACACTTATTCCACGCCGCGGCGGCTGACAATCGAAGTGCTGGGTCTGGCGGACAAGCAGGCCGACACGGAAGAAGACGTCAAGGGCCCGGCAAAAAAAATCGCGCAGGACGCTGACGGCAACTGGAGCAAGGCAGCCATCGGGTTCACGCGCGGCCAGGGTATGACCGTCGACGACATCGAGTTCCGCGAACTGAAGGGCGTTGAGTACGTCTACCTGCACAAGCAGACAGCTGGCAAGCCGGCAGCCGAGATTTTGCCTGGGCTGATCGATGTCGTGAAGGGGTTGACCTTCCCAACGCGCATGAAGTGGGGCAACTATGACTTCGAGTACATCCGGCCAATTCACTGGCTGGTGTCGCTGCTTGATGACCAGGTCGTGCCGATGCAGCTGCTGGACATCAAGGCTGGCCGCCGCACCGAAGGTCACCGCTTTTTGGGTCACGCCATCGACCTGAAGCAGGCTGGCGACTACGTTGAGGCCCTGCGCGGCGAAAAAGTACTCGTCGACGCCGCGGAACGCAAAGCACTCATTCGGCAGCAGATCGCCCAAATTGCGACCGACAATCACTGGAAGATCGATCTTGATGCTGATCTGCTGGAAGAGGTCAACAACCTGGTCGAGTGGCCGACCGCCTTTGCTGGGCGCTTCGACCAGAAGTACCTGGATATCCCAGAGCCGGTTTTGATCACCTCCATGAAGGACAACCAACGCTACTTCTATGCGCGTGATGCGGACGGTAAAATGGTCAACGCGTTTATCGGGGTCCGCAACGGGAACACTGAGCACCTGGATAACGTCATTCGCGGCAACGTCAAGGTTCTGACCGCACGGCTTGAAGACGCGGCGTTCTTCTACGCGGAAGACCAGAAGAAGACCATTGCGCAGTTTGTCGAGCGGCTGAAGACTGTCAGCTTCCACGACAAGATCGGGTCCATGACCGAAAAAAAATGGCGCGGGTCGGCACCATTGCCGGATTGCTTGCGGATCACGTGGGCCTGGCTGAGGCGGACAAGCAGAAGCTGCTGCGCGCCGCCGCCATTTACAAGTTTGACCTGGTCTCCGCCATGGTCGGCGAGTTTGCCGAACTGCAAGGCGTCATGGGTGAGGTCTATGCCAAGCTGGCAGGGGAAGACCCGGTCGTTGCTCAGGCTATTCGTGAGCATTACGAGCCGATCTCCGCCGACGGTGCACTGCCAGAGTCTGAGGTGGGGACACTGCTGGCCATTGCCGATAAGCTGGACTCGATCATGAGCTTCTTCGCCGTTGATCTGATTCCCACCGGTTCCAATGACCCGTACGCGCTGCGGCGCCAGGCTTACGGCATCGTCCGCATGGTCGCGGCCAATCACATTGGCTTTGACATCTCGGCACTGCAAAAGCAGGTGGTCGCGAAGCTCACGCAAAACGACCAGCTTGCCGGCCTTGACTGGGAGAAAAACCAAACCGCAGTGGCAGACTTCTTCCGCGACCGGGTTGGCCAGTTCCTAAGCACCGGCAAGATCCGTCATGACATCCTCGATGCCGTTCAGAACGCGCCAACGGTTGATGTTGAAGGGATGATTGCCGCGGCCAAAATTCTCACCGCCCATCAGGACGATGCGGACTTCAAGCCAACGATGGAAGCGCTCGGGCGCGTGCTGCGGATCGCCGACAAGTCGCCCCAAAACGTGGCTGTTGACGTGTCGCTGTTTGAAAACAGCACGGAAAAGTCGCTGCATGATGCCGTCAGCGCAGTCAAGGCCCACTTTGACGCGCAGCCGAGTGAAGCCAACTACCAGGCGCTGCGCGGCCTGACGGATGTCATCACCGATTACTTTACCGAGACGATGATCATGGCGGACGATGAGCGGGTGCGCACGAACCGGCTCGCCGAGTTGACTGGGCTGGCCAACCTGATCCACCAGTTCGGCGACATCACCGCGGTCATTGTTAAATAGATTGCTTTTTCAGACCGCAACCGCTATACTATAGCTTGTGTTAGTCTGTCGTAAATGGCAAAAACGAAGTCGCATTTCAAACTTGAAGTGCGACTTTTTACCGCTATGGAGGGAGGATTGCGAATGGCTCTGATCCCAAAAGAAATGATCGATAAGGTCCGCACCTCAGTGAACATTGCGGATTACATCGGCCAGTACGTGCAGTTGCGCAAGCAGGGGCAAAACCTGTTTGGTCTGTGCCCGTTCCAGGCAGAGCATACGCCGTCTTTTTCCGTCTCCGAGGGCAAGCAGATCTTTCAGTGCTTTTCCTGTGGGCGCGGTGGCAATGTCTTTCAATTTGTTCAAGACTACGACCACGTCAATTTCCCTGAGGCCGTGGTCAAGGTTGCGGCTTTTGCCAACATTTCACTTGGCGTGCAGGTCACGCCCACTAGGCGGCCTGAAGACCCGTCCAAGACCCGGCAAAAGCAGCTTCTGCGTGAAGTCACCGACATGATGCACCACCTGTTAGTCAACACCAAGGGCGGCGAGCCGGCTCTTGCGTACTTAACTAACCGAGGGCTCAGCCAGGCGACCATCGATCATTTTGAAGTGGGTTACGTGCCGGCTGACCGCAGTCTCATGAAGAAGTTTCTGGACAGCCGAAAGGCCACGTATGACGAAGAGCGTGCCAGCGGCCTGTTCGTGGAAGATGACCAAGGGCATCTTTTCGATCGCTTCAACGACCGCGTGATGTTCCCACTCAAGGACGCATACGGCGACGTGATCGGTTTTTCCGGACGGATCCTGACCAAAGAGGCCAGTTCCGCCAAGTACCTGAACAGTCCGGAAACGGAGCTGTTCAACAAGCGCGATGTGCTGTTTAATCTCGATCAGGCGAAGGCCACGTTCAAGGATAACGGGGCGCTGCTGTTTGAGGGCTTTATGGACGTGATTTCCGCGTTTCAGGCTGGCGTCCCTAACGGCATTGCGTCGATGGGGACCAGTCTGACCCAGGAACAGGTCACCATCATCAGCCGCCAGACCAAGCGCCTCACCATTTGCTACGATGGCGATGCACCGGGACAGCACGCGGCGGACCGCGCACTGGAATTGGTGCGTGATCATCCGCAGCTGCAAGTGGGCGTTGTGGTCCTGCCGGATGGGCAAGACCCGGACGAGTTCATCCAGGCTCACGGCGCTGAGGCCTTTAGCAAACAAGTACAGCACACGCTGACACCGATTGGATTTCGCCTCAACTACCTAGTGGCGGACCGCGACATGACCTCGGATCAAGACAAGCTCGCGTATATCGACGCGGCTTTGAAGGAAATCAGTCAAGAGCCTGAGCCGGTCGCGCAAAGCGTGTATCTGAAGCAGGTCAGCGACTTGACCGGCGTACCGGCCGAGACCTTGCGCCAGCAGCTGCCGGCAGTGCCAAAGCGCGCCCCGAGCGACGCAGAGTGGGGCACGCCACCGCCCCCACCGGAGGCCTACGATGAGCAGCCGGAGGCGAGCGCGCCAGTGGCGGCACCGCACTATGACCGGTACGAAAAGGCCGAACGGCAGCTGTTGCAGCTGAGTTTTCATGATTCGACCATTGCCACCAGGCTGCACCGGACGGGATTTATTTTTCCCGACGCCGACTATCAGAATTTGTTCGACGCCTGGCTGGCTTATGCCAAAGACGAGCCGGCGCCAACAGTGGCAGGGTTCATGGATAGCTTAGACCCCTCGCTGAGCCCAACGGTGGCCACCCTTGATTTTGAGGAGATACCGGACACGGATGACGACGGGGTGACCGCACTCATTCAGGCAGTAGGCCAGCGCGGGCTCAAGCAGGCGCTGCAACGGGTCAAGCAACAGATGACCCAGGCGCAGCAGCTTGGCGATGAGGCAACGGTCGATGCGATGTTAGATAAGTATATTCAGTTGCAGCGCCAATTGAAGGCGGCAGCTGGAGAATGAAGTTATAGGAGGCACTTTTATGGCTGAAAAAGATACGACAAAGAAACAAACTACCAAGAAGGCGACTGAGGCGAAGTCAGTTGTCAAAAGCGCGGCCAAGAAGGCGCCTGCTTCCAGCGCAAAGAAAACCACTGCGGCGGAGAAAAAAATCGGTTACCGTAAAGAAGACAGCGACGAAAGCGACCGCCAAAAAAACGACGAACAAGAAGGCTAGTGCCAAGCCAACCGCCGCTGAGACGAAGAAATACGATGCTGCAGTCAAAAAGGTGATCAAGGATTACAAGAAAGACAAGCAGATCACCAATGAGGAACTCGTCAAGCAGATCGTGAAGCCGTTTGCGTTGAAGAGCGAGGCGGTTGACGACTTGATGCTCAAGCTCGAGGATAACGGCATCTCGATTGTGGATGAAAATGGCGATCCTGCTGAAGCCAGCCTGAAGAAAGAAAAGCCGGTCTCCAAGAAGGCCCTTTCCGACCTGTCTGCGCCAACCGGGGTCAAGATCAACGATCCTGTGCGTATGTACTTGAAGGAAATTGGGCGCGTGCCGCTGTTGACAGCCGATCAAGAAGTCGATTTGGCGCTGAAAATCGAACAAGGCGATCAGGAAGCTAAGCAGCGGCTAGCGGAAGCTAACCTGCGGCTGGTGGTTTCAATCGCCAAGCGTTACGTTGGGCGCGGCATGCAGTTCCTGGACCTGATTCAGGAAGGTAACATGGGCTTGATGAAAGCCGTTGAGAAGTTTGATTACCGCAAGGGCTTCAAATTCTCGACCTACGCGACCTGGTGGATCCGCCAGGCCATCACCCGTGCCATCGCCGACCAGGCCCGCACCATCCGGATCCCTGTTCACATGGTTGAAACCATCAACAAGCTGATCCGCATCCAGCGGCAGCTGCTCCAAGACCTTGGCCGCGAGCCTACGCCTGAGGAAATCGGGGCCGAAATGGACATGCCAACTGAAAAGGTCCGCGAGATCCTGAAAATTGCTCAAGAACCCGTGTCGCTTGAAACGCCAATCGGCGAAGAGGACGACTCACACTTGGGTGACTTCATCGAGGACGACAACGCGACCTCGCCTGAGGATCACGCCAGCTACGAACTGCTGAAAGAGCAGCTGGAAAACGTGCTCGACACGCTGACCGACCGTGAGGAAAACGTGCTGCGTCTGCGTTTTGGTTTGGACGATGGGCGCACCCGCACGCTCGAAGAAGTCGGCAAGGTCTTTGGCGTCACCCGTGAGCGGATCCGCCAGATCGAAGCCAAGGCACTGCGCAAGCTGCGTCACCCGAGCCGTTCCAAGCAGCTCAAGGACTTTTTGGAATAAGCATTAAAGTGCTGGCTGCGGCCGGCGCTTTTTTTTGATGCCAAGCGGGTGGAACTGCTCCCGCAACCAGCGTGCTGCCGCCAGCTTTCGTGTATACTAGAGGTATCATCACCCAAAGGAGTTCAACTATGTCACCCATTCATCTCTCAAAACGGCTCGCGCATTTAGCAGCTTTCAACAATGACGGTCGGCGCATTGCCGATATCGGCACCGATCATGCATACATTCCCATTTACTTGGCGCAAACCGGGCAAATCGACTACGCAGTGGCCAGCGACATTGGTGCGGGGCCGGTGGCCATCGCGAAGGCCAACATCCATGCCGCCGGGCTCGACGACCAGATCGTGGTGCGCCAGGCCGATGGGCTTGCCGGGCTGACGGCCGAAGATGCTTTGGACACGATTTACATCGCCGGCATGGGCGGCCAACTGATCGAAGAAATCCTTGAGGCGGGCCGGAGCCGGCTTGATGGCACCGAGACCCTGATTCTGGGGCCCAACCGGGACGCCGAGGCGCTAAGGCGCTATCTGGCCGCGCACGAGTTCAGCATTCTGGATGAGGACCTGGTTGAAGACGCCGGTCATGTGTATCCGCTGATGAGTGTCGGCCAAACCCGGCCGCAGGTTCCCTACACCGAGGCCGACTTGATGCTGGGTCCGGTGCTGCGGCGTAAGCGCACCGCCTTATTCCTGAATCAACTCGAAATTGAGATCGACAAGACGGAGGCCGTTCTTCGCGGACTCGGCAATGCGACCCAAGTGCCTGAAGCAAAAATGGCTGACGAGCAAGCGCGGCTTGACTTGTTAAAGGAGGAATTCCATGCTGAGCGGAAATGACATTATTGCGCAATTCGAACAGTTCGCCCCTCAGACTTTGGCCGTGCCAGGCGATCCGGTTGGGATTCAAATCGGTGACGGCACCAAGGCCGTGCACACGGTGCTCGTGACGCTGGATGTGCGGCCGGAAGTGGTGGATGAAGCGATTGCTTTGAACGCCGACATGATTTTCGCGCATCATCCAGCGGTGTTCCATGCGCCGAAGAACTTAAACTACGCCGACCCTCAAAATGCGATGTACGGTGAGATCGCAAGGCACGACATTTTGGTTTACGCCGCCCATACAAACCTGGACCGAGCCACCGGCGGCATGAACGACTGGCTGGCGGCCGCCATGCACCTGAGCGATGTGCACCCGTTCATCGAGGCCGGCGACGAAGCCAACATGGGCCGCATCGGCACCTTGAACTCGCCGACGACGGTCGAGGCGTTTGCCCACGAACTGAAAACCATTTTTAACGTCGGTGGGCTGCGGGTGATTGCTGACGACCTGACCTTACCTGTGCAAACCGTGGCGGTGGTCGGCGGCGATGGGGGCCAATTCTACCCGGATGCCCAGAAGGCCGGCGCCGATGTCTACGTGACAGGGGACGTGTACTACCACACGGGGCACGACATGCTGGCGCATCACCTGCCAGTCATCGATCCGGGCCACCACATCGAATCGATCATGAAAGGCAAGGTACGCGAGCTGCTGATCGGATGGGCAGAACAGAACAACTGGCCGCTGCACGTGGTCGCATCGACGCTGAACACGGATCCGTTTACTTTTATTTGAATTCCCACAAACGAGAGGCTGAGACACAAAGCGGTTTTAGCCCAAAACGCAGGCGTCCCTGCATCGCGATTCGAAGTGCGAATCGTGATGCAGGGGCGTTTGCGTGTCTGGGCGTTGCTTTGTGGAACGCGACTAGGTCAATTATGTCTCAGCCTAGTCT
>NZ_BBAJ01000089.1 GCF_001311195.1 Lacticaseibacillus camelliae DSM 22697 = JCM 13995
TTAATAAAGCGACTCAAAGCGGTGACGTGGCGAGGATAGCAGGCAGGGGCAACCCTGCAATAAGGGCCACCGGGGTTACACCTGGTGGCAGGGGACACCATTTCGAAAGGGATGGCGCCCTTTGTGTGCTTAAGATTAGTATGCAAAATGCCCTTGGGTCGGCCAGTGCGACTCAAGGCATTTTGAGTGGTTACATGAGGCTTTTGATCAGCACGGCGACTAGCGCAATTGCCAGGATGGCGGCAATCACCAACAGGATGTGCCGGATGATACGGCTTTTGACCAGCCAGGTAGTGGCGCCGGTCAGCGCCCCCAGCAGCACCAGCGCTAGTAAAGCAGACGTAGTTAGGCTCATTTACCCACCACCTAAGCCAGCGCGTGCAGCGTAAACACGGTGTGGCGCTCAAAGGCTGCCCCCGGCATCAGCGTGAACAGCGGCGTGGTTGGATAAATGGCGATCGCAGCGTGCGGCGCGCCGGTGATGCCGTTAAAGTAGTGGGCGGCGCTGAGGTCGGCAAACGAGTCAACGGTCAGCCCCTTGGCTTCAGTGGACACCGTCAAGGCCCAGTCGTTGGCCACCAGTGAGGCCTGAGTGGCCTCGGCGGTCAGCGTTCGCTCAGGAATCGGCACCGGTTCGGCGTCCAGGCGCAAGTGCTGATCCATCACGCTTTGGGCGGGATCGCCGGTCAGCGCGAAGGCGACATTCAGCCGCGGCCGGATTCGAATCTGCGTATCCGTTTCGATGTGCCAGTCGACCGTCCAGCGATTCTGGTTATCAAGTGTGTGCACGATGCTGATGCGGCGGCTGCCCGGCAAACCGTCTTGGTGGTCGCCAAGCGTTAGGGTGAACTTGACTGAGACGTGATCGTCTTCCTGCTCGGTCTCCGCATCCCAGTTGTAGTTCTGCCAGCCGGTGCGTCCGGAATCAGGCGGCAGTTCAGGGCTTTCCCCTTGCACTGGGCCAATCACAGCACCGAAATGGCCCGGATCTTCTGCGTAGTCCTGGAAAGTGATGAACCCGATGCTGAGATTGGGGTCAAACTGGTCGCGGTTGGGCAGGCGCACCTGCTGCACCCGCGCACCGAACGTCAGGAAATTCAGGGTCATGTGGTGATCATTCTGCAGCGAGTACTGCATGACGTTTTCCGACCCCAGGCGGTAGAACACTTTAGAGGAGATTTTCAAAAGAGAGCGCTTCCTTTCGTCTATCATTTAATGGTACCGAACTGGTGGTCAACATTCAATGAAAATTCGCCCACGCACTTTAGTCACTTCTGGTAGTATTGAGGAAGTGCTTTAGGAAAGGTGATTTCATTGAAACGACTTGTTCAGGCCATGCGGACCTTTTTTCCGCCGCCTATACTGGCTATTAACGCTCGGGTTTGGGCTCGCTTTGGTTTATTCTTTTTTTTCGGCCGGACCTATTTGAGCCAGTGGCGCAGCTATCTTGATCTGGCCAGCTTCATCCTGATTGTTGGCTGGGTGGGGGTTAACGCGCTGCTGGTGTACCACCATCATTTTCAGTTCCGCGACCTGCAAATGGAGGAAGTCGACCAGATGGACGGCGAGGAGTTTGAGCGGTTCTGTGTCTACCTCCTGCGGCGAAACGGGTTTAAGCGCCTGAAGACCACCAAGGCCTCAGGTGATCAGGGCATTGACATCATTGGCACGAAGAAAAAGAAAACCGTGGGCTTTCAGTGCAAGCGTTACGAGGGGCAAGTAGGGAACAAGGCCGTCCAAGAGGCCTATTCCGGGCACAGCTTCTACCAGTGCGATGAGGCCGCAGTGATCACCAACTCGGAGTTTACGGACGCCGCTAAGGAGCTGGCGGATCAGCTGGAGGTCATGCTGATTGACCGCCCGCACCTCAAGCGCTGATGCGCCGCTTGCCCAGCTGATCAGTTGATCACCAAGACATTGGCCACCTGCTGAAAGCCGAACAGTGGGCGTTTGCCGGCCTTTTCCTGAACGTAAAGGTAGCGGGTCCGCAGCTCCGGCTTGTCGAGCAGAACTGCCAGCTCCCAAAGGTGAAGGGGGTGGCCACTGGTTTTGGGCACGAGGATTGCTTGGCGCTCGTCGTTGATCTCGGCGGTTGCAATTTTATCCAGATTGGTTTGAACGCCGTCAGCCCGCAGCTGAACGAGCGTTTTTTTTATTTTGGTCGGCAAATAGTGCCAACAGGTCGATCACGCGCATGGGCCCACCTCTTTTGCTGTCTCTATTCTACCTGAAGTCGGCCATTTTGTAAGATTTCTTAAGGCCAAACCGGTGGGTGCGTGCGGCCGTGTATAATTGGATTCAAGTAAAAATCGAAGGAGCGATCTCATGACAGAAGTGGTTATCGTCAGTGCGGCTCGGACACCAATTGGCAAACTAAACGGGGTGTTGGCCCAGGAATCCGCCGTCGCCCTGGGTACCTGCGCGGCGAAGGCGGCAATCGCGCGCGCCGGGATCGACCCGCAGCGTATTGACCAGGCCGTGTTCGGCAACGTCCTGCAGGCGAATAGCGGGCAGAACGTGGCGCGGCAGATCGCCCTCAAAGCGGGAATGACCACGGAGAGTTCAGCGATGACCGTCAATGAGGTCTGCGGGTCAGGGCTCAAGGCGGTGCGCCTTGGCCAAAGCGCGATTCTGCTGGGTGATGCGGACATTGTATTGGTTGGCGGCACCGAAAGCATGAGCCAGACGCCTTACTACACAACGAAAATGCGCGCCGGTCACGCGCTGGGCAATGTCGAAATGGTCGATGGCGTGATGCGCGACGGGCTGACCGATGCGTTCACGGGTCTTCCGATGGGCATCACCGCAGAAAACGTGGCGGATCAGTTTAGCGTGACGCGAGAGGCGCAGGATCAGTTTGCGCTGACATCGCACCAGAAGGCCGTCGCCGCGCAGCAAACCGGCTCGTTTACCGACGAGATTGTCCCAGTGACGGTGAAGACGAAGCGCGGCGAGGTCGTGGTCAGCCAAGATGAGGCCCCCGCCCAGATACGAGCCTCGCCAAACTTGCGAAGCTCCGCCCGGCCTTCAAAGAACACGGCACAGTGACCGCCGGCAATGCCAGTGGGATCAATGACGGCGCCGCGGCGCTGGTCCTGATGCGCAAGGACCTGGCCGAGCAGGAAGGCATCCCTTATCTCGCGACAATCAGCGGTTACAGCGAAGGGGGCATTGACCCCAACTTCATGGGTTATGCCCCGAAGCGGGTGATCGAGAAACTGCTCAAACGAACTGGGACCCAGTTAGATGACATCGACCTATTCGAAGTCAATGAGGCGTTTGCGGCCCAAAGCATTGCGGTAGCCAAGGAGCTGGACCTGGACGCCGCCAAGTTGAACGTCAATGGCGGGGCGCTGGCGCTGGGACATCCCCTGGGGGCGTCAGGGGCGCGCGTGCTGGTGACGCTCCTCTACGCCCTGCAAAACCGCGATCAGCACACGGGTGTTGCCGCGCTGTGCGTTGGCGGGGGCATTGGCGTGGCCATGCAGGTGGCGCGGCCATGACGAAGTTTTATGAAAAAACGCCTGCGGCTCGGCGTCAACAGCTGATTGAAGAGGGCATACTGTCGAACCGAGGCGCTGACTGTCTGGCCGAAAAAGGCCTCGACGATGCCGTCGCTGCCAATCTCATCGAGAACCAGATTGGCCAGTTTGCCCTGCCGCTGGGTGTCGTCCGTAACCTCACGGTGAACGGCACCGTCCGGCAGCTTGCAATGGTGACCGAGGAGCCCTCTGTGGTGGCCGCCGCTAGCAACGGCGCCCGCCTGGCTAACTTGAACGGTGGGGTGAAGGCGTCTGCTGGGCCGCACCGCGTGATTGCCGAAGTCGTGTTTGATGACGTCGCGGATTTTGACGCGGCAAGTCGGATGATCGACCAACACCGTGAGATGTTATTTGCGGTGGCGAATGCAGCTCATCCCTCGGCGGTCAAGCGGGGCGGTGGTCTAAAGCAGATCACCTGCGAGCAGCGCGATCGCTTTTTGATCCTGCAACTGACGATCGATCCCAGTCAGGCGATGGGGGCGAACTTGGCCAACACGATTGCCGAGGCCGTGGCCGCAGCCGCCGCTGGTTTGCTCGATCAGCCCGTCTTGGTGGCGATCTTGACCAACGGCAGCAGCGAGCTGGTGAGCGCCGAGGTGACGCTGGATCCGAGTACGATTGCGACGGCGCCAGGCAACGGGGCGACCATCGCGGAAAAAAATTGCCGCGCTGAGCGACTTGGCTCAATGTGATCCGCTGCGTGCGGCCACGCACAACAAAGGCATTATGAATGGCGTTGAGGCAGCCGTGCTCGCCACTGGGAATGATACGCGCGCGGTGGCTGCGGCGGTCGGTGCTTATACCCAAGGCAAAGCGCTTAGTACTTGGCAGCTGGCAGGTGGCCAGCTAGTTGGCCACATCAAATTGCCGCTACCAGTGGGAGTCGTCGGCGGGGCGATTTCAGCCTTGCCCAAGGCGCAGGCGGCCTTAAGCATGGGCGGCATTCGCACGGTCGCAGACCTTCAGATGAGTCTGGCTGCGCTTGGGCTGGTGCAAAATTTGGCCGCTCTGCGCGCCCTGGCCGGGCCAGGAATTCAGGCTGGGCACATGGCGCTGCAAGCCAGAGCACTCGCCATCGCCGCTGGTGCCACTGGGGATGAAATCGCGGCAGTCGCCGACCGGTTGCCGGCGCAAGCACGCGACTTGGCGTCTGCGCGCAAGGTGCTCGAAGAATTAAGGGGGAAGCATTAAATGAACATTGGCATCGATCAAATCGGGTTATACAGTCCCGAATTCTTTATTGATTTGCGTCAGCTCGCAAATGCGCGAGGCGTTGATCCGGATAAGTACACCATCGGGATCGGTCAAGACGAGCAGGCGGTGCCACCGTCAAGTCAGGACGTGGTCACCATGGGGGCCGCGGCAGTGCGCCAGATTCAAGTCAGTATCGACTCGGCGCGGCTTGGCCTCATTGTTCTAGGCACGGAAAGTGGCATTGACGCCAGCAAAGCCGGGGCGCTTTTTATTCAAAAGCTGACCGGCCTGCCGGAAACGGCGCGCACGCTTGAAATTAAGGAGGCCTGTTACGGTGGCACGGCTGGGCTCATGATGGCGCGCGATTATGTTGCCGCGCATCCGCGTCGGCAGGCGTTGGTGATCGCCGCAGATATTGCGCGTTACGGGCTGAACACGGCCGGTGAGGTCACCCAAGGCGCCGGTGCGGTGGCGATGCTGATCAGCGCCGAGCCGCGGATCCTGGTCATCAATGATGATTCGGTGGTCCATGCCGAGGACATCGGTGATTTTTGGCGGCCAGTGTACACGGATCAGGCGCTGGCCCGCGGCAAATATTCCACTGAGCAGTATCTGCACTTCTTCGCGCTGGACTGGGCCGCGTATAAACAGGCGACCGGGCGGACGCTCAGCGATTTTAAGGCGTTGACCTTCCACCTGCCGTACACAAAAATGGGGCTCAAGGCCCTGCGGCAAGTGTTGCCGGAAGTGGACGCCACTAAGCAACAAGATCTGCTGTTGCATTTTGATCACAGCATCCAGTACAGCCGGCGCATCGGTAACATTTACACGGGCTCGCTGTACTTGGGCCTGCTGTCACTGCTAGAAAATGATGACAGCTTGGCAGCAGGGGATTTGCTGGGCCTGTTTTCGTACGGGTCGGGTGCCGTTGGGGAGTTCTTCTCTGGCGCGTTGGTTGAAGGTTATCGGGATCAGCTGCACGGCGCGGCACACATTGGCGCGCTGAACGCCCGGCGTCAGCTGAGCGTCGCGGAGTATGAAGCGGTTTTCCAGGACGCAGTGCCCTACGCAAAGGCGGATTACCGCACGGATCCCAATTACTTTGCCGGACCGTTTGTTCTGACCGGTGTCACTGGCCAGGAGCGCCAGTACCAGGCTAATTAGCGAGTTAAGCCGCCTATCGGGCAACCTGAGGGGCGGCTTTTTGAATGGCGAGACAGTTTGGTGTAAGCGCGCTCAGTACCTGTGTTAAAGTATGACTAACGGTGTTTTTCTAAATTTGCTTGTATTTGGTAAGCCGTTTGCGTATACTAAAAGACGTTGATACTTATTAATCGTAAGTAGAATAATTCTGGAGGCGAGAGCATGACTAAGATCAATGCAGCAGACGCTGGACTGAAGGTTATTGAGAGTTGGGGCGTCAAGAATATATACGGGTTGCCTGGTGGCTCTTTCGATTCGACGATGAACGCGATTCACAACCGCAAGGACACCCTGAATTACATTCAGGTGCGCCACGAAGAGGTCGGAGCCTTAGCCGCAGTCGGCGAGGCGAAGGTCACGGGCAAGATCGGGGTGACTTTTGGTTCAGCCGGCCCTGGCGCTGTCCACCTGCTGAATGGTTTGTACGATGCTCAGTGGGATCACGTGCCGCTGCTTGCGCTGGTGGGTCAGGTCCCGACCAGCGCGATGAACACCAATTTCTTCCAGGAAATGAACGAGAACCCGATGTTTGCGGATGTTTCCATTTATAATCGCACCGTGATGACCGCCGAGCAGTTGCCTGCCGTGATCGACGACGCCATTGCGCAGGCCTACGCCAAAAGCGGGGTGGCGGTGGTCACGATTCCGAAAGACCTGGGCTGGCAGCCAATCGAGGACAACTATGTTTCTCGCGCCGCCGACTACCAGAAGCCACTGTTGCCAGAGCCGCCAGCAGAGAAGATCGCGGCTGCGGCCAAGATCCTGACCGAGGCGAAGCACCCATTGCTCTACGTCGGCAACGGGGCGCGAGGTGCGCGTGAAGAAATCATCGCACTTTCCGAAAAACTGCACGCACCGATTTTGACCTCTGCCCTCGGCAAGGGCATCATTCCGGATTCCTACAAGGCTAACATGGCTCGGCAGGCCGGGTGGCCTCTAAGCTGGGATCGAGATCGCATCCAACACTGATGCTGTCCTGTTCCTTGGCTCCGACATGCCGTTCCAGAGCTTCTTCATCGGTCCGCAAGCCAAGTACATCCAGGTCGACATCGACAGTGCGAAGTTCGGTCGTCGGCACCACGTCGATGTCCCGATTTTGGCCGACGCGAAAAAGACAATCATTGCCTTGACCGACGCCATCGACCAGCAGCCCGAAACCGGCTGGTACCAGGCGGCGCTGAAAGACAAGCAGAACTGGGCCGATTGGATGAAGTCGTTTGAAGATGACGATGAGACGCCGCTGCGCGTTGAACCGGTCTTCAAGCAGATCAATGATATGGCCACCGACGATGCGATTTTCCAAGTCGACGTCGGCAATGTCACCATTAACGGCATGCGGTACTTGAACACCGACAAGCACCAGCGCTTCACCACCAGTGGCTGGTACGCGACGATGGGCTATGCGCTGCCGGCAGCGATTGGCGCGCAGGCTGAGTACCCGGATCGCCAGGTTTGGTCGATTTCCGGTGACGGCGGTTTTGCGATGGTCATGCAGGACATCCTGACGCAGGTCAAGTACCACATGCCGATCATCAACGTGGTGCTGACCAATGAGTCGCTTGGCTTCATTGAGGCCGAGCAGGATGACACCAAGCAGCCGCATTCCGGGGTCGATTTGATCGACGCCGATTACGGGGCTGCCGCAGCCGCTTTGGGTGCGACCGGCTTTGAGGTCCACACGCTGGCCGAGCTGAAGGAGGCCTTTGCCAAGGCTAAGGCCGCTGATGGTCCCGTTGTAATCGACGTTAAGATTTCTGACTTGCGGCCGATTCCAGTCGAGCAGCTGGTTCTGGACAAGAAGACCCAGGATCCGGCCGCCGTTGATGCCTTCGTTAAGAAGTATCACGCCGAGAGCTTGATCCCGTTCCGTCAGATTCTAGAGGACGAAGAATAATCTATTAGTTAGCAATGGCGTCTCCGCGTCAAACGGAGACGCCTTTTTTTTATTGATTTAAGAGATTTTTTTTGAGTCGAAATATGTGATAAAATACGCTCATATCACTTGGAGGTGCATAATGAAAAACATCAAACGCGTCATAGTTCTAGGGACAGCACTGCTAAGTGTTTCGAGTGCGGTTGGGGTGACCGTGGCCACTCAAACACCCAGTGCTGAGCGCGTCCTAGCTGCGGCGACAACGCCACAAGGGCCAGCAGTGACCGACGGACGGTACGTGACCGTTAAGACGCCAAATGCAGTGTCGTGGAGCAGTTTTAGCTGGCACCAACGCGAAACTGGTACCGCACTCTACCAGCACACCTTCTTAGCCAAAGTGCGCTATCAGCATCAAAATGGGCG
>NZ_BBAJ01000090.1 GCF_001311195.1 Lacticaseibacillus camelliae DSM 22697 = JCM 13995
CGCAGACCGGCGCGCACCAGCAGGCGCAAGCGCGACTCACAAAGCCAAGCTGGCGCAGCTGGGTGAACGGGTGGCCAAGAACTTGAGCTGGATCGGGCTGTTGATCTTGGTCAGCGGCGGCGCAGCGGTCGCGTACCGCCGGCGCCACGCGAACTAGCTCAGGCGCAGGCCTGCATTAAACGGCACTTCCCCCTAGCACGAATGTGCAGAGCGGGTCTCTTGTCAGGTGATGAGGGACCCGTTTTGCGTTCAGGCAGGCGCTGGCCCAAGGACTGAACGCTAATTTTTCTAGTGTTTAGCCCGGCTTAAACAGTGCCGAGACGCGCGGGGTCTGCTGAGGCCGCGGCCGCATTTTTCCTCCAAGCCCCCCGATTTAGCGGAAAAAGTGGCAAAAATAGCGAGAAATAGCAATTACGCGCGCTTTGGCATACTATTTGCTTGAAGTAGGGCGAAGTATTCGGAGGAGACGTGACGAATGACAAAGATTATCTTGATTTCTCATAACAGCCTGGCCAAAGGGCTCGCCAAGGCGGTTGAAATGATTGCTGGACCCCAGGAAAATTTATCCGCATACGCCCTGATGCCGGGCGAAAATCCCGATGACATCGTTGCGGGCTTTGCCCAAGACCTGCCCAGCGACGAGCCGGTGCTGATCTTGGCGGACCTAGTGGGCGGCAGCATGTGCAATGCCGCCATGGCCCTGCTGAAGCGGCAAAATGTCCGCTTGATCGGCGGGATGAACATGGCGCTGGTGCTGCAGCTGGTGCTCAACCCGAACGCCGATCTCGATCACGTGATCCAATCCGCGCGCGACAGTCTCCAGGAGGTCCGGCTCAAGCCGGTGCACGCCGAAAATGACTTTTTCTAAGCCGCGCTTGATCTGCACAGACCTGGACCGGACGCTGCTTGACCCCAAGGGCCAAGTGTCTGCGGAAAACCGTGCTGCCTTTCAAGCGGCCACTACGCAAGGCGTGGTGTTTGCCGTCGCGTTTGGGCGCAGGTTGCCTTCAATCGAAGCGCTGATGGCGGGGATGGCCGTTTCCGGTTATAAAATTTTCTTCAACGGCGCTTGCATTGCCGATCCTAGCGGTAAGCTGATTCATCGCCAGGCGCTGGCGCCCACCCGCGTCCGCAAGTTGATCGACCTGGGCGCTGCGGCCGGGGTGAACATGACGCTCAGTACCATGACCACCAACGTGGACTACATCCCCCAAACTGCCCAGTGGGTGCCGACCTACATTGAGGCGCCGGCGACCAAAAGTGACTTGGCGCCGCTGTACCAGGCGGCTGAGGCCGAAGAGGTGGTTAAGGTCAGTTATTATGCCGCGGATTTGGGTGCACTCGGGGCGGCGTTGGCCACGGTCACCGCGCAGCACCTGGCCACCGGCTGCTGGACCGACACCCGCTACGTTGAAATGACCGCCCCTGGGGTCGATAAGTTGAGCGGCATTCAGTGGCTGTGTGCGCACCTTGGGCTGATGGTGTCGCAGGTTGCGGCGTTTGGTGATTACGACAACGATATTTCGATGCTGGCCGGCGTCGGTTGCGGGGTGGCGATGAGCAACGCGCTGCCGCAAGTGAAACAGGCGGCTGCGCTGGTCGTCGATAATCACGCCAGCAGCGGCGTCGCTAAGGCACTGCTGCCGATGCTGAAATAAGTCAGTCAAGCAAAAAGGAGGGATCACAATGGCGTTAACGCAGAATTTTAGTTTCGGCCAAAAACAGGCCCAGGCGCAAAAGCTGGTCCTGACCCAGGGCATGCGCCAGTCGATCCTGGTCCTTCAGCTTGATACCATCGATTTGGCCGCCTACCTGCAGGACCTCAGCCTCGGCAACCCGCTGTTTGACGTCAAACGCGGCTGGACGCACCCAGTGTGGCGCCGGCCGTGAGCGAGAGCTACCAGACCGAAGACACGCAGCAGTCGCTGTTTAATTACCTGCTGGAACAGGTGCAGCTGACCATGCGCAAAACCCCGCTGCGCGCGCTGGTGGTTTACCTGATCGAGCAACTTGACCCGCGTGGGTATCTGCCAGTCAGCAATGAACAAATTAAGGCGGAGCTGGGCATCACCGATGTCATGCTGGCCGATGCGCTCACGCTGCTGCAGCGGCTGGATCCGCCCGGCGTTGGCGCCCATGACCTGCAGGAGTGCCTGCTGCTGCAGGCCCAGGCGGATGAGTACCCGGTGCCGACTGGGGTCATCGCCATTTTGACGGATCAGTTCGCCAACCTGACCGCGGGGCGTTTGGCCGCCATTCGCTCGGCGCTGGACCTGACGGAAGGCCAGCTGAAGGCCGCGCTCAACTACATTCGCACGCTGTCCGCCGACCCGGGTTTGCCGTACAACCACACGGCGACCGAGTTCGTGGTCCCGGACCTGCGCGTGCATCAGGTGAACGGCAAGCTGAGCATGGCCGTGATCAAGGCCAACCAGCCGCGGCTGGTGTTCGCCGAGGAGACTTACGCGCAGCTGAAGGACTCGACCGATAGTGAGGTGCAGCATTACCTCAAGGAAAAACTCGGCGAGTACCAATCCCTGACGTACAGTCTGGCGCGGCGCGAGGAGACGCTGAGCCTGATCGGCCGCGAGCTGGTAAAATCTCAGTACGCCCTTTTCATGCAGAAGCAAAAATCACTGGCGCCACTGCTGCTGCGGGACATTGCGCAGCGGCTGCAGCTGGCCGAGTCGACTGTCAGCCGCGCCATCAACGGCAAGTACCTGCAGACGGACTTCGGGGTCATGCTGATCAAGGCCTTCTTCTCCCGTTATTCGGCCAAGGACGCCACGCATTCTGTCGATCAGATTCAGACGGCGCTGGCGTCGCTGATTGCAAGGAGGATAAGACCCGTCCGCTAAGCGACGATGAGCTGGTGGGTCTGCTGCACGAGCAGGGCCTGAACATCGCGCGCCGGACCGTTGCCAAGTACCGGGCGGCATTGCAGATCCCGGTCGCACGCAAGCGCAAACAAGGGAGTGTTTAGTTTGACAGAACAATTACGTGTTTTATCCGAGGTGGCGTGCGGCGACATGGTCACGCGCTACCTGATCGATGGCCATCAGCATGTGGAGTGGACGGTGTTTCCCGTCGCTTTGGCCCAGTCTGTGGTGGCGCCGCCAGACCAGGTCAACACCTTTTCACTGATCCAGGCCAAGCGGCGGCAGGAGCCGTACGATAAAAACTTCTCAAACGGCTCGACGAGTTTTAACAGCGCTACGGCCCGGAGCCTGACTTTTGCCAGTCAGTTGATCGTGCCGAGCAGCGCTGGCGTGCACGTCACCACTGCGCTGGTCGATCCCGACGGCAACCGCTACACGCAGGAGCTGGTGTGGCAGGCCGCGGAGCGTCGCTTGAAAACCTGGACGACCTTCACCAACCAAACGGCGACGCCCCAGACGCTGGACGGTCTGGCGTCGGTTTGCCTGGCAGGCCTGTCGCCGTTTCACGCCAAGCAAAAAAACTGGCGACCTGGACCTGCTGCGCCTGCGCTCGAAGTGGGCGATGGAGGGCCGGCTGGAGCAGCGGCCAATTGAGGAATACGGGCTGGAGGAGAGCTGGAAGCCATCCGGCCTGGGCCTTGAGTCTTTTGGTCAGAACGGCACCATGCCTGTGCGGCGCTTCTTCCCGCTGGTCGGGGTGCAGGACAAAGACCAGGACTGCCTGTGGCTGGTGCAACTGGCAGGAAAGGCGTCCTGGCGCCTGAACGCCGCCCGGCTGGATGATCGGCTGGTCGTCTTCGGCGGGCTGCCGGACCGCGACACCGGCGCCTGGTTCCGTGAGGTGGCGCCGGGGGAGACCATTCACACGCCGTTTGCCTACGTCACCTGCGGCCAGGGCCCGTTGCTGCAGGTCAGCAAGCGCCTGCTCGCGCCGGCGCAGGCCAGTGATGCCAGCGTGGTTTACAACGAATGGGCGACCACCTGGGGTGAGCCGACGACAGCGTCGATCAACCGGGCCCTGCCGCTGCTGGCGGCCCACCGCATTGGGACGTACGTGATCGATGCCGGATGGTTTCGCAAAGGCAGCACCAATTTTGACCCGCAAATCGGGGACTGGCAGGTCGACCGGGACGCCTTTCCTGATGGACTGAAGCCGGTGGTCGCGGCGATTCATCATCGCGGCATGAAGGCTGGCATCTGGTTTGAATTCGAAAATGTCGGGCCGGAAAGTGACCGCGCCAAGGACGAGGCGGTGCTGGCTAAGCGCGACGCAGGTGGTCGCTACCTTGAAGCGCCGGTTCCTCGACATGACGCAGCCGGTCAATCGGCAGTTTTTGCAGACGCGGATGATCGATCTGCTCAAGGCCAATGGCTTTGATTACCTGAAGGTGGACTACAACGACACGCTCGGGCCCGTCATTGACGGTACGCACCCGGGCGCGGCGGCCCTGGAGGACCAAATCGACGCCACCCTGGCGGTGCTGGCCGATGTGCACCGGCAGCTGCCAGGCCTTCAAATCGAAAACTGTTCGTCGGGCGGGCACCGGTTGACGCCGGCGTTCATCGAAAACACCGAGTTTTCGTCATTTTCCGATGCCCATGACACGCTGGCGATCCCAATCGTGGCCGCCAATGAGCTGGTGGTGATCCCGCCGGCCAAGAATCTGATCTGGTGCGTGCTGCACGCGGATGAGGACTTGGAGACGCTGTACTACCACTTGATTGCCACATTCCTGGGGCGTATCTGCCTGTCCGGTGACATTCGAGATCTGAGCGCCGCGCAGTGGGCGACCGTCGATGCCGGCATCGCGTTTTATCAGGCGCATGCGCCGCTGATTTTTAACGGCACGGCATACCGCCTGGGCGCGCCGGTGCTCAGCTATCACGATCCGCATGGCGTTCAGGTGGTCGGCTTTTACAACGGTGCCACCCTGGCTGACAGCGCCGAAGCCGTGGTCATGGTCTGGAGCATGGCCCCTGAAGCCGCCACGGTGGTGGAGTTGGGACTGCCAGCCGGCCAGTGCAGGTGGTGGCCCGCTACGGCAGCGACCAGTTGCACGTTGACGAGGCAAACCTGCGCGTGACCGCAGCGTCTGCAGGCTATCACGCTATTGCGTTGGCACTAAAACGGCAAGGCTAGCAGCGCTTGGTTTCCCGTGATTATGAGATGAAAAAACGCCCCGTTCGAATGAACGGGGCGTTTGCTTCACTATCAATTCTCATTTGCTTATCCGCAGTTAGCGGGCAATGTGCGTCCACTTTGAGGTTTGGTTGGTGTTGAAGATGATTTCCTTGAACTTGGTGATGCATTTGAGCAAGGATAAGAGGTCGACCACATTGATGATGTACATCAGCATCAGTGTCAATGGGGAAGTCAGGGTCATGACGACCCGTTCCTTTTTTTGAAAGGGTGGTGTCCGAAAAAACAGACATCAGGGAAACAATCAGAAAGGTCACTAGTGAGCCACTCACCACGGTGAAGTCGAAGTAGGTGTACAGAATGTAAAACATGAAGCCTACCAGCAGTGGGTCCAGCAGCATCATGACTTCCTCGAAGAAAACAATCTTTGGTAACTTCCACCAGGTGAGGGTCGCGCTATATTTATCGAACTGGCGCGAAAAGAACAGCCGCCTGTTTTTCATGAGGGCCTTGAATCGACCGTATTTCCAGCGGAACCGCTGCTTTCTCAAATCAGTAAAATTATGTGCTGGTGGGGTGAAGCACAGCACGTCATCCGCATAATCGAAATGGGCTTCTTTGTTGCCGAGAACGTTGATCATTTTCATGGATAAATCGATGTCTTCAGTAATGGAATCGGTGCTGTAACAACCGACCGCAAGCAAGGCACTCAGGCGAAAGGTCGAGCCGATACCACCGATAATGTACTCCAGGTTGAAGCTTGGCTCAGACTCTTTGTACTTATAGCCAATCAAGTATTCAAATTTTTGGGCGTACTCAATCAGTGTGTGAGCGCTGGCAATTCGCACATTGGTCGCCGCGGCCACCAACTGTGAGTCGGCTTCGAAATGTGCGGCCATTTTTGCAAGCGCATCTGACGCCACCTGTGAATCGCCGTCCAGTCCCATTACCAGGTCTTTAGTGACATAGTTTCGGATGCCGTTGTTGAGTGCTCTGGCCTTGCCGGCGTTTTCCTGGTGCACCACAATCAGTTCGGGATACTTAACCTTCATGGCTTCCAAAATGTTTTGCGTCTGGTCTGATGACCCATCGTTGACTACGATGACTTCTTTATCCGCGTAATCATTGGCGAAAAGCGACTCGACGCACTGGGCGATACTTTTTTTTCTTCATTGTACGCAGGGACGACCACGCTGATTCCCAGTGAGGTCGTTGTCCCTTGGGCCCGGCGTTGCTTGATTTTACGCGCCTTGGTGAGATTGGCCACGGTCATGGAGACGAAAATTCTGGAAAAGTTGATTGCGGCGAGAATCGCGACCGATATTAACAATAATGTGTACATAAAATTAATAAGGGGCGATTGCCCCCGCTCCCTCTTGGTTTATTTTTTGGTGGCGACCTTCGCCGTGCGCTTCAGGTAAATGAAAGAGATGAGGGTGACGGCCAGCAAGCCATAACCAATGATGGTGATCCATGGTGAGATGGCCGAGCCGGTGGCCGGCAGGACAGCAGCGCCGGCAAGTCCGGCTTTCGAAACGTTTCCGTACATATGGAGTACCTCCTAAATTAAATTTGGAACTTTTTTAGTATATCTGGTTAACAAAAGACTTGTAAAGAAAATAATTATTAATAACATAAGTTTTTGTTCAACGGCTGTTTTACACGCTCAAATATTCTTCTGTCTGAAACAGGTCTTGGTGTGCTTGAACAGGCGTTAGACTCACGATACGTGGTAGTACCCAATGCTTATTAAAGTGACCAATCCCTTGTTTCGTTTTGCTTTACGTTGGCGGCAAAGGTTTAACGTGACCCTTACCTTTTGCGGTCTTAATTTTTACAGTGTTCCGCTATGCTGAAAGGGAAACAATTGGGTGTTAAACGGTTTGCCTGCGTTAAGACGTAGACAGCTCATTCGTTGATGGCACGGCAAGTCGGTTTGCCAGGTCAGAAATTCTGAACTGCTGAGGGAGATCAGCACGGATTTGCAAAATCTATCATGGGTTGAGGTCATTGTGGTAGTAACGGCGGCTAGTAATGGCAATTTATACGCGGGGGCTACTTTACCCAAGGAGGACATCATGGCAATCGAAGCAGTGATTTTTGACTGGGCCGGCACAACGATCGACTACGGCAATCAGGCGCCAGTGGTCGCTTTGCAGCGGACTTTCGCCAGTTTCGGCATTGAGGGCTCAGGCGCGGTGACGCAACAAGACCTGAAGCTAGATAAGATGTCCCTCATCCACCAGCTGCTCAAGGATGACGGCGTGCGCAACGCCGCCTTGGACCGCTTTGGCAAAATCAGCGCGGACGACATTGCACTGAGTCTGTTCTCTGCGTTCAAGCGCAACTTGCTGGCCATTTTGCCCACGCACGCCCAGCTGAAGCCCGGGGTGCGGGACCTGATCGCGTACCTGGAGGCCAATTCGATTCCATACGGGACCACGAGCGGCTGGGATGCGGACCTGATTACGGATCTGTTGCCACTGGTGGCGCCGCAAGGCTTTCGCCCCCGCGTTAACGTCACCGTCAAGGATACCGGCGTCGACCGGCCAGACCCGGCGATGAATCGACTGGCCATGGCACATCTTGGCGTTCAGCATCCGGCGCGGACGATCGTGTTCGGCGATACGCTGGACGATATTCGGGCGGGGCAGGCGGCCGGAGCCAATGCTGTCGGGGTGATCGAAGGTGCGGGTTTGCTGGGCCTGTCCAAGGCGCAGTGGCTGGCGCTTCCCAATCAGGACCAGCAGGCGTTACGATTGCAGGCGCGCCGCGAGTATGCCGTAGCCGGCGCCGACCTGATTGTCAATAATGCGCGCGACCTGATGCGGTTGATGCAAAGCGAGGCAAGCATGAACCAGAGTGATGCGCTCTGAGACCAGGTCATCGGCGTGGATGGGTACACCTCTTTAAAGCTGGGTGGAAGAGCGCCCATAATATTACGAAACCGAAGCAGTCCGTCTTTGGATTGCTTTTTTGCTGACCAATCGCGGTTCTGGAAAAAAATCTTTTTAATCCAGCCCTTATCATCCTTATACATGACCAATCAACGCAAACAAAAAGAGATAAAAATTTGTTTTTTTGCTTGTTCCTATTATTGCCGATAAGGCCGTCATTATTATGATTTGACGATTG
>NZ_BBAJ01000091.1 GCF_001311195.1 Lacticaseibacillus camelliae DSM 22697 = JCM 13995
GCCTCTGATCAGGCGCTTTTTTGATGCCGCAAAACGTGTTCCAAACCGGTGCCGACAACTAAGCCCAAAAGTGCCGGCACGACCCAGCCCAAACCGTAAGCAAACCCAGGCAGGTAATGACCCAGCGCTAAAAGCCGGGCGATCCAGCGTGGTGCAGCCCGGCTGGCAGTGCGTTGAGCCCATCCAGCAGCGCCGGCACCAGGGTGAACAGGGTCACGGTGCCGAACAGGCCGTGCGCGTGCCCCAGCCACGGCGTCAGCAGGCTGAGCAGGATCAGCGTGATCGCCAGCGGGTACAGGAAGTACATGACCGGCGTGGCAACGGCGAGAATGGCGTCGAGCCCAAAGTTGGCAAACAGCAGTGAGGCCCCCGCGGCCAGGGTGATCAGCGCAAAGTACGACACTTTGGGAAACAGCTCGTGCAGCGCATCGCCGAACGCGGAGATCAGACCGATCGCCGTTTTCAGGCACGCCAGGATCACAATTGCTGCCAGCAGCATCGACCCGACCGGACCAAAGTACGCCCGCGCAACATTGGCCAGAATCGGGCCGCCGTTGCTGGCGCGGGCAAACACCCCTAGGGAATTGCGCCCAAGCAGCGCCAGCAGGGCGTACAAAACTCCCATCATCACCACAGCCAGCGCGCCAGCCTTGATCGTGTTGCCGGCGATTGCCGTCGGTTTGGTCACTCCAAGGTCCTTGAGGGCATCGACACAATAATGCCAAACGCCAGGGCCGCCAGCGCGTCCATCGTGGAATACCCGGCGGTGAAGCCGGTCAACAGCGGCTGGCTGCCGTAAACGCCGGCCGGCGCGCCGCCTGACCCCAGCGGGTGCACGACCACGGCGACCAGCAGCACGCCCAGCACGATCAGAAACGCCGGCGTCAGGATTTTGCCGACGTAATCCATGATTTTACTGGGCCGGCGCGCAAACCACCAGGCAATGCCGAAAAACAGCACCGAGTAAACAAGCATCCCCAGCGTTGCGTGCTGGCTCCCCACCGCTTTCGCCAGCCCGATCTCGTACGAAATCGGGGCCAGACGCGGCAGCGCAAACGCCGGGCCGATGCAGACGTAAAGCACCAGGGTGAACCAAAATGCGTAGTGGCGGTTCACCTGCTTGGCGAGTTCAAACACGCCAGCCGTTTTGGTGATGCCGATGGCGGCGACGCCCAACAGCGGCAGGCCCACCCCGGACAGCAAAAACCCCAGCAGCGCCGGGCCCAGGCGGCTGCCGGCCTGCTGGCCCACAAACACCGGAAAAATCAGATTACCGGCACCAAAAAAAAGGCCGAACAGCATCGACCCGATGACCAGCTGTTCCCGTTTCGTCAGTTGATGTGAGGTCATGGCTCCTCCTTAAGCGGCAAGGTGCAAATACGCCTGCAAAAACCGTGCGACCCCGTCATGGGCGTTGTCCGCGGGGGTCACCGCATTCGCTGCGTTCAGAACGGCCGGTCGCGCATTTTGCATGGCCACGCCCACCCCGGCGTACTCGATCATGTCGAGGTCATTGAGGTCGTCCCCAAACGCGAGAATGTCCGGTTGCGCGATGCCGTACGCGCCGGCCACATAGGCCACGGCACGGGACTTGGACGCGTGCGCGGTCGTGATCTCAAGCGCGGTATGTTCACCGCTCCACGCGCCCCAAGTCTTGGCAACCAGCTGCGGAAAGCGGTCATGAACCGCGGTAGTCAGCGGCTGCAGCAGGTCACCGTCCACAAACAAGGTGACTGAGATCGGCGCCCGGGTCAGGCCGGCCTGGTCAAACAGGTGGGCCGGGTGCGGCAGGTCCGGTAGAAACGGGATGTTGCTGTACGCGTGGTCGGCGCGCAGCAGCTGTTTGCCTTCCGCCACCATCACGCGAATGTCGAAGTCCTGGCGCAGATCAAGCAGCTGCAGCGCCGTTTTGATCGGAATGGTCGCCTGCAGCTCGCGGTCCCACTGCTGGTGAGGTTTTTGAATCAAGCCGCCGTTAAAGTTAATCATGGGGCCGGTCAGGCCGATCTGATCGTAAAAATTCTCGGTGATCGAATCCGGCCGGCCGGTGGTGATCACCACCAGGTGTCCGGCATCCCGCGCTGCCCGCAGCGTCGCGATGGTTTTAGCGCTCAGCTGGCTGTCTTGGTTCAGGGTCGTCCCATCCAAATCTAAGGCAATCAATTTTCGGTTCATGTGGGTTACTCCTTCTTTCTTCGACAGGATCAGTACACGGCGCCGGGATACAAATTCGCACTCAGGCTGGTAAAGTCGTAAGTCGCCATCTCGCTCAGCCGCATCACCACGTCTGCGGCCCCCAGGCCATCAGGTTAATGGGCTCGCCAAATTGGCGATCGGGAATGACCAGCACGACCGGCTTGCCCAGCGCATGGGCGTAACCCATTTCCACGCCGCAGCCGACGTCTTCCTCCTTGGGCAGATAAATCACCGCCAGCAGGTCGGTCTGCTTGATGCCCAGCAGGTCCCCTCGATAAGTGGCCGTGGCCCACTCCGGGTCCTTCAGGTACTCGGGGTGCGCGCCCACGTCCAGCTTTTGATAAGGGTGATCCAGCGGAACGTAAGACAGGTCGCCGTTCAAAGTCGGGTTTTGGGTCAGCGCGGCCAAGGCCTGGTCGTAAGCTTGTTTTTGCGCTGGCGTGAACCAGCCGGCGGCAAAGTAAATACTTTTAGGATTTTTCAAAAGGTGCTCCTTCTTGCCTGTTGCTCACCAGCACGTATAATGATTGCTGGAGGTGGCAGACATCAACATTCAACTGTACACAGACGGGGGCAATCGCAACACCGGCAATGTCTTGGGCGGCTCGGTGCGGCCGACGGACAAAAGTGCATGGGCCGCGCTGCTGATTTACGGGGAGCACCACAAAATGCTTTCCGGCGCCGACTATGGCCGCACCAATAATTATATGGAAATCACCGCGGTCATTGAAGGCCTCAAGGCGATCACCAAGCCGAGCTACCAGGTCGATGTGTATTCCGACTCCGCCTACGTGATCAACACCATGAACGAGCGCTGGTGGGTTAAGTGGCAGCAAAACGGCTGGCAGAAAAAGGGCAAGCCCGTCATCAATGCTGAATTATGGCAGGCATTGCTGGCGCAAGTCAACCGGTTTGACCAGCCGCCGGTCTTTCACAAGGTCAAGGGCCACGCGACGAATCAGCACAACAACGAGGTCGACGCCGCACTGAACCTGGCCATGGACAAGTTACCGGCCCGCCGGCATTAAGTTATCCGGATAGGTTTTTTTGAACGAACTGCGCGATCACCGTCAGCATGTGCTCCACTGACGGTGATTTTTGCGTGGTCGGATTCGTCACCAGGCACAGTGTCCGGGCAAACGGCTCGGAAAACGGCCAGACGTTGATGTCCCCGGTCAGCTTTTGCAGCGCCAGGCGTGGCAGCACCCCAAAGCCCAGCCCCGCCTCGACCATCGACAGTATTGACTGGTCATCGATCGAGTAGTTCAGCGAGTTCGTGGACACCTGGTAGCGGTCCAGGGCCGCCTTGGTGTCGCGGTCGTAGTCCCCCTGTTGCAGGATGAAGGTCTGCTTGTTCATGTCGGCGTCGGTCATCGTCTTCCCGTTTTTCGGCGTGAAGTCGCGCGGCGTGATGCAGTAAATAGGGTCCTTGAGCAGCGGCACGACCACCAGCGACGACTCCACCGGCAGCAGCGAAAACCCGATGTCCAAGGCCCCGGTGCGCACCTGCTCGCCGATTTCATTGAAGCCGCCCTGCATCACCGACACGTCGACCTTCGGCGTTTCGGCCTTGAACTGGCGAATCACCGGCGGCAGCCAGTTGGTCGACACCGAGGAAAAGGCCCCCAGCCGCACGCGGCCGGTGTTTTGGCCATTGATGTTGTCGGCGATCTGGGTCAGCTGGTCCTCGAGGTTCAAAATGGCCTGCACCGTGGGCAGCACCTGCTGGCCGTCGGGTGTCAGCTCAACGCCGGTGCGGTTGCGAATGAACAGCGGAAAGCCCAGGGCAGTTTCGAGCTGAGAGACGCTGTGGCTGATCGCACTGGGTGTGACGTTGAGTGCGGCGGCGGCGCGGATGAAGGTTTTCTCCGTGACCACGGCGCGAAAGACTTGGTAACTGAAGTTGGACATGGCGGCTCCTTACGTGACAGATTTTCACAGTCAAAGATGTTATGTGAATAATCATACGCTTGTCTGGGCCGCGGTCAAGTTTGGCGCGCACGCAAAAACGCCTCGCATGACGGCGAGGCGTTAAGGCTTATCCCAGATACCCGATGATCATGGCGCCAATCAGGATGACAAGGACGGCGGTCGTGATCCAGGTGTACAAGCGGTCTTTTTCCTTGATGAAGGCGTAAATCGAGACCACGACCCGGAGCACCGGGGTCAGGATTAAGAGAAACAGGCCAAGCATCAGCACCGCGTACGGCTTTAGCGCCACGACGCCTTGCAAAATTGCGGCCGGCGACTCGGATGCGCGCCGGCCGGATAACCGCCGGTGCCTTCGATCAAAAACATCGCTAGGCCAATGACAATGACCGTCGCGGCCACGATCACGCCAATGCGCAAGATCTTGCCAATGATCAGCTCAATGTCCTTCGTTTCGGTTTCGATCTTCTGGTTCATCCGATGTTCACCCCGAATCCTTTAAGCAGCATCTGCAGGCCCATGTAGCCAATCACCGGAATGAAGATCCAGCGCAGCACCTTGGTCGGCATGATCTGCATCAGCCGCGTACCCAGCGTGGCCCCGATCAGGATTCCAATCGCGAGCGGCGCGGCAATTTGCGGCTGCAGCGAGCCGTTGAAAAAGTACACCGTTGCACTGGCGGCGGCGGTGACCCCCATCATCAGGTTTGACGTGGCGGTCGACGGCTTCAGCGGCATTTTCATGATGGTGTCCATCGCCAGGACCTTGAAGGCCCCCGAACCGATACCGAGCAGCCCCGACGCCAGCCCGGCGCCGAACATCATGGCAAAGCCACCCGGCACGTTGGTGACTTGGTAGTCGATCCGCTGGCCGGTGCTTTTGTCGAAGTACTGACCGTTCAGGTTGAGCTTTTCGGCCGCCTGGTCCGGCACCGGCGCCTTGATGTTTTCCGGCTTCATCAGCATCTTGCGGATCATGTTGTAAACCGAGAACAGCAGCAGCGCCCCGAACAGGAAGTACAGGATGTTCGCGTTGAACAGGCCCGTCAGGATCGCGCCGAGCACGGCGCCGATGGTCGTGGCGATTTCCAGAAACATCGCCACGCGCAGGTTGAGCATGTCGTCCTTGAGGTACGCGATGGTGGCGCCGCTGGAAGTGGCAATGACCGCCACAATGCTGGCGGCGATCGCGTACTGGATCGGCAGCCCGAGCATTAAGGTCAGCACCGGCGTGATAATGATGCCGCCGCCCAGCCCCAGCAAGGCGCCCAGGATCCCGGCCATCAGGCCCACGCCGGCCAAAAGAAGCGCTTGAACCACCATGGGCTAGTCCTCCTTCTTGCGGCTAGTCGTGCTGCGCTTTTTGGCCGCGGGTTTGCGCGTGGTGCGCTTGCGCGTCGTCGCCTTTTTCGCCGTCGTGCGCCGCGTGCTGGTTTTGCGCGTCGGTTTGGCCCGGCTGGCCGGGGCTTCCTTCACGATTGGCTTCGGCGTTTCGCGCGCGGTCTTGATGGCCGCCAGCTTTTCGTGCACTTCGGCGGCAACGGCAGCCATGTTGGCGGACTTATTCGCAAGGTAGGCGTCTGCCGTGGCGATTTCGTCGATGCGCAGGCCCGAGGCGTTGACGTACGGCGAAACCACGATCAAGTTAAGGGTGATGGGTGTGTCCTTATCCGCATCCAGAAAATTAGTGACCTTTTTGCTGTCCTCAAATGGCAGGTTGATGACACCAGTCTCAATGCGCACGTAGGTGGGCTCATCGCCTTCGATGGTCAGCTGCGCCGAAATGAGCTTCCCGGCGGCCAGGGCCTGATCCACATCACTAAAAACCGGGGCCAGCGCCTTTTCGACGCCTGCAGTGGCCGCCACCTCGGTGATTGGATAATTGGTCTGTTCGTAGTTCCCCGCTTCAATGGCTTCCTGAAAAGCCTTCACGTTGATTTCCATGTTTATCCCTCTTTACTTATTCTTTGGCCATCATATCCTATGTAAGCGGCTCGGTTCAAGCCGGCCTCCCTTTTCAAGCCCGAACATCCGTTTTATACTGGAGGGAAACGCCGGCGTGTGGACCCTCAAGCCCGCCGGTAAGATTTTGCCAAGAAAGGAGCCGCCACCATGGCAGACAACCGCATTGGCGTGCGCGAGCTCGTCGAACTCACCGTGCGCACCGGCGACCTAGATCCGGTCACCACCAATTCCAACAACACCGCCATGCTGGGCGCTTCGATCCACCGCCGGCTGCAGGCCGCTCATGGCGAGGACTACGAAAAAGAGGTCTACCTGGCCCAGACGGTCAAAGTCAACGACGTGGCCTACACCATTGACGGGCGCGCGGACGGCGTGGATACCAGCAAGAAGCGCACCGTGGTCGAGGAGATCAAAACCTCGGCGCGCGACTGGACGGATGTCACCCAAAACACCAAGGATCGCTACTGGGCCCAGGCACGCGTGTACGGCCATTTTCTCTGCGACGAGCGGGACTTGCCCGAGGTCGAGCTGGATCTGATTTACTACCAAACGACAAATGATCACATCACGCGCTTCACCGAGGTCAAAACCGCAGAAGAACTGGCCGACGACTTTCAGGACCTGCTGACCGATTTTGGCGACTGGCTGAAAATGCGCAGCGACATTGTCTTGCGCCGCGACGTCAGCATCAAGACTATGCAGTTTCCGTTTCCCAAATACCGCAAGGGCCAGCGCGAACTGGCCGCGGCCGTGTACCGCACCGTTGCCAACTCGACCCGCCTGTTTGTCGAGGCTCCAACCGGCACCGGCAAAACCATTTCCACACTGTTTCCGGTGCTCAAGGCCATGGGCGAAGGCCTGATCCAGCGCAGCTTTTACCTGACCGCCAAGCAGAGCACCCGCCACGTGGCCGAAAAAGCGATGGCGCTGATGACCCAGCACGGCTTGCGCGCCAAAAGCATCACGCTGACCGCCAAGGACACCATCACCTTTGACGACGAACCCGACGACCCCAGCGTGAACCCCTACATGCTCGGCTACTACGACCGCCTCAAGCCAGCGCTGAAGGACCTGCTGGGCCACGAGGACGCCATCACGCGGCCGGTGATCGAGCAGTACGCCAAAAAGCACACGCTGGATCCCTTCGAGTTCTCGCTGGACGTCAGCCTGTTTTGCGACGTCATCATCTGCGACTACAACTACCTCTTCGACCCAGCGGTGTTTCTCCAGCGCTTCTTTGCCGAGCCGGACACCGGCAACTTTTTCCTGATCGATGAGGCCCACAACCTGGTCGCCCGGGCGCGCGAAATGTACAGCGCGGAACTGTTGGACACTGACTTTGCGACGCTGCGGACCGCCATCGACAAAAAGAAGGGCAAGGGCCTGCCGCCGGTCAAGGGTGCCTTGTCGAAGGTGCTGACGGCCTTTGACGCGGTGCGCTTAACGGTGGACGACCAGCCGCTGACGTTTCAAAAACCCCAGCTCGATGACTTCATCGCCCAGCTAACCGGATTCACCAGCGCCGTGCACGACTGGCTCGGCCAGGACCCCGACACGCGCAGTCAAGACGTTGTCGACTTGGTGCTTCCGGTATTTTTCAGCGCCACCAGCTACCTGCGCATCGCCGATTACTACAACGACGCCTACGAAACCGAAATCGAAAACGCGGCCGGGGCCATCCACCTCAAGGAACTGTGCCTGGATCCCAGTCAGTTCATCTCGGACTGCTTGGCCAAGCCGCGGCGCCGTGCTGTTTTCGGCGACCCTTTCGCCGCTGCCGTACTACCAGGACATTCTCGGCGGTCGCGACCAGTCGCTGGCCTACCGCCTGCCGTCACCGTTTCCCCAGGAGAATCTCAAGGTGCTGGTCACCCAGTTTATCACGCCGACATACCGCAACCGTGAGTCCAGTCTACCGGCGCTGATCGCCAGCCTGACCATGATGGTGAGCACCAAGGCCGGCCATTACCTAGTCTTTCTGCCCTCACACAGCTACCTCACCACCGTCGCTGAGGCCTTCAAGGCCGCCAACCCCGACCTCGCCACGGTGGTGCAGGCCGGCTCCATGACCGGCGCCGAGCGCACGGCCTTTTTGGCGCGCTTTCGCG
>NZ_BBAJ01000092.1 GCF_001311195.1 Lacticaseibacillus camelliae DSM 22697 = JCM 13995
GCGTCCGGTGTCCACGTTGTACCCGATGTAGATACCTTCTTTTTCGCCGAGCGATTGTGTCGCACCAAAGCCTAGTGAGGCGATGAAATCGCTGGTCACATATTGAATATAGTCGTTGATGTAGCGCTTCGAGGCAGGGATAAACTCACTGTGTAGTCCTAGCATGTCGCCAAATGGCCGCACGAGCTTTATGTTGAGGCTGTCGTAGAAGTCAAGTAGCTGATCGGCACGGCGCTTCATTTCATCTTCGGAACGCCCAGCTACGCGAATGACATAGCTAATCTTGTACATAGCGTCCTTAGTCTGATCAAGGTTGCTTTCAAGCTCATCGACTGAATCCAAGGCGTCGCTGACGCCGCGTGTGGTCTCGTTGCCGGACTGATAAGCATGTTCGTCGAGGTCTTTCAACTCCTTCTTTTTGTTACGCACCTTAGTCAATGCCTTCTTGTTTGTCACGATCTCAACGTTCAAGCTAGTGTCGATTGGAAAGTCGAACTGGCTTTGCTGGAAGTAGAAGATCTCGCTGCCGGGAAATTCGAGTTCACCCACGATGTCGGAAAGCGTCAGGTACGTCACATAGCTGGCGTCTAGCCCGTGGGTAATCTTAATGGAGCGTTGGTGCTGCTCAATCAGCGACCAGGTTGGTTTGATCAGGTCATAGCGTTTGATAATTGTGTCGCGCTTGGACTTCTTGCGGGGCAAGTGATAGTCATAGTCGTCGTAATCTTGCCCAGTCATGCCGTAAAGGTGTTCGAGTAGGTAGCCGAAGTCGTTCTTGTCGAGCGGGCGGACTTTGAACCGGCGGCCAATTTTTTTCGGCAAGGAACTTAGCGGACTTGGCGTAGCGTTCCACTTCGGCGTTGTTCATGGTGAAGAAATCACCAGCGAACGTTGTGTTGAACTCGGAGAAGAAGTCCCGAATGCCTAAAGACATATCCTTGAAGATAGACTTGGCGGTAACCTCAGCGTCGTTCAGCAACAGCTTAAAGCCGATGAAGAATCTGTAATCGACTTGATTGTCACCGACGTTTTCGGTCAACGCTTCGGCTTGGCCGTCGATATGCTGGAAGGCGATGTCTTTGAGCGTTCCTTTGACCAACTTCTTCGAGCGGTCGAGGGTGTCCCGGACACTGGCTTCGGTGGCGAGCTGCAATAAATGGAGCTTGCCGTCACGGTTCTGGGAGATCAGTTGACGGAAGTTCTCATGGACTTGTTGCTTCTGTTCGGGTGACAGAAAACTGTAATTGTAAGGGACTAGTTCAAAATAGGCGAAACACTCCCCGTCAGTGTTCCAGAGAGATTGTCTTCGATATACTTAATTGGAAATTTCATTGTGGTACCTCCAAACGTAGGTCACCGCTGTGTCTTGTTTCTCTTTTTGCGACTTCACGGGTTTACCAGCATAGGTGAGCTTCGGGGTAATGGCATAGTTGATCACCGACCGCAGGAATCCCATTGGTTTCTTGTTGTCGAAGGTCTTTTGGCTCATGAACCACGTTAGCCCGGCAGGAATGCAACGTACTTGAGAAATGCGCCGTCAATGAATGACAGAGGTGGCAAGTCGCCCAGCAGCATGACCGCAAACAGACTGACGATGAACCACGTCATTTGCTTAAAAGTAATTGGGAACGGTAGTTGCAGGTCATTGATGGCATACAGCACCTTTTCCACTGACCAGATGCTGGTGTAGGATCTGACTTTCTTCATGTGATCTCCTTTCGTAGTGAGATAAAAAGGCTGACGCCTTTTGTAGCGCCAGCCCAGAGAGTTAGTCTAATAATTGGTAGATGCCATAAGGTGTTTCAACGAAACCTCCTTCAATTTCGAGGTCACGTCCGACTTTGGCATAGTCGATATAGTTTTCGACTTGTGGCGGAATGTCGCCGAACCAGTCTTCGTCAGCCAGTTCTTTGGCCAATTCCGTCATGTTCGCAACGTGATAACAGGCGATGTCGTCTTTGTGCGCAGCGAGTTCGATCACGTTGTCGTACCATTCGCCGATAAGCTCTTTGATGGCAGGGTAAATCTCGGTGCCTTTCAATGCTTCAATGGCCGCGGCAGCTTCATTTATCTCACCAATCGTTGAATACTCACTAAAGACAACGGGGCCTTCGTAGTCCTGAACCATGTACTCTTCGTACTGGTCGTTCAGTCCTAGCTTTTCGGTAAGTTCTTCATTGTTGATTGGTGGCGTGAACCAGGCACCAACAATTTCACCCTCATTATATTTGCCAAGATTAGCAATAAAGACTTTGATGTCGTCCATAGGTTAAGCCCCCATGACGCGATTGAACAGATTCAGCAGCACGTCTTTGACGCCAGCCGTGTTGAATACCAACCCCACGGCAATGATCGCAATGATCAGAAAACCGATGAGCTTAGAGAACTCCCTCTTGAAGCCCAGGTAAACACCGATAATGGCAATCGCCATCAGTACCAAGCTCTGGGCGTTTGAAGTGAACCAATTAAACAAGTTTTGTCCGAAATTCATAATAATCATCCTTTGATTTTTAGTTTTGCGACCAGGGCTCCTTTCAAGATTGCCGCTGTTTTGATGTGGTCAGCGGCGACCAGATCGTGAGTGATGAATCAGAATAGTTCAGTTTGCGTAGCATGATGTTGCTTGATTCGGTCGTTAGCCCGGCGCCAGTATTCTTCGCTAATTTCATAGCCGATGAAATGGCGGTCAGTGTCCATTGCGGCAATCGCGGTGGTGCCAGACCCCATACAGTTATCCAGCACGATTCCGCCGGGCTGGGTGTAAGTCTTGATGAGGTAGGCAAAAAGATCGACGGGCTTTTGTGTCGGGTGCCAGCCGGTGCGATCAGACTTGTAGTTGAGCACGTCAGACGGGTAGTTCGTCCACTCTTGCGTGTAGCTATCAGGTGCGTTCCACGGGTGCAGCTGGTTGGCCCTCTCATACTTGCGTGAGTTGACGGTTTTGTTATAGGGGAGTAGTCCTTGAGGAAAATAATTCATTCCTTTGGTATCAGGGGAGTTACCAAAGTTAGCTGTGCCCGATTTTGAGAAGACGAGAATCTCCTCGAACCGGGATAGCGGACGGTTCTTGGCATTAACGAAGTTGGTGACAGTATTCTTGATCCAGACCCACTTGTAGCGGTACAAGGCCGGATTTGATTGTACTAAGTCCGCAGAGAACCGTTCGGTTGCGGTGAGTACGATCGCGCCTTGAGGTTTAATGAGCCGTTCGTATTGACCCCAGAGGTGGGCAAACGGAATCACCTTGTCCCAAGCGTTTGCTGTGGTGCCATACGGTAAGTCGCACAGGATCATGTCGATAGAGGCTGTTGGTAAGTCCGCCATACCTTCCAGACAATCGCGATTGTAGATGACGTCTAGTTCGATTGCGTTGATACTCCTTTAGTTGAATTTGTGACCATCACTCCTTTTTGAATTGCGATTGTTTTGGCGCGGTCAATCGCGACCAAGTCTGTTAATCGAAAAATAGGTCTTCCACTGGTGCAGCGAAGACCGGCCAGCCTGATTCTTCGGCTGTTTGATAAAGCAGTCGGCGCAGTTCACCGTAGTTCAAAGCGCGACCATCACGGCCAATCAATGCCGCTGGGTGTTCTTGTTGCTGGTGCCGCCAAGTGATGTAGTTTTGTGCCGTGAAGCCAAAACTATTCATGTCGCAGATACGGCGGTACTTCTTGTGTTCAACGACGCGACTAGCACGGCCTTGTAGACGTAGACGTTCAGCACGCAGTCTTTGAATGCCTTGCCTCGCAGCGGGTGAGAAGCAAGCACGTCATTGACCAAACATGTCACCTCCTAGTTCTTCGCTACCGACAGTCTGCTGCTCAATCAGCTTGAGGTGCTTGTCGGTTAGTTCGGCGTCCTTGATCATGAGCTGTAAGTCAGTAGTGCCGAAGTAGTTGTCAATTTCCTTGATAACCTTGAGCGTGGGCATGACTTGCTTTTGGAGCCACGCTTTGGTCTTGTTCAGGTCAAAGGGTTGTGGGTCAGTAGTTAGGCGGATCGGCTGACGACCTTTACCAATGAAGTATGCCCAACGTTCGTTGAGCGGCCACTTGAGGCGGCTTTTGTCCGGGACTTCATCCACGAAGCGCATATAGCGGGTGATGATACCGAACGCAACCTTTTCAGCGTCGCGGGTAATCAGCATATTCTCAATCGCTTTAATCGCCCGCTCGTTCTTCAATCGAATCTCAAATCGGTTGATGATCGGCGTGTCAGCAATCGAGATGCCATGCTTGGCAGCTTGTTCAGCGGCTTTTTCGTATATGCAGAAATACACGTCGCTTTTCATCGTGCCGACGTAAAGGGTATTGCCTCGGCCAGCCTCGTCGAGATCCACGAGCTTGCCTGATTGCAGCCCTTGAAACGACCGCATGACGGAAATGCACTCGTTGTTCAGGCACTTATCGACCAGCTCTGGAATGTTTAGCAGGCCAACCTTGTCGTTAATCGCAATATCAACCCGCTTGAAGATGCCGCCAGCTTCATCGACCCGAAGAAAGTAGTCGTACCAGTTCTCACCGCGGCTAAGTAGAATGCCTTCAAACTCTCGGCAGCCTTGACCTTTCATCTCAACCAATGTGCCGAGGTTGGAGCCAACCGGTGCCACCATGACCTGAATGTTGGAGAAAATATACATGGCCGAATAACCGTAGAAGCCGTGTTCCTCAAATATGAGGTGTTCTGGGGTCAGCCCGAGAATCTTGGTGATCACGGCCTTGGCGTCATGTGTGGGAAACCGTATCCGCATGTAGTCAAACATCAGCGTCAGTTCTGGTTCATCGTTCCAATTCTTGAGCAGCCGGTCGATTTCCATTTGTAGAGACGAACTAGGGTTAGTCTTACCGTTTTCCACTTGGACGTAATGCATCCGTGTGACACCTAAGCGCCGGGCGACTTGAGCTTGCGTCAGTCGTAATTGTTTTCGATGTAGCTTAACTTGTTCATGCCAAGAAAACACATTTAGCCTCCTTTGATTTTTGAACAAAAAAAGATGGATGCGGGGTGCAATCCATCATTTTATAACTATTCAATTTAAACCTGTCATATCAGGCTTTCTACCTTGTGTTCAGGCACAGACGTTGTATTTAATACCCCCTGTTAGAGTACTGGGGGTAAGCGGTCGGCTGGCGCCGACCGCTGCCACTCACGCTTGCGGCTTTCGCGCTGCCCGCCGCGCGTGGCGGCAGGCCCTTTTAGGCCAGTGGTTTTAGTTGCACAATATCGGCCTTGAATCGGCTGATCGGAACTCCGATGACCTGTGCAAGTATTTCCGTTGGGAAAGCCACCCCGTACTCACTGTTGAGTATTCCCGGCAATTCTCGTGCTTGTAAAACGTTTGCGCTTTCCAATAAGTCGAGAGACTGATGTAAGAGTTGCGGCTTTGAGGGCTCTACGATACCATCAAGTTTCTCTTTCTTTCGCCAGCCGCGGGCACTGATGCGTTTTTGAAGGCGAAGATACTGATCGGCATTGATTAAGCGGAGCGAGCGAGCACGGTGCACCATTGCACCGGCAGCTACGTACCATTTCATCTTAAGGCGAATATATTCATCAAGATCCATTAGATTGCCACTAATAGATTTCTCAAATGCTTGTGCGGGTAACAAAAATTCTGAAGCAAATTCGTCAGCTTCTTTTTCCATTTGACGATATTCTTGAGTATCAAGAGTTTGTGGCTCCACACTATCTGAATGAAGGATAAAATGTCCCAATTCATGTGCAAGGCTAAATTGCTGACGAAAGAAGGTTGTGCTGTTAGCATCTACGAGTACGACGTAATAGCGGTGTTGGTTGACATCGACATAGCCGCTATGGGCGTCAATTTTTTCAGAACCAGAATTCACGAGTGCTACCAAAATACCATGACTTTCTAGAAGTCGAAGTACATTTTTGATTGGATCATCTCCAAGCTCCCAAGACTGACGAAGCTGGATAGCAGCAGCCTTGGGGGACTTTGATGTGATGTCCTCCTGAAATAGCGAAGGAAACTCGACATATTCACTGAACATGTTCCGTACAAGGCCGGTTGCTTTTTTTGTACGTTTCACTTGGCATTTTTTTCAGACTGGGTGGAAGTCAAGCGGCTTCTAAAGTAGGTTCCTTCATCTTTATATTCAAATTTGTTGGTACCAGTAAAAAAATCAACTGGGAATTGAAGCTCCCTGACGATTTTCTGAAAAACTTCAAGCCCCGGCTGAGCAGTTCCTCTTTCATATCGAGAGACCATCTGTTTTGAAACGCCGGCTTTTTCGGAAAGGCTTGTAATGGTTAGCCTACGATAGCGCCGAGCTTCCCGAAGACGGTCACCATTCAATTCAAAGCCCATTTTGCAACATCCTCACTAATAGTTAATTGTAGGCATTATGCCTTTTTGATTTTAAGCTTGACCAACGGGGTCGACTCGCTAGGACGTTTAACAGGATCAGTTCCCAGCGAATCTTCTTCAGTTGTTTCTTCTTGATCAACAAGCATGTCGCTGATGTCCATGCTTTCAATCGTCGAGCCGTTTTGGTCAAGCAGATAAACAGCGCCACCAGTCGGTAATGATTCAGCATAATCGAATGCTACGACATATACGCGATCGATTTCACCAGCGAATTCACCTAAGATATTGTCACAGTCTTTTTCTCGTGCTGCTTCTTCATCTTCGTCAAGTTGGAAAAGTGATTGTTGCTCACTTTTCGCTTCGGGATTTAGGCGAAGTAGGCTGAATAAGTAGTGGTGGCAATACCCGTTGGCTTTAAATCTTTTTTTGCAGTGCCTTTAAGTTGTCATGCGTCATCAATAGGAAGACTTCGCGTTGTTGTACATCGACAACTGCTTCAAACTGCCAAAAGCCGCCACGTTGAACGTGACGAATTTTTATATTATCATTTTCTGGAAACTTGTCAGTAGTCTGTTGACCACGACGAGCCCAAACAGCTTGGGATAAACCAGTATGATTTACGGAAGCAATCGAGGCATCAAAGTCAGGGCGTACATCGCGAGCGGTCGTAGACATGACATCGACTGCTGCGTGGAGGATAGTTGGGTTTGGTTTCATTGCAAACCGACCTTTCGTATTTGATATTAGAATCATATCACGTCGGTTGACGAAATTCAACAAAATCCGATTTTTACGCATTTTAGTATCACAGTTTCTCAAAACGACGCAGCTTAATTTTTCCCATTTGAGATATAATCAGTAGTGGTGCGCCAAGTCATGGTAGGTGAGAACCATGCCGTCGCCAGAAATATCAGCCGTGAACCAGAAGTACACGGGTTTGCCTGATACGGTGCGGTCAGCGGTAAGCTCTAGCCAGTGATCACCGTCTTCCCACGGCTCGATGTAATCGCAAAGCTCCATCAAGGCGTCTTCGGCGTCACTCATTGTCCCAGCTTTGATTGTATTGGCGTAGTCTTCTGTAAATTGCATCTTGTTTCTAAATTGTGGTGTAATCATTCTTCATCACCTTCATCTGCGACGTTGGTGTAAGTCATGATCAAGCCACCGTCGTCGCCAGTGGTAACATTGAACCAAAAGCGTTTCGGAAAGCGATCAGCGGTCAGTCCGCCGGGAGCGCCCATCCAGATTCGTGAATCCGGGTACTCGTGGGCGTGCATTGCCATCCATTCGAGTTGGTCTTCCGCGTCTTCGCCAGACTGGAAAGGTACGTTTTCGTGAAAGTCGTTGAGGAATTGCGATCTGTTTTCGATTTTGACATCAGTGTTCATTTAGCATCTCCTGTTCTGTTGGGGTTGCAGGAACGGTATTGGCTACGGCACCAATTTCGGTGAGGAAATCATAGCCGCGCGGTACTAGTGGTGTGTAAAATTCAGAGATCACGCTACCGCCAGTGTCAACATAGCCTCGTCCCTTGATTGGTTTTTGGAAGAAGTCCTTGTTGGTTTCGCCGAACATCATGGAATAGCCCAGCTCACTCATGCGCCCAAGAGCGACCCGGAACATGAACTGATCTCTTATCCCGTCGCCCAAATACTTTGCGTCAGGGCGTTGGCAGGCCAACACGAGAAAGAAGCCAGCTTGACGGCCAAGCATGACAATCTGTTTGAGCTTGGACATGACTTGCATGGCATCA
>NZ_BBAJ01000093.1 GCF_001311195.1 Lacticaseibacillus camelliae DSM 22697 = JCM 13995
CCGCCGTGGGTCGCGCCGGACTATAAGCGGGCCTTGGGACTCCGGCGCCATTTTCCCAAGCACCAGGTCTCAGTCCTCAACATATACGGCGACCTTGGCGATGGTCGGCACTGGGACGGCAAAATCAACAACGTCTCATCGCGTTCGCTCCGGTATCTGCTTGGGCCTCGGCTAAAAAGCTACCAAGCGCTGGAATTCTCCGGCCCACTGGCCCAGCACCGCCTGCTGCGGACCAATCCGGCAGTAATCTCCGCAGTCGACCACTTCCTCTGGCCATAAAAAAATGGGCATCACCGCATTGCATTGTGGTGATGTCCATTTTTGCATGACTGTTTGGCAAACCTAACTTTAAACGCTTAGGCCACTGGCTGGGCGTCCTTGACCGCGCTGATGGCGATGGTCCCGTCAACCACGTCAGCCTGCAGGTGCTTTTCGGCTTGGTGATCCAGGTAATAATCCGTGACCTTATCGCGAATTTGCCGCTCAATGACCCGGCGCAGTGGGCGTGCGCCCATCGCCTCGTCATAGCCCTGCGCGATCAGCCAGGTCTTCGCCTGCGGGGTGACCGTCAGCGTCAGGCTTTTCTTCGCCAGCGTCTTGTCGACATCAGACAGCATCAGGTCGACGATCTTGCCCAGGTCATCCTTAGTCAGGTGGCTGAACTCGACGATTCCGTTGAAGCGGTTCAGGAACTCAGGCCGGAAGTATGGCGCCAGCCGCTGCATCAGCGGCTCATCCTTGGCCTTTTCACCGGTCAGGGCCTCTTCACCAAAACCGGCGTTGGAGGTCGCAATGATCACCGTGTTCTTGAAGTCGACCACGTTGCCTTGGCCGTCTGTCAGCCGGCCATCGTCCATAACCTGGAGCAGCAGCGTCAAGACTTGCGGGTCGGCCTTTTCGATTTCATCCAGCAGGACGATTGCGTAAGGGTTGCGCCGAACCTGCTCGGTCAGCGTATTGCCGTTGTCCTCGTAGCCGACGTAACCGGCGCTGGTGCCGATCAGCTTGGAGACGGCGGTGCGGTCGCTGTACTCGGACATATCAAGGCGAATGATCGCGTCCTTGCTGCCAAACAGGTCAAGCGCCAGCTGTTTAGCCAGTTCGGTCTTGCCGACCCCGGTGGGGCCGACAAACAGGAAGGAACCAATCGGCCGGTTGCCTTCGTCAAACCCGGCCCG
The DNA here is from genome assembly GCF_001311195.1 of Lacticaseibacillus camelliae DSM 22697 = JCM 13995. GTDB lineage: Bacteria > Bacillota > Bacilli > Lactobacillales > Lactobacillaceae > Lacticaseibacillus > Lacticaseibacillus camelliae. Next base: position 1,179 of record NZ_BBAJ01000093.1, read on the forward strand.
GTTGCGCCGAATCGCCCGCGCGACCATGTCCACGGCCTCGTCTTGGCCGATGACTTTGCCCTTCAGACGCTTGCCAATGTTCTTCAAGCGTTCAATGTCGTTGGCGCCCATTTGCGCGACCGGAATGCCGGTCAGGCGCTCAACGGACTGCGCGACGTCGTCCGGCGTGGCCACCACAGGCTCGGCCTGGGCACTGGCGCTATTCTTCTGCTTCTCAAGCGCTTCAAGCTCCGTCTTAAGCTTGGCCGCCTTTTCGAAGTCCTCGGCCTTCGCCGCCTCGTCCTTTTCCTTCGTCTTCTGATCGATCTGCTTTTCCAGGGTGACTTTATCCACACTGGGTGCTTAGCCGCCAGGTGCGCGGCCGTCATGTCGATCAGGTCAATGGCCTTGTCAGGCAGTGACCGCTGCGGAATGTACTGCATCGAGTAGTCGACCGCGGCCTTCAGCACATCATCAGGCAGTTTGACGTTGTGATGCTTTTCGTAAAGGCCCTTGACCCCCTTCAAAATTTCAACCGTCGTTGCCGGACTCGGTTCGTTGATTGTCACTTCATTGAACCGCCGCGCCAGGGCGGCATCCTTCATGATGGTGTTGCGATACTCATCCTGCGTCGTTGCGCCGATCACCGTGATCTCACCACGGGACAGCGCCGGCTTGATAATATCCGCCAGGCCCTTACTGCCGTCTTCACCGCCGGTCGAGCCGGCGCCCAAGATTTGGTGGATCTCATCGAAGAACAGAATCACGTTGCCAGCCTTCTTGGTTTCCTTGATCAGATCCTCGATGTTTTGTTCAAAACTGCCCCGGTACTGAGTGCCAGCCTCCAAACTGGACAAGTCGATGGAAATAATCTGCTTGTCTTGATGGCTTCGGGCACGTTACCTTTGACGATCGCCTGGGCGAGCCCTTCAACTACCGCCGTCTTGCCAACGCCGGCATCCCCTACCAGGATTGGGTTGTTCTTGGTCCGCCGACTCAAAATTTCCGCGGTTTCCTGAATTTCTTTGTCGCGGCCGATGACTGGATCCAGCGTTCCGGCCGCAGCTTCCTTGGTCAGATTGCGGCCGAGCTTTTCCAGGATTCCTTTCTTTTGCGGCTTGCCTTCTTGAACCGGGATCTCCTGCGCGTTTTGCGCTGGCATGCGGCCACTTTGTTGCAGCTGCGCCACCTCTTCAGGCGTCAGCTCATGACCGTTGACCACGTAGCGGCGCTGACCGTTTGCGCCCATTTGATGCAGGACCTGATTCAGAAAATCATCCATACCATCATTGAAGAATGGATCATTAAATTGTGCCATAAAAACTCCTCCTTTGGCCCTGCGTTTGGCAACGCGGGACAGGTTCATTCGTCTAGTCAGTTGTTCACAAGTTGGCGGGTGCAGTGAGCAGGTGCCGGTTCGGCCACAAGGAAGCGCTCGCCTACGCCCTCCCTTCGCTCACACCCCGAGCAAAGCGGCAAGCTAGGATGATCATCCCCCTAATAACGCCAAACCTGCGTCCTTGCAAAAAAGACACCGCCGCGGGGCGATGTCTGAGGTTATATATAGTCAGTCGCACCGCTTCGCACGCCTTCTTGTTTACATAATATATAGTACCACGAAATTAGCACTCTTACAACATGAGCGCTAATATTTCTGCAAAAAAAAGATTGCCACCAGTGGGCAATCTTTTTTTGAGGCGGAAATGATCAACTAAGGAGAACAGCATCATCATTCATTTCCTCGCCGCTTTGTTCCTTAAACAGCGCAAGCAGGTCGGGAATCGTCAGCCCGCGCTTCTTTTCTGCCGGCAGGTCGACCACAATCCGGCCGTGGTCCAGCATGATCAGACGCGTGCCGTACTTCAAGGCGTCCTGCATGTTGTGCGTGATCATCAGCGTGGTGATGTGCTGCGCCGAAACGATCTGCTGCGTCAGATCCATGACGGTCGCGGAAGTGGCTGGGTCCAGCGCCGCGGTGTGCTCGTCAAGCAGCAGCAGCTCCGGCAGGTTAATCGTGGCCATCAGCAGCGTGATGGCCTGGCGCTGGCCGCCGGAAAGCAGGCCAATGTCGGTGTCCAGCCGATCCTCCAGTCCCAGGTTGAGGCTGGCGAGTTTTTCTTTCATTAGCGCCAAATCATCGCGCTTCACGCCGCGGCGCCAGAAGTTGCGCCAGGAACCGCGTTTCAACGCCAAGGCCAGGTTTTCCTTGACGGTGAGCAGCGGTGCGGTCCCTGAGCGGGGATCCTGAAAGACCCGCGAGATCAGGTTGGCCCGCTTGGCCACGGACTGGTAGGTCACGTCCTTGCCCGCAATTTTAATTTGGCCTTGCGTCACCTGAAGCGAGCCTGCCACGCTGTTGAGCAGCGTGGACTTGCCCGCCCCATTGCCGCCAATGATAGTGACGAATTCGCCGGGCTGCAGCGTCAACTCAACGTCTTTCAGGGCGTGGTTCTCGTTCGGAGTTCCTTTTTCGAACCACTGATTCAACTTGTGTACTTCCAAGGCTGGCGTTGTCATCAGTTATTCATCTCCCGTTTATTCGCAGCACGCTCGCGTGCCTTCTTGACTTCTTTTTCGACCAGCGGCAGCGCCAGGAAGACCACCAGCATCAGCGCGTAGAACAGGCGCAGGTAGTTGGGATCGACCCCGAGCTGCAGGACGCCAGCGATAATCAGGCGATAAATGATCGCCCCGACGATGATCATCAGCAGGCGCTGGCCGAAGCTGACGTTACGCACCAGAATTTCGGCGATGATAATGGCCGACAGCGCGATGACCAGGGTGCCGATTCCCATTGACACATCGGCATATCCGTTGGTCTGTGCCATCAGCGAACCCGACAAGGCAATCAGGCCGTTGGAGATCATGTAGACGATGATCTTCATGTTGTCGTTATTGATCCCATTGGCCGCCGCCATCGCCTGATTGTTCCCCACGGCGCGCGCTGCCAGGCCCATTTCAGTATTGAAAAACAGCACTAGCAGGCCAATCACAATCAGCAGGATGATCAGTCCGATGACGATGGTGGTCATCGTGGCGTCCCCAATATTAACCATCGTAAAGACCGTTTTGATGTCGGCCAAAAGCGACACGTTGGCCGCCTTCATGATGAACAGGTTCACCGAATACAGTCCCGTCATCGTTAAAATCCCGGTGAGCAGGTCAGGAATTTTCAGTTTGGTGTGCAGCAGACCAGAAACCAGGCCCGCCAGCGCCCCGCCGCAAAAACCCAGCAGCGTCGCCGGAATCGGACCGACGCCGGAAACCAGCGTGTGCGCCGTGATCGCCGCACCCAAGGGAAAACTCCCTTCAGCGGTCATGTCGCGATATCCAAGATGCGGAACGTCAGGTAAACGCCGATCGCCATGATTGCCCATAAAAACCGGTCGATATATTCGATGTCAGGATGTCCATGTTAACCTCCAAAAACTGAGTGACAGATTACTTTTCGACGTCCGCGTCGGTCAGCCCGAACGCCTTCATCATTTTCTCGTTCTTGACCACAGTGGTCTTGGCCGGCTTTTCCACCGGCAGATCGGCCACTTTCTTCCCCTTCAGGATCTTGATTGCCATGCGCGCGGTTTGCTTGCCAAGTTCCTTGTACGAAATGCCCTTGGTGGCGACCCCACCGTCCTCAACCATGGTGGATGCCGCGCAGACGACTGGAACATGCTTGCTCAGCGAGAGCTTGCCGACCGTCGGCATCGCGGCCGCAACCGTGTTGTCGGTGACCAGGTACATCGCATCAGACTTACCCGCCAGCGTTTCGGTCGCAGATTGCACATCGTTGGTCGAGGCCACCGTCGCCTTGGCCACCTTCAGCCCCAACTGCTTGGCCGCCTTGGTCGCTGTTTTGATCTGAACAACGGAGTTCTGCTCGGCGGCATTGTACAACAGGCCCACCGTTTTGGTCTTGGGGAACAATTGCTTGAGATACTCGAGCTGGCCCTTGATGTCGGTCATGTCGGTGACCCCGGTGGCGTTGGCTTCCGGATGATTGGGATTGGCAACCAGACCGGCGGCTTTGGGATCAGTGACGGCCGTGAAGACCATCGGCGTGTCCTTGTCGGCTTTCATCAGGCCTGCGCGGCCGGCGTCGCAATCGCCAAGTTGACGTCATTCTTGTCCTGCTTGAGGCGCTGGCTCATGCTCTGCAGGTTGCTTTGATCGCCTTGCGCGTTCACGTAATCGATTTTGATCTTGTCGCTCTTGTAACCTTCCTTGGCCAGTTCCTGCTCAAAGCCTTGACGCGCATCATCCAGCGCGGTTTGGTTGATCAGTTGCAAAATCCCGATCTTGACCGTTTTCTTGCCGGTACTGGCTTTGGCACTGCTGCTGCACCCGGCCAAGGCCAAAACGGCGACGGCGGCTAACCCTAATGCGATGTGTTTCAACTTCATCATGAATTCCTCCTAGAATGTGGTGCCGGATCCGGATGAGCCGCGGCAAGCGCACTGTTCGCGAAACAGAAAACGCCAGCCACTCGGTTTCATTCCAGTGGCTGGCGTCTGTTTTTGTCCTAGGAAAAACAAAAGCCACATGGAATGAAGTTGCTCCATGTGGCGGTAAATTGCACGTTTAAAGGTGCCGGCCATCATGGATGTAAGCCCGCGGCTTGCATCATGATGCAAACCGCTATCCGAAAAAGCCGGCGAAAAAGTTGCGATTAAGCTGTGTTGAGATGACTTGGTTCATAATCAACACGTCCTTTACTGGCAAAGATTAACCTTTGCTATGTAAATGAGAATACACTCATCACACTAACTCGTCAAGGACCTTTTGGGAATTAATCACAAGCTTTGCTCCGGCTCACCACGTAGAAAGGTTATTCGACGGCCTTCGCCGCCTTTTCCGCCTGCGCCTTGGTGACACCGAACTGTGCCATGCGCTTGCTGTTGGTGACCAGGGTTGCCTTGCTGGCGCCTGAACGGCAAGACTAGAAACTTTCTTGCCCTTGATGATCTTCACTGCCAGCTTAGCGGTCTGCTTGCCCAGGTCTTCGTAATTGATCCCGACCGTTGCGACCCCGGCCAGCTTGACCATGGTGGCATCAGCGGTGACGACTGGCACCTTTTTAGCGGCAGACACCTTACCGATGGTCGGCATTGCGGCGGCAGCCGTGTTGTCTGTTGGAATGTAGATGGCATCAGCCTGTCCGGCCAGCGTTTCGGCCGCCTGCTGAACGTCGTTGGTGGTGGCCGCGGTTTTGACGACGGCCTTCAGACCAAGCTTAGCGATTTCCTGGCGCGCAATTTTGATCTGAACGACAGAGTTTTCCTCGGCCGCGTTGTACAGCAGGCCGATTGTCTTGGCCTTTGGAAACAGCTGGTGAGTGAAGTCGATCTGGCCCTTCACGTCGACCATGTCGGTGACCCCGGTGGCATTCTTGTCGGGCTTCTTCGGGTCGCCGGTCAGGCCTGCGGACTTCGGATCGGTGACGGCGGTGAAGACCATCGGCGTCTGGTTATCGGCCTTCAGCAGCGCCTGGGCGGCCGGAGTGGCGATGGCCAAGTTAACAGTGTTCTTGTCACTCTTCAGGCGGGCGGACATGGAGCTCAGGTTGCCCTGATCGCCTTGCGCGTTGAGGTTATCAAACTTGACCTTGCTGCCCTTGAAGCCTTCCTTGGCCAGCTGTTCCTTGAACCCCTTATTGGCCGCGTTCAAGGCCTGCTGATCGATCAGCTGTAAGATTCCGACCTTAACGGTTTTATTTGCGCTGCTGGCGCTGGCGCTATTCCCGCAGGCGGCAAGCGCCCCGACCATCCCGACTGCTGCTAACGATAACAAGACTTTGTTCATTTTCATCATAATTTTCCTCCAGAATTTATTGCGCTCACTCGTTTGCCGCGAAACAGAAAAGCCGGCCGCAGGATTTCTCCTGTGGCCGGCCAGTTTCTTTCCGGAAAGAAAAAGCCACATGGAAGAGATCCTCTCATCCATGTGGCCGCTTAAAAATCATGCTTAAACGCTGCGCCTATCATGGATGCAAACCTGCTGCGCGGTCTGCATCCAATTAGCGATGCAGCCGCTATCCGTAATAGCCGTAGTAATACAAGCGATTTAGTTGTGTTGGTTTATTTGTTGTCATGCTCAACACTCCTTCGCACCAGTTGAACTGGTATGACAAGAGAATACAAAAATTAGAAAACAATGTCAAGGCCAAAGTAAAAATTTATTTTTGCCGCGTAGCCGAACTCTGGCGGGACCGACCGTGCTCGGCCCGTGCTGCTAGGGCTGAAGCGGCGTTGTGCCAACCGGCTGACGGTCCCGATAAACCTGAGAAAAAGTTTTGCCATTCCGTGTCATCAGCTTCGTCACCGTCGTGTTCTTCAGCATTGGCGCCTCGCGCAACCGTGCCAGGGGCAACCCCAGCAGCACCGTGGTCAGGATCTGAAACAGCAGGCCGTGCCCCACCACCAAAATCTTTCCCGTGGGGTGTGCCAGCGCAGCCGTTTCAAACACCGGCACCGCGCGCCGAGCGACTGCTTCATAAGGTTCGACACCAAATTTGGCCGCGCAGTCCGCATCAAACTCCAGCGGCCGGTGGAAGTAAAGGTCAAGGGCCTCAGGGGCCGCCACCTTCTGGATGGTTTGGCCATCCCACTGACCCAAGCGCATTTCATGCAGCCCCCATGCCGCTTGCAGTGGGGTCTGACGGCGAAAGCGATTCGCGGCCAAGATCAACTTGGCCGTGGTCAACGCCCGCGGCAGCGGCGAACTGAGTGCTTGCGTGAAGCGAACTTGCGCCAAGGCCGCGCCGACCGCCTCAGCCCG
>NZ_BBAJ01000094.1 GCF_001311195.1 Lacticaseibacillus camelliae DSM 22697 = JCM 13995
CGCCGCACTGCCGCAAGTCGGCCTATCCGCGGTGACGATTCTCCAGGCGCTGGCGCTTGAGCCTGGGCAAACGTTGGCCGTTGAAGGCGCCAGCGGCGGCGTCGGGGCACTGGTCGTCCAGCTGGCTAAGGCGCAGCACCTGCACGTGATCGCCACCGCCAGTGCCCGCAATGCGGATTATCTGGCTCAACTGGGCGCTGATGAAATCGGACTGTACGATCAGGAAGACGTTGGCGCCAAGTTCAAAAATCAGGCGGACGCCACGGTCAACGCAGTCCGCGGCGGCCAAGATTACGGCGCCGGGCCGCAGCTCACGCGTCCTGGCGGGACCTGTTGACCACTGCCGATGCGAAGCCGAAGACGGACGGCAAGTGCCTCGAGCTGGTTCAACTCGGCGACCGCTCCCAGGCAAAACCTGAGGCCGCGTTTCCGATCCTCACGGCCCTGGCCCAAGCGCCCGGTTTCTCGGTGCGCATTGCCAAGCGCTGCCGTTTTCAGTGGCTGGGGTGCAGGAGGGCCACCGCCTGCTGGAATGCCACCACCCCGCCGGCAAGCTGGTCGTGATGACTGAAGCCTCACCGGAATAAAGAAAACCCTTCGCCAAAATTGATCACCTGGCGAAGGGCTTTCCCAACTGCGCGTATCGCTTGACGAAACTTGATTAAACCGCAGACTCGATCGTGGGTGCATCACTCGTTTGAGAGAAGCTGACACCACGGTTTAATGCGGTTGGCCCGTCAATCAAAAATCGGCCCCGATGAGGCCGATTTTTTATTGCCTTATGCCAAAGCTTTCTTGGCGGTTGCTGCCAAGGCAGCAAAGCCATCAGGATCGGAAACGGCGATGTCCGCAAGCATCTTACGGTTCATGTCAACGTTTGCGACCTTCAAACCGTGCATCAGCTTGCTGTAGGAAATATCGTTGATCCGCGCCGCAGCGTTGATCCGGGCAATCCACAGGGAGCGATAGTTGCGCTTGGTTGCGCGGCGGTCGCGGAAGGCGTACCGGTACGAAACCATGACCTGCGCACTTGCTGCCTTGAACAGCAGGTGCTTTGACCCACGATAGCCCTTGGCGAGCTTCAGGATCTTCTTACGACGCTTACGAGTAACTGTTCCACCTTTTACACGTGCCATGTTAATTCCTCCTCAAAAAAATAAAGCGAAAACGATCAGTGCGAGGGCCATCAGGCCACAGGCACAATTACTTCATCTGACTCATCATCTGGCGGATCCGCTTCATATCTGAGTGGGATACCAAACCTGACTTGCGCAGCTGACGACGCTGCTTCTTAGTCTTACCGTGGAACCGGTGACTGGTGTATGCGTGGCCCCGCTTCAAAGCGCCACTAGCAGTTTTCTTGAAGCGCTTAGCAGAAGCGCGGTGTGTCTTGAATTTTGGCATGACGATTTTCCTCCTAATACGTATGTTGAAGAATCAATTACTGATTCTTCTGATCTGGCTTTGGTGTGAGCATCAGGAACATGAAACGGCCATCCATCTTGGGACGAACCTCCACGTTCGCGATGTCTTTCAACGCGTCGGCCATTTGTTCTAGGACTTTTCGACCCAAGTCCTTGTGGGTGATCGCCCGGCCTCGGAACCGCACAGAAACCTTAACCTTGTCCCCTTTTTCCAGGAACTTCTGCGCGTTCTTCAGACGAGTGTTGAAATCAGCTTCGCCGATCGTCGGGCTCAACCGAATTTCTTTGATGCTGATGGTTTTTTGCTTCTTGCGTGCTTCGCGCTGCTTCTTCTGCAGCTCGAACCGGAATTTGCCGAAATCCATAATGCGGGCAACTGGCGGCTTGGCAGTCGGCGAAACCAGAACTAAGTCCAGGTTTGCCGTCGATGCAAGTTCCATCGCCTCGCTAGTGCTCTTGACGCCTAGTTGTTCACCATGTTGGTCGATCAAGCGGACTTCGCGGGCGCGGATCCCATCGTTGACCATCATATCTCGTGCTATGGCAATTCACCTCCGAATTAATTTCGAGAAAAGCAAAAAAACGACAGACACAGAATGTGCCCGCCGTCGATTATCTACCGATCATTTACCTAGAGGCCAAAGGCTTGGGTGAGAAGCGGGAACTTCTGCTTTTTCTCAACTTTCTAATCATACACGCACTGGCCTTGAGCGTCAAGCTTTTCTGCCCCGCAGCCGCGCGACGTAACCCGGCATTTGGGGCAAAAAGAAAAGAGGCAGGTTGCCCCTTTTCAGAAAAACGCTCATTACTTGTCCAGCTGCGCCTGGCCCTCGCCGCGCTTGTGCTTGCCGTCACGGCTGTAGTTCTTGATCTCCGCCTCAACGGACTCGATGAACAAGTTAGCCGGCATTTCCTCGCCAGCCGATTCTCCATAGCGGCGAACAGAGACGGCAGCGGAATCAACTTCCTTGTCCCCAACCACGACCGTGTATGGAATCTTCTGGGTTTGGGCTTCGCGGATCTTGTAGCCCATTTGCTCATTGCGGCTGTCGAGCTCGACCCGCAGGCCGGCCTTGAGCATCTTGTCTTTGAGCAGCTTGGCGTAGTCCATGTGCTGATCCAGGGATACTGGGATCAGTTCGATCTGCGTTGGCGCCAACCAGGTTGGGAAGGCACCCTTGTAAATTTCTGTCAGGTAGGCGATGAAGCGCTCCATGGTGCCCACGATGCCGCGGTGGATCATGACCGGCCGGTGGTTCTCACCGTCGGCGCCGACGTAGCTCAGGTCGAACCGCTCTGGCAGCATGAAGTCCAGCTGGATGGTCGACATGGTTTCTTCATTGCCCAGCGCCGTCTTGGTTTGGATGTCCAGCTTAGGGCCGTAGAATGCGGCTTCCCCTTCAGCCTCGTAGTAATCCAGACCCAGGTCGTCCATGGCGCCCTTCAGCATGCTCTGACTGCGGGTCCACATTTCATCATCGTCAAAGTACTTCGCGGTGTTTTTCGGATCGCGGTAGGACAAGCGGAAGGTGTAGTCAGAAATGTTGAAGTCCTCATAAACGGCCATGATCAACTTCAAGATCTTCTTGAACTCGTCTTGGACCTGATCCAGCGCGACGAACGTGTGGCCGTCGTTCAGGGTCATTTCCCGCACGCGCTGCAAACCGGACAAGGCGCCGGACTTTTCATAACGGTGCATCATGCCCAGTTCAGCGATGCGCAGCGGCAGCTCACGATACGAGCGGATGTGGTGCTTGAAGATCTGAATGTGGCTTGGGCAGTTCATCGGCCGCAGCTCCAGCATTTCGCCGTCGCCCATGTCCATCGGTGGGAACATGTCATCGCGGTAGTGGTCCCAGTGGCCGGAGGTCTTGTAGGCATCCAGGTTCATCAGAACTGGCGTGTAAACATGCTCGTAGCCATCGGCGATTTCCTTGTCGATGATGTAGCGCTCGATGATGCGCCGAATGGTCGCGCCTTTTGGCATCCAGTATGGCAGGCCGGCCCCGACCTTAGGATCGACAAAGAACAGGTCCAGGTCACGGCCGATCACGCGGTGGTCGCGCTCCTTGGCTTCCTGGCGGCGCTTGCCGTCTTCTTCCAGATCAGCTTCCTTGTAGTAAGCCGTCGCGTAGATCCGCTGCAGCATCGGGTTGGATGACTTGCCTTGCCAGTAGGCACCGGCAACAGACAACAGCTTGAAGTGCTTGAGGTCTTTGAGGTTTGGCAGCAGCACGCTTTCCTCAAAGTCGCAGAAATCGCCGAGCTTGAAACCGTTGACCTCATCGCCTTTGATCTCGTCAATCAGCTGCACCTTGTACGGCTCATCGGCGAAGGCCTTTTTCGCATCGGCCTTGCTCATGCTGATCTTTTCAATCGGCGCGTTGGTTGATGATTTCCTTCATCTTTGCATCGATCGCCGGCAGCTGATCGATGGTCAGCTGGCCGTCTTCGCGGTCAGTGTCGTAGTAGAAGCCGTCATCGGCAGCTTCGCCTTCGCCCAGCCGCACTTCCGGGTGCAGGGCTTTGATGGCCGCAGCCAGCACGAACGCGCCCGTCTGGCGCAAAACGTTCAACCCTTCATCAGAGTCCTTGGTGATGATTTCCAAACTGCCATCGGCCGAAAGCGCATCGTTCAGCCCAATGAGCTGACCGTTGTATTTTCCGGCAACGGCCTTTTTGGCCAGACTGTTGGCAATGCTTTTGGCAACGTCCAGCGTCGAAACGCCGGCGTCAAATTCTTTGATGCTGTTATCTGGTAACGTGATCTTGATTGACATACCCATTCTCCTTTTTTTTCGGAAACAAAAAATCGCCTCGAGTGTCATTTGACACTCGGGACGATTTTGCTCGCGGTTCCACCCGATTTGAAAGCACTGCTTTCCACTCGTTGCGCGTAACCTGCGCTGCGGGGGCCATAACGGCCAATCTCGGAAAGTGGTGCGGACGTCGATGCTCGGCTTTCAGCTGTGCCTGGGCTCTCTGGGTGGGACTTCCTTTTTGCTTCCGTCTTTGATACTTAGATTAAACCACAGCCCACTTCAGGGTGCAAGGCTTATGCGGCAAAAAGTTCACGAATTGTGCACTGGTGTGCATCTGCCAGCTTAAACATTGCGCCGGTCCGGCCCGCCAACGGTGATTTCCTTGGCCAAAAACCGCACGCGTTCCATAATGCGCTGCGCCTTGACCGGCTCGTCCGCCTTGCCTGTTTCACTGCCGGACAGGAACGCCGTCAGCTCCTGCATATTTTTGTTCGACGTGAACAGCGTCGGCAGCTCCTCCTGCATCCGGTACTGCAAGATCACGGCGAGCACCTCATCGCGGACCCAGGCGCTCCAGGCCTCAGCGCCGATATCGTCGATCATCAGCACCTTGGCCTTTTTGATGCCGTCCGTTTTGGCCAGTACGGAATTATCAGTAATCGCGTCCTTCATTTCCACAGCGAAGGTCGGGTAGTGCAACAGCGTCGAAGCGATACCGTGCTTCGCCAAATCATTGGCAATCGCACCGAGTAGAAAAGTTTTCCCAACGCCGAAAGGCCCGGTCAGGTACAACCCCTTGTGAAAATCATCTGGGGCCTCCGCCATTCCGGTAGTGAAATCCAGTGCCGCAGAAAGGGCCTGACCCCTGTCCTTTTCATCATAGGTATCAATGTCCGCATTCTTAATTGCTTTAGGCATATTTAAAGCAGTGATCAACCGGGATTTGGCTGCCAAAGCATCCTGGGCAATCTTCTCAGGCGTTGCGACGTACGTAATGTCGATCAGCCATTTGAGACCACTAGCTGAGGTTGGTAACCTGGCGCAATCAAAGGGTCTCCGGCCGCCAAACGATCCCGAGCGGTCACGAACTCGTAAATTTTGGCGGCGCCGCGAACCACCGCATCGGAAGCCAGCTTGCCTTGATTGGCGCTTAAAAAGGTCTGAACGTCAGGATCTGCGACCGCGTCCTGCACCATTTTGCGGTACTCACTAGTCAACTGGCGCCGATCCATAATCTTGGCCAGTTCATCCTTCATGGGTTTCATCGGTCTTTTCCTCCTCAGTGCGCGTAACTTTGCTCGTTTCTTGCAATCTCAGCGGCTAGCGCGGGATCCTCATCTGCACTATTTGCCTCATAAGGCTTATCTAACCAGTCCGGCTTCGCTCCTGGCGCGCCGGCTGTGCCTGCCGCCTACGCGACTGACGCGGCTTTTGCTGGTAATCCTTGATGGCTTGCAGTGCCCGCGCCGGACTGTCGACGCCAACGGCCAGCCAGCGATTGGCGATTGCGTCCAGCAGGGCCTGATTGACGCTGTCATAGTTTTGCAGAATGTAATCGATCAAAATATTGATGGTCGCATTGTCGAACACATTCCGCGCCGCCAGCTTGCGCACGGCCTGCAGCTCATTCGGCGCCACAAAGAGCTGGGCGTTTTTGCGGTGCTTGGCCTCTTCCAAAAATTCCCGTGGCGGCGTTGCCTGCGCGCGCTGGATCAGCGCCTGCTCGCTGGCTGACAGGGACTGCCTGCCTGGGCTGAGCGTCTGCGCTGGACGCACTTGACGCACTGGCAGTGCCTTTCGGCTTGAGGTGCGGCGCCTGCTTTTGATAAGTCTGCTCGACGATTTGCCTCAGTGCGCGCAGGCTCAACTCACCGGTCGCCCGGTTGGTCGCCTGCTGGATGAACCGGGCAAACACCGGCGGGGTCAGCCCGTAAAAGGTGGCCATCTGGGCTAAGGCCGCCCGGTGCTGACCTAGCTGGCCTGAGCGCAACCCACCTTTTGCCGTAAGCTGCTCAAGCAAATCCCAATCGTACCCGGCGCCATCGCTCAAAGTCACCTCAGGCAGCGGCTTTGGCGCCACGGTTTGCTTAGCGCTTTTGGTGCCAGCAGTCGGGACCACTGATGTCAGCTCGAAGACATCGAGCAAGCTGGCAGACACATCCTGCCAGCTTTGGGCGCGCACGGTGTGAATTGCGTACCGATTCGCCAGTTGCGCAAATCGCCCATCCCCCACGCGATCAAAGAGCAGCAGACTCAGCGTGTCGTCCTGGAAAAACCGGTCGGCCGCCACCGGTCGGTACAGCTCGTACGCCCAGTAGCGCCCACCGGCATCCGTCGACGTGTAGGTTTTCATCAGCCCCAGGGCCTCCAGCCTAATGCGGGCAGAATACAGCGTGTCGAGATCGACGCCCAAAAGGTCCATCAGCGCCGTCTGTTTTCGCCGATCGGCGGCGGCCGGTTGCCGGTGCGAATCGTTCCAGAGGCTCAGGTAAAGCGCCAGCGCGACCGGACCGATCAGCGGCTGGTAAAGGTGGACGACCACGTCCTGATCCTGATCGCTGAAATAAGTCGCCTGAACGACGATAAAGTCGTCCTGCGCCATGTAATTGCTCGGTCGCGCCAATGCTGTCCCCTCCTGACTCAAAAAAGTGGCGTCGGTTGCCCCACACCCACTTTTAATTACTTATCTTGATCTTTTTCCCGCTTCATCATGTCCTGCAGCTCCTGCATGAACACTGACATGTCCTTGAACTGCCGGTAGACTGAGGCAAAGCGAATGTAGCCACGTCGTCGACCTCGGCAAGTTGTTTCATCACGTACTCGCCAATCTGTTGACTGGAGACCTCATTTTCCCCAATCGCGCGCAGCTTGTTCTCCACGTTTTCGACGATCTTCTGCATTTGTTCCATCGTGACCGGACGCTTTTCGGCCGCACGGATCAGGCCCTTCAGGATCTTCTCACGACTGAACTCCTCGCGCGTGCCGTTCTTTTTGATCACCAGCAGCGGCGTCTGCTCGACCCGCTCAAACGTGGTGAAGCGAAAGCCGCAGTTTTCACACTCGCGGCGGCGCCGAATCGCGCGACCACCGTCTGTGGGCCGGGAGTCAACGACCCGGGAACTATTATGATGACAATGTGGGCAGAGCAAAGGCACACCTTCTTCATTTTGATACTACATTATACCACGAGGCACCCTGACAATCACCGGGCCAGCTGCCCCAACAGGTCCGCGACCTGGGCCTTGCGGGCGGCCGGTCCCTGAGAGTTATCGATCAGAAAATCTGCTTTGGCGATCTTGTCAGCCAGTGGCATTTGGGCATTGATGCGCGCCTGCGCCTGCGCCTGCGTCAGGCCATCGCGGGCCATAAGCCGCTCCAGCTGCATGTTCGGCGGCAGGGTCACCACCGCCACCCCGTCAAAGCCTGTTTCGTAATGGGTCTCGTAGAGCAACGGAATCTCGCCGACGACGACCCTAGCCCCGGTGGCTTTGGCCGCCGCCAGCGCATCGTTGATTGCATCGCGCAGGTACGGGTGATCGATGGCGTTCAGCTGAGCCAACTGGTCAGGATTATTAAACACAATGTCCCCCAGCGCCTTGCGGTCAAGCGACCCGTCCGCGCGCAGGACCCGCGCCCCAAACGCCGCCGCAATTTTCTTCAGCGCCGGCGCCCGGGCTCAA
>NZ_BBAJ01000095.1 GCF_001311195.1 Lacticaseibacillus camelliae DSM 22697 = JCM 13995
GATTAGAGTTGATCGTCGGTGCTGAAATTCAGCGGGCTGAGGTCCGTCGATTCTTGGAGCAGTCGAGCAGTGAAGGTCTGCCACGCGGATTTGGCGATTGCCGCATTGGCCAAACTGGCGGTTGTGGCGAGCGCCGCCAGGTCGGGGGCGGTTTTCGCTTGGCCATCGGTCTTGGCGATGTTGGCTAGCAGCAGCGCATGGGTCGCGGTTTGGATCTGCTGCAAGGCCTGCTGGAAGTGCCAGTAATGCGCGTCGACCAACACGCCGGCCAGCTTATACTGCCAGTACGCCGAATCCGGACTCGGCGGTAAAGCGCCCACTTGGTAATCGGCTGGCGTCGTGGTAGTCCCGGCAAAAAATGGGACAAATTGACTTTCCGCCGCCACGCCCATAGCCTGCCAGTGAATTCCGGCGAGTTCGTCAGGCAGGTTTGGCCGCAGCTGCAGGACGTGGCTTTCCTGCGTGCGGGCGAGGCTGATGGGGCGGAAGCGATGAGGGGCAGTGGCCTGCGGATCGACCGGATCATACGGCGTTTCCTCAAAATGGCTGCCAAGCACCTGAAAAGCGTCATCAACTTGCAGTGGCCGGTCCGGCTTGAGGACGAAGGGCAGGTTCGAGTCCGTCGGGTCACTGCGGCGACTCGGGGTCAGCCGCCGCTGGCCGTCCCACACACGCGCCGTGTTGTAGGTTCGATCAAATGGGGTGTCAGTGCCGAAGATGCGGCGGAAATTAAACGGCGTGTCAGCCTGCCACAGGTGGTGGGACTCGGCGAATGTAGCGAGATTCGGACTGGTCAAAAAATTGGCATCATCGAACAACCCGGCTTGGATGCTGAGCTGGTTGGCCACCACCGCATAACTGTCATCCGGAATGCGCTCAGCCACCCAGTGGTGCCCAGACCCAATTTCCATGTACCAGGCCTCATCGTGATCGGCAAACAAAACGCCATTGGCTTCCCCGGTGCCAAGTGTGGTGACGATTTGCCCCAGACGCAAGACGCCTTCCTTTGCGGAGTGAATATAAGGCAGCACGACCGTGACCATGGCCTCTTCTAGAATGCCATCTGGCACAAAGGGGTCATAGGCAAGCACCCGGGCGTTGGCGTAGGCACTTTCGGTCGCACTCATCGCCACGCCGACCTGGTTAATCCCGGCTTCCTCAAACAGGCCGTATTGGTCAGTCCATTCCGGGGTTGCTGTGTACTTAAAGGCGTGCTTGGGGAGGTGCAAGGTGAACCCATTCGCCTTTGAATGAAAAGCTTCAGGCTGATCGAAGGTCTCGGGATGCACGACGAGGTGCTTGGGCCACGCCGCCTTCGAGTCCTCATTGCGGCCAATCAGAACGCTGCCGTCAGCCGTCGCCTTTTTACCAATCAAAATGCTGGTGCAAGCGGAACGAGTCATTGTGATCTTCCTTTCTTTGTTCACAAAACTAGAACACCTGAATGCGAGGCACAAGTTTCTGCCTATTATACGCGAAAACCCGGTATAGGGGCTGTATTTTCTGAACTTTCCCGTGTATTCTAGTAACAATGACGGACGGCAAGACAGGTTTTATGTGCACGTGTGTCCGTAAATTGTGAACAAGTAGGCAGAGACATGGCAAAACTGACAAAATTCGCTCAGCATGACACTTTGACAAAATTGGGGGTCGCACTGGTCAGCGGTCTGCTGACCGCAATCGCCCTGAATTTTTTCCTGACTCCCGCACAGGTCTTCCAGGCCGGAGCCACTGGGTTGGCCCAGCTGATCTCCATTTTTCTTCACCGCCTGGGGCTCACCAGCGGTGATTTAACGGGCTGGTTTAACTTATTGATCAACATGCCGATTGCGTATCTGGGCTGGCGTAAGCTCGGTCGCAGTTTCACGTTGTTCAGTATTCTCAACATCCTGATCATCTCAGGTTTCACGATTGTGCTGCCGGTCCAGGCGCTTTCGAACGATCCGCTGATGAATTCGATTTTCGGCGGCGCGCTGACCGGTATCGCGGTCGGGATTGCCCTGCGCTACGGCTTTTCGACTGGCGGGTTTGACATTTTGTCCATGTACCTTGCGAAAACGACGAGAAAGTCGGTCGGCTGGCTGATGTTCGGTATCAACTCGGTCATCGTGCTGATTGCCGGGTTTGGCCTGCAATGGGAAAGCGCCTTGTACACCATCATCTCGATTTACTGCATGTCGCGGGTGGTCGACATGATCCATACCTCGAACCAGAAAATCACGGCGATGATCGTGACCGAGCACCCGGATGACGTGGTTGCCGCGGTTTCGGCGCGACTCAATCGCGGCATCACGGTCATTCCCAGCCGTGGGG
The DNA here is from genome assembly GCF_001311195.1 of Lacticaseibacillus camelliae DSM 22697 = JCM 13995. Classification (GTDB taxonomy): domain Bacteria; phylum Bacillota; class Bacilli; order Lactobacillales; family Lactobacillaceae; genus Lacticaseibacillus; species Lacticaseibacillus camelliae. The sequence goes on from NZ_BBAJ01000095.1 coordinate 2,314, forward strand.
GTTACTTGCACCGCCCGAATACGACCTTGATGATCGTCATCACGCGGTACGAACTGTACGATTTGACCCAGGCCACGCTAGGGGCTGACCGGTTGGCTTTCATCGATATTCTGAACACAGTCGACGTGGTCGGGGAGTTCTTGACTTCCGATCAGCAGGACGCTAAGCGGAAGTCACCTGTTCAAGCGCCGCAATCTCGGGTATAATTTGGGCAAGAAGAGTAAAGGAGCGATCACATGCCATTAGTTCACATTGATCTGTTAGCAGGCCGGACGCCAGAGCAGCTGGCCAAGATGTGCCAGGATGTCACTGAAGCCATCGCCAAAAACACCGGGCCCCGGCTGAGCACATCCACATCGTGCTCAACGAAATGACGCCGGACCATTACGCCGTTGCGGGCACGCTGAAGTCGAACGAGTAGGAGGCCATCCCAATGGCTGATGAGAAAACCACGACGCCGGAAGAAGACGCTTACTTTGCCAAGATGAAAAAGGCCATCGTCAAAGCCCTGGAAGGCGTGATCGACCAGAACTGGGCGTCGACATTGTCAATCTCGGCCTGATTTACGGCGTCGACCTGGACGATGTGGGTCACTGCGACGTCGAGATGACGCTGACAACCATGGGCTGCCCCTTGACGACTATGCTGGACGACAGCATTCATGAGGCGCTGCTGGCTGTGCCAGGCATCACGTCGGTCGATATTCACTTGGTGTGGTACCCGCAGTGGGGCCCGGAGCGGATGAGCCGGTACGCCAAAATGGCGCTGGGGATCCACTAAGCATTTGTGCAGCCGCTGGTGATTCAGCGGCTTTTTCATTGGCAGGGAGGTCAGCATGGACTACTGGGTGAAACTCAATCAACTTGCAGAGACCATGCCGACCCCAGCGATCCGGCAGCAAGTGGCGGCTTTGACGGCCTGGCGCACGGCGGTGGCTGCCCACCAGCTGCCCACAGCGGCGCTGCCAAGGCTGGGCCTGACCGGTGAAACCATGGCGGAGGCCCAATATGACTTTCAAGTGCCGCTTCGCGCGGTGGTTGCCTTGGACCACCTGCTGCGGCACTTTCGCCAGTACATTGCCTACCATTTTGGCATGTGGGCCTTTGTTCAGCAGTCGCTGTTCGCCGAATGGACGGCGCTGTTTGGCCCACGGCGGTACTTGGAAGTGGCAGCCGGCAACGGTTATGTCAGTTTTGGCTTGCAGGCAGCCGGCAACCGGGTGATTGCCTCTGACAGCCTGACGTGGCAAAGCCAACGTGACCGGCCAGACCCCGCTGCTGCCGGTCCACCGCGCCGGGGCCAGTGCGGCCTTGTGGCAGTGGGGGGCGCAGGTGGATGCGGTGGTCATGGCCTGGTCCCCGGATCACGAGTGGAGCGATGCGGCGTTTCTGCAGTTGCTGCGGACACGTTTTTCCACGCTTGATCTGTTTGTGATCGGTGAGCGCAACGGTGCGACAAACAGCCGCCTGTTTTGGCAGCTGGCGCACTTTGTCCCGGACCGCAGACTGTTGCCGTTGAACCGGGCATTTCCGCGGTTTGACGCCATCAATGACCGCATCTACTTGATTCGATAGAAAGGATGTCAACCTTGAAGCGACTCTTCTTTTTAGCTGCGGCCTGGGTCTTGCTGATTCTCGGGGCCGGCTGGGTCTGGTCAACGCATGACCAAACCGAATACGCCGAGCTGCTGGATCACTACAACCTGAGCGAGCAGGCGGTGACGGTCTCAACTAAGGCCGATCTCACCTTGCCGCAGGCCGCCGCCAAGCTGGCAAAAAGCAAGTTGACCAACCTTCAAGTTCAGTTCCGGACCAGCGGTGGGCGAGTGTACATGTACGGCAATGGCCACTACGGAACGCTCCCACTGGACTCAGGACAGTGGTTTTCCGATGCCGATTTCCAGTCGCCGCTGCCGGTCACCGTGGTTGGTGCTGATCACGAAAAACAGCTGACCACCGGCAGCCACCAGCAGTACCTTAAACAGGCTGGCCAGTACCTCCCCGTGCTGGGGGTCGTCTCGTCGCCGCGCAGTCAGCGACTCAACCGGGCCATTTTTCTGAACGCAAGTGGGGCAGGCCCTGCGGCGCCGCGGCTTGACGACGTTAAAGTCTATGCGGACGGCGAGAACATCCAGAAGCAAAAAGGCCAACTCGCCCGACTGCTCGGCGGCAAGGCCGCCAACTACCAGTATCGTCAGCATCTCGGCGGGACGGATTGGTGGCAAACCAGCGGCCTCACAACGGTGTGGTGTGTGGTGCTGGGGCTGTTCGCCGTGCTCATTGCCTGGATTGCGCAGTGGTTTGTCAAAAATACGCTGCCGGCCGAGCTTAAGTCCCCGCAGCGACAGCGCGCCTTGCGCGGGCTGTGGGTCCGGCTGTGCGGCTACAGTGCACTGCTGACGGTGGCCGGAACGATCGCCGCCAACTGGTGGTTTTATCTCACTGACCGGCCGCGGTTCGTCATTTTTGCAGCAGCGCTGTGGGTCATCGCGACCGGCACGCTTTACGGGCTGCTAATGCGCAAGCATGGGAAAAGGAGAGACAGGCATGACATTACCCGAGGGCTTTGAAGAAAAATACCGCAAGCTATTAGGCTCAGACGCGGCCGCGTTTCTGGCCAGCTTTGACCAGCCGGCTGCGGCCGGGTTTCGCGTCAATCCGCTGCATCACGCCACCAGCCAGGCCCCGGCGATTCCTTGGAGTCAGTGGGGACATTACGGCAAGGTGGTTGGGACGTCGCTGGCGCACATTGCAGGCAATGTGTACAGCCAGGAGCCTAGTGCCCAGTTTGTCGGCACCGTGGCTGCCCCGCGCCCAGGAGAGCGGGTCCTCGATTTGTGCGCGGCCCCCGGTGGTAAGTCAACGCACCTTGGCAGTTTTATGCAGCAGCAGGGCCTGCTGGTCGCCAATGAGATCAACGCCGGGCGCGCGCGAGTGCTGTCCAGCAACATCGAGCGGTTCGGGCTGACCAACACGCTGGTGACAAACAGTGATCCGGCGCATTTGGCGGCGCGCCTGCCGGAAGCCTTCGACCGCATCTTGATCGACGCCCCTTGCTCCGGAGAAGGCATGTTTCGCAAGGATCCGGACGCGATGAGCTACTGGACGCCGGACTATCCCGTCAAGTGCGCTGAGCGCCAGCGCGAAATCGTCGCCGAAGCAGTGAAAATGCTGCGCCCGGGCGGCATTTTGGTTTACTCGACCTGCACGTTTGCGCCAGAGGAAGATGAGCAGATCATCGCCTGGGCCACGGCCAATCTGGGCCTGAGTGTGGTGCCAATCGATAAACCGGCGGGGATCGCCGACGGCAGGCCGGAGTGGGCCAACGGCGACCCGATGCTGAAGGAAACCGCCCGCCTGTGGCCACAGCGCCTTGACGGCGAGGGCCATTTTGTTGCGAAGTTGCAAAAAGCTGGCGCTGGCAAGGTTGCGATGGGGCCGCTGGTGGAACCGGTGCGGCTGAACCGGACCCAGCAGCAAGACTTTGCGGCATTTGAAAAAGCCACCTTCAAGCAGCCGTTGAATCTCCCCAAGACCTTGAATCGAGATACCCTGGCCACGCTACCGGTGGGGACCCCGGCACTTGCCGGCATCCACCTGCTGCGCACCGGACTGACCTTAGGCACCTTTAAGAAGGGCCGGTTTGAGCCGGCCCACGCCTTGGCCACCGCGCTTTCGCCGGCGATGTTCCAAACCGTGGTCAGCGTCTCAGCCGACGAATTTACCCGTTATCGCCACGGCGAGACACTCAGTCGGCCGGCCCTCACCAAAAAGCAAACCGTCCTGCTGACTTATGAAGGCAGTGGTTTTGCGTTGGGTAAGGCGGTGGGCGGCACCATTAAGAATGCCTATCCCAAGGGCCTTAGGATCTGAAAAAGCCGACGCAAAAATGCGTCGGCTTTTTTTCATGTCTGCAATTCAGTAGGGTAGTTTCAGGTTGCGCTGCTGGGCGTAGTTGACCAGCGCCGGTGAGAAAACGACCGGGACCTGCCGCAACGTTGTTAGATTCTTAGCGCCAAGCAGCGCCAGCAGGGCGGGGAGCTGCCGCTGCCAGGCGGTCAGATGGCTTCCGCCGCGGCTGGGCCTTCCTGGATCAGCCAGTGAAGCACCAACCCGCTGATGCCGACCGCACTGGCACCGAGCCGCAGGGCCTTCACAACATCAAGAGGGGTGCGGACACCGCCGGTCGCCAGGACCGTGAGTCCGCTGTCTTGCGCCTCCAACAGGGATTCAACGGTGGACTGGCCAAAGTCGGCAAGCGCGGTGTAGTCGTCATCCTGACGCCGCACGCCTTCAATCTGCGCAAAGTTAGTGCCACCTTTGCCGCCCACGTCCACATACTTCGCCCCGGCCTGGCGCAACTTGACCAGCGCCTCCTTGGTCATTCCGAACCCGACCTCTTTGACGATCACCGGGACCGGACTGGCTGCGATTATGCGCTGGAGATTGGTCAGCCAGTGGAAATCTCGGTCACCCTCGGGCATGATCAGCTCCTGGACCGCGTTCAGGTGAATCTCCAAGGCGTTGGCGCGGAGCATCTTGATTGCCGTTTCGGCTTGAGCCGGGGTCTTATTCGCGCCGAGGTTGCTTATCAGAAAGCCGTCGGGATCGGCTGCCCGCACGACCTGGAAGGTGGACGCCAAATCAGGCTCCTTCAGTGCCACCGCCTGGGAGCCCGTCGCCATAGCCAGCCCCGTGTGCGCCGCAATGGTGGCCAGCTGCTCATTGTACCGGCCGGTTTGCTGGGAGCCACCTGTCATGGCGTTGATGAAAAAGGGCCACTCCCAGTCAAACAGCGCCGGTGTCACCGACACATCAGCCACGGCAGTTTCCGGCAGCGGGTCATGCAGCAGGCGCACGTCATCAAAGCCTGCCTTGGCTTGTGGGGCGAAAATTTTCGGCTAAAAAAGACGTGCTCGTCCTTGCGGTGCGACTGAATCGATTGGCTCATTGTGCTTCCTCCAATACTTTGGCGGCGCGGCCGGGGCCGGCGACCAGCAGGCGGTCTTTAAATTCGGGCAGCGCCGCTTTGACCGCCGCAACGGCAGGCGCCAAGGTCAGAATTTTGACGTTCGGCCCGGCGTCCATGGTGGCGTATGCTGGGACCCCTTGCGCCCGCAAGGTCTGCACCGCGTGCCACACCGTCAACGTCGCCGGCTGAAAGTAGGTAAAGGCGGGGTCACTGGCAAAAATGGCGGCGTGCATGCGAGCACTACTTTGCTCTGTCAATTCTCCGATCCGGGTGAAATCAGCTGCAGCCAGGGCCTTCACCATGTCGCCTGCGGCCCGCTCGTTATCTTTGACCCAGGCCGGGTAGTAGGGACTGGTTGCCACGGTGTTGGCCATCAAGCGGCGCGATGAGACTTTTTTCTGGCCGGCATCGACCATCACAACGACCATGCGCAAGGGCAGCTTTGTTTCGGGTAAGGCCTCAGCAAACGAGGTGAGATCACTGTCACCGCGGTGCCAAATGGCAAGGCCGCCGAACACTGACCGCGATGCGGAGCCGGAGCCGCGCCGGGCCAGGCGCGACAAGTCCCGGGGCGCCAGTTGCAAG
>NZ_BBAJ01000096.1 GCF_001311195.1 Lacticaseibacillus camelliae DSM 22697 = JCM 13995
ACGGCGACAACGGCGATGCTACAATTTTGTGTATCCTCAGTTTCGCGGCCGGCCGGTCAGTTTGGGGTGGCAGCTATATCAGGTGATGCTGCAGGCAGCCAGGGCAAAGGGCTTCACGCGCCTAGTATTGGATACCCCAGAGGCTGAGCATCGTTCGCATCAGTTTTACGAGCGACAAGGGTTCACCCGCTGCCGGCGCGAGGACCTCGGCGGCGACTACGCCTTTCCAGACCGGGCGAGTCGGTTTTACCAGCTGAACCTGAACCAAGGCTGACGGGCGCAGTGTGATCAATTCATCCAGTGCGTGGAAACGCCGACTCGTTTGAGGCGGCGTTTTTGCTGTACCGACAAAAAAACCACCCGATCCGATTCGAGTGGCCAAGAAAAAACATCTAGGGGAGTTGGGGTAAACGAGCTCATCTGGTTCCGGCCAGCACATGTTGTGCTGGCGGAAGGGGAGGTGCGACGAGCTCAACCTTGCTTACTATCATACAGTTGAGTTGCTGAACGTTCAATGACATTAAGCAAATAATTTTACGATCCAGTAAAGATTTTGCTGCTGGTTCTCCTTTTGCAGGTCTTGGTGCAGCCAGCAAGCACAAAAAAAGAAGAACTCTAAACGAGTTCTTCCTTTGCCTCAACGCACCATCAATGATTTACGCTTGGGCTTTGCTGATGGCATCGGCGACCGCGTCCTGCAGTGCGTGGCTCGTGACCGACGCGCCGGTGACTGCATCCACCTTTGGCGAATTGGCGGCAACCATTTCCGCAGGCAGCTGCTTGATGGCCTTCAGTCCACATCCGCACTTTCACTTTGCTTAAGGACCTCGACGTTTTCAAGCTTACCGGCGGCGTAGGTGACGCGGACGACAATTTCGTTGCCCATGCCGGCATCACTGACACCGATGTATTGATTCGGGCCGACGTGATAATCAGTGGTCTCTGACTTGCTGGAGTCGTGTTCAGAAGCGCCGCTGGTCGCATCAGTCTGCTGGTCAGACTGTTTCTCAGAGGCACCGCTGTTGGCGTCAGTGTGCGCTGCAGTCTTTGTCGCGGCGGTCGGAGTCAGGCCATGCGCCGCATTTTCGCCGGCGATCTTGCCCCAGATCAGGCACTCGGCCAGGTTGTTACCACCTTGATACTGGTTGGCGTTGATGCCGCCAAGTTCACCGGCAGAGTACAGATTCTTGATGGCCTGACCGTCAGGCTTCAAGACCTCGGCCCGGCTGTTGCGGCGTGGACCGCCTTGCGTGTTGAGCACTGTCTGACGCAGCGGCACGGCGTAGTATGGGCCATCGTCAAACGCGCGCATCGTCGCCACCGGCCGGTCAAAGGCGTAATCTCGACCCGCCTCAACGAAGTGGTCGAAGTCCTGACGGGCCTTGACCAGCACGTCTGGCTTGGCATTGATCAGCTTGGCCAAATCTTCCAAGGTGGCAGCTTTGATGGTGATGTCGTCAAAATTGTCCACTGGCAGCTTATCTGCGTGAATCGCGTCCCACTGCGCTTGATCGAAAATCAAGTGCGGGTGATCGTTGGCAATCGGCACTTGCCAGGTCCCGTGGTAGTAAATGTGGCCGTGCTTGTTGGCTTCGGCTTCGTTGAAGTAGCGGGAACCATCGTCGCCGACCGTGAAGGTACTGCCGTCAGCGGCTTTTGGCCAGCTCAGGATCAAGCGGCCACGGGTGCCGGCAGGGCCGGCAAAGGTGAGCCCATGCAGCATGCCCAACGATTCGTAATTGGCCATGTGCCACATGTCCGCGCCGACTTCTTCGCCCAGTTTGATGCCGTCGCCTTTGTTGTACAGCGAGCCGATTGGTGCGAGCCGGGAAGCCTTCAGGTAATCCTGAATCATTGCCGGATTGTTTTCAAAACCACCGGTGGCCATGATCACGCCGCCGCGGGCTTTGATGTTCAGCAGCACGTGGTCGTGCTCAATTTGGGCACCGAGTACGGCACCGGTTTGAGAATCCTGAACTAAGTGCTTGGCAGGGGAGCTGTACCAAACCGTGATCTTATCGCTGCGGTCAAGCACTTCTTTGCGCAGCTTCTTCCACAAGGCGGAGTCGAACTGGCGCTCATGCACAACGAGCAGGTCATACGCGTTTACGCCGGGAAAATCTGGGAATTCATGCAGGATGCCGTGTAGGTCTACCTTGCTGTGATCCCAGTCCTTGGCGATGCTCAGCGGCTCAACGCCGAGGTACTTGCGAAAGTAATCCGGCATTTTGACCATGCCATCGACGTAGGTGTCGATCATGTCTTCGTCCAGGTGCATCGGCGCGGTCATGGCTTTGTAGTAGGCTTTCAGCTGGTCAAAGTCGGTGCCAGCACCGACGACTTGGCCGGCGTAGCGGGTATTGCCGCCTTCGTGGCCCTCCGGCGCAGAATCAACCAGCAGCACCTGCGCCCCAGCATCTGCGGCAAACCGCGCGGCGGTCGCCCCGGCACCACCAAAGCCCAAAACAACCACATCATAAGTCTGATCCCAATTTGTTTCGGCAGTCATCTGATGATTCTCCTTTGTGGTTCCACTGTAAAGGTGGATGAATTTAATGAATTGAGTGAAACATTGGTCAAGAAACTGGACCGTTTTCTGATCCTTCAGCACGCCGTTAGCGTCGAATGCCGTTGCGGCATGGGGTAGCATGAACTCATTGCCCGGCAGCACGCAGGCATCGACCCTGGTGCATCGAGCACATGCCGCAGGTCCATCTGGGCGCGGACGGTGCCTTGAGCACCAAGTGACGCGCCGACGATCATCACCGGTTTGCCGGCCAGTGAGTGATAACTGGCGGACAGCCATTCAATCACGCTTTTGAGGCTGGCGGTCATGGAATGATCGTACTCTGGCGTCGCAATGATGATCCCATCGGCTGCTTCGACTTTGCGAATCAGCGTTTCGATGACCGGCGGAAATTGGTCAAGCGCGTCCTCATTAAACATCGGCAGGTCGCGAACCTCTTGCAGATCGATTGAAGCGGTGTTGGCAAAATGCTGTTTCATGTACCTCAGCAACACGCGGTTGTACGACTTGGTCGCGTTGTTGCCGACGATTGCGAGTAATTTCACCTCAGCATCTTCTTTCTATAAATAAAATTCTCACGAACATTTACAGGGTCATTGTAGCGCTATCATGAACCATTCGTAAGTGTCAATACTGGGGCCAGGGGGGCAGGTTACCGCGCAACTAGTCCTCTCTACAGACAGTAAATTGGTGGCACGGCAGGCCCGTGGCCAAAATGTGTCAACCAATTTTGTCATTAAAGCTGACACGGCTTGTTAGAGATTTGCGGTTGAGAAAGCCTAATGCTGCGCCTGCAGAAAGCGCTCACGGCGAAATTGGTTCGGCTGAGCGCGCTTGTTGAAAATTGGTATGGGTAAAATCGGGGGTACAATATCGCCATATCAATTTTGCGGAGGTGAGCTGATGAATGGGGCAAACACGGCGTTTATCATTGTTGCGAGTGTACTAGTGTGGTTCATGACGCCAGGTCTGGCGTTTTATTACGGGGGATTGGTTTCCAAGCGCAATGTGGTGAACACGATGCTGTCGGTGTTCTACATCACGGGGCTGGCGATTATTTTGTGGCTGCTTATCGGTTACGAGCTGAGCTTTGGCACTGATATTGGCGGCGTCATTGGCCGGGTTCGCGGTCTGTTTATGAACGGGGTCAATTTGACGAAGGTGGGCGCAAGCGGATTGCCGCAAGGGGCCTATGCCTTATTTCAGATGATGTTTGCCATTATCACGCCGGCGCTGTTTATCGGGGCCGTGGTCGGCCGGATTCGCTTCCGGTTTTTGACCTGGTTCATCGTGCTTTGGAGCCTGCTGGTGTACTACCCGCTGGTTCATCTGATCTGGAGTCCGGCCGGGCTGTTGACGCATTTGCACGTGGTGGATTTTGCGGGCGGCACGGTCATTCATGTCAATGCCGGCGTCACCGCGCTGGTTTTGTGCGCTTTTTTTAGGCGAGCGCAACGCCAAGCAGGTGCAACCCTATAACCGCACCTGGGTGCTGCTGGGCACAGCGATTCTGTGGATCGGGTGGTATGGCTTCAACGCCGGCTCCGCGCTTGGGGCCAACATGGCGGCAGTCACGGCGGCGTTGACCACCAGCCTGGCGGCAGCCAGTGCAATGTGCACTTGGATGGTGCTGGATGTCGAACGCGGCGGCAAGCCGACGCTGATTGGTGGGTGCACCGGCGCCTTGTGCGGGCTGGTTGGCATCACGCCAGCTGCCGGCTACGTCACGCTGTTCGGCAGTTTCGTGATTGGCATCATCGCCACCTTGTGCAGCTATGCGTTCATCAACGTTATCAAACCGCGGTTGCATGTTGACGATGCGCTTGATGCGTTTGGCTGTCACGGCGTTTCGGGGATTGTCGGTAGTTTGCTTACCGGTTTTTGCCACGCGCAGTGTCAATGGGTCACTGCCCGTCAGCGGCCTGTTTTACGGCGGGGGATGGCAGCTGGTGGGCAGTCAGCTGATCGGCACCGCAGCGTCGATTGTGCTGGCCGGTGGGCTGACTGCCTTGATCTGCATTGTGTTGCGGCGGTTCATCCCGATGCGAGTGGCCGCGCACGATGAAGCCGTGGGGCTGGACATCAGCGAACACGGCGAGGTCGCTGATGAGCGGAGCCAAAACGAGGTGCTCCAGTACCCCGATGAGTTTATTGGCCAGTTGGGCGGGTTTGCCCCAAAACCGTCGCGCGGCCGGCGCCAGCCGCCTAAATCGAGTCACTGAGCCAAAGGTCAGCCCACTAACTGGCCAACTGAGACTTCAGAAAAAAAGGCAGAATACCAAGTTGACTTGGTATTCTGCCTTTGCTCGTCCAGGTAAAATACATTACGGCACCATTAATCGGGGGTGAGTGGATGGAACCTTTGGCCGCAAAGTTTGGCCGGGCGTTGTATCAGCTGCGCGAGCGCAGCGGTTTGTCTCGCAAGCAGGCAGCGATGGCGGCCGAGTTATCACTAAATGCCTTGTCTAGTATTGAAAATGGGACCGCACTGGTGAAACTCGACACCCTGACCCGGATGTTACAGGTTTATGGGGTCAGCATTGATCACTTTATGCAGCAGCTGGATGGTGCAGGTTCAGCGCACGCTGTTCAGCCGCCTGATTCGTTGCACTTTGCGCCAGAGGCCCGGTATTTTATCCTCGATACCAAGGGCGAGGTCACCGCGAACAACTATGCAGACCGCGACTTTGTTGCCTATTCTTGGCAGCCGCGTCAGTTCGGGAAGGTGCGCGAAGGAGACTGGTTCATTTACCGCCGGCCGCAAAGCGCCAGCGAAACCAAGTCCTGGTACTTGTTTGGTGCTGGTCAAATCGGGAAAATCACGCCGCTGCCAGATGGCCGGGTTACCGCGCGCATCGAGCGCCCTTTCCCGTTTCCGCAATATCTGCTCGCCGATACCGACCTAAAGGACTTCGACTGGCAGTTTAAGCAAAGAATGCGACCGGACTGGCTCTATTTCTTCAACCAGTACGGGATGACCGAGATTAAGCGCGAGGATTTTGTCCGCCTGCTTGACCTGTCCAAGGTGCCGCAAGATGCGGCCCTATTGACTGAAGAGGGGCAGGTATACCGGCATATCATTGACGGCCAGTATCTTGTGACTGAAAGGGAAGAACGGGTCAAAGCCCGGATCGGCCAAACTGTCTTAGCGGAACGGGTCAAAGCAAATTACGCCTATCGCTGCGCCGTGACCGGCATCAATACGCGCTCGCTACTGGTTGCCTCACACATCATTCCCTGGCGGGTCGATGCCGGCAGGCGCCTTGATCCGGGTAACGTGATTTGCCTGTCGCCGCTATGGGACCGCGCCTTTGACCAAGGGCTTGTGACCTTCACGCCGAAGGAGAAAAAGGTGGTGCTGTCACCAGTCATTCAGCGTGACCCGGCACTCGAACGGCTGCTAGCCCCCTATGCAGATCGCCGACTGACGCTGCCATGCACGCGGCGCCTGAGGCAGAGGCGCTTACGTACCACAATCAGAATATTTTTAAGCACTAGCAAAAGGCCATCATGACGAGTTTTGTTGTGATGGCCTTTTGACATTAGGGCAGGACTTAGACTTAGGATTTCACTGGTTGATGAGACGCATGTGTTAGAACCCGATCGCTCTTCGTCGCGTTGAGCCGGTTCATTCCGAAACGTGGCCCCACCTGATGATGTCACAAAAAAAAGAGCCGCCAGTGCGACTCGTTTTAAGCTAATGCTCCAATTTACATTTTTGATAATGACCTTTAGCCTTAGCCTGTTTTAGGGTCATCTTAGACACATGCTTGCTTCGCTTGAGGGAAATACAGTTCCGATTTAAGTGGTAAACGTGACCGCCATTAACGATGTAAACGGTTGTCTTGTCGGAAAGGCCTTTGGTTGTTTTGGGGGCTGGTTTTTTTAGCCGGTTTTCGACCTGGCGCTTTTGCCTTCGGCTTGATTGATGGTTTTTTTAACCGGCACCTTCGTGACGGGCTTTTTAGTCGGTTTCTTAACGGGTGCCTTAGCGACTGGCTTCTTAGCAGGAGCCAGCGCGGCTTTGGAAACGATACTGTTACCGTTCTTGTAGTCTAAAGTCACGCCTTTTTGTACATTGAAAATATACACGTTGAAGTGAATGGCATTGCTTCCAAGCTTTGAGCTTCCATATGGATGCCCCGTGCCAATAGTTCACTGCTGCGGAAAACTGGTTGCACGCGATAGCGCACGTAGTTTTTATGGTGCATCCGCAGATAAGTTGCCACTTGATTTTCGTAGCGTTCCATACTTGGCGCGTTAAGCGAAGCGGTTGCGGTAATCAAGTTTTTCATATTGTTGTTCTGACCGGTCAGTTGGAAGCCGATTAAGTGGCTGCGGTTGAAGAGGTAACCACCGTTCAGCTTCTTATTGTGCCAACCGGTTGGGGCAACATAGAGTGGTTGCCGTGCGCTTTTGGGCATCAGCTTGAAGTTCAAGTTGCCCTGGGCCAGAGTCGCACGATTGTATCTGTCAAGATTACTATAGCTGGCCCACGCCCCAGTATTTTTCAGTTCTTTTGCTGAAAATCGCTACGATTACCATTGACCGTGACGACCTGTTGTCCATGATAATTTTGTGCAGCAAACCATGCGTATGTATTCGGTCGTGGTGTGGCAGCTTGCGTGGGTTGTGGTGGCATGTAGCGAGGCCAATGGTTACGCCAATCAGCGCGACTAAACTGGTAACTGCACTGCGAACCTCAACTTTGTTTAACATAATAAATTCTCCTCCAAAGTGTAACTAGCGATAAACGCCAACTCATAGTCTGCCGGGTTTTGTTGAAGATTGCAATCAAATCCTTCCATCCCACCTGGCGGCGGTACAGAAGCTGAATTGCTTCATAAACCAAACCATTAGTTGCGTTGGTCGTTGAGCGGTTTACGTGCGGGGGTCAATGCTGGGTGGAGAGGAATCAGTGTGAGGCGAGATACTTAGAAAACTAATAGGGTCAAGCAGTTTGAACGAGTAGTCAGGCTCCCTGCTGCTTGCATTCGTGACTGAGGTGTGTCGGCAGGGGGCGACATACAGTATTAACAGTGTGCGGCAATTGAAGGCAAGCAATTATTGAGGACGCCAGGTTTAAGTTCAGTTTAGATTGGCAGCTCTGCATTAAGGGGACTCCGCCTTGGCAGTCGGCTAGCGCAATCTTCCGCGAGTCAGAGTTGGTCACGGTGAAGATGTTTGGCAGGGGAGAAAAATAGGCGAATTAAGTTTGATTCGATCCCTCAATTTT
>NZ_BBAJ01000097.1 GCF_001311195.1 Lacticaseibacillus camelliae DSM 22697 = JCM 13995
GATCCGGCCCTGATCGAAGGTGGTGTCTGGGCCGCCAGGTTGACCCTGATGACCTTTGGTTGGCACCTCACTTTGACCCTGGCTGTGATCCTTGGCCGGCTGGTCAGTGGGATCTGTCAACAAGGTTGGGCGCACCTTGCCCGCCGGATTCGGGGCGACTTCGGCCCGGGTCCCAAACAGGTGGAGCTCGCCGTAATCGGCAATGCCTGGGTAGGCCGGATCGGTCGGCGTGCCCGGATCATCAACCTGAATCTTGATGTAGCGATAAGCAATCTGTGCCTGCTTTGGATCGATCTGAATCGTCTGCGGCTGATTGCTCAACTGGTTTTCGGCAGTGGTTAACTTCGTCCACGTGGTGCCGTCGTTGGATCCGTACAGATTGGTCCCCTGCGCCCGGTTCGGGAAGCCGGTGCGGGCCAAGTACATCACGGACTGAAGCGTGACTGTGTAGTCCTTGCCAAAATCAAGCACGGCCGCCGTGTGCCAGTCGCCGCCAATGGTGCTTTGGTTGTCATCCGTCAGCTTGGCCGCGCTGAACGTCTGCTTCGGGTCAATGGCGTGGGTCGTCTTATCGAGCAGATTGGCCGCCGCCAGGTCCGGGTAAGCGCCGTATGCCAGGCTGCCGTCCTTCAGCGTCGGGTTCAGCAATTCACCGGCGGCAATGGCCGCGGTGTAGTCACTTAACGCCGCCTGGAACTGCGCATCGGTGCCGGTTTTGACTAGGGCCTGGACCTTGGCCGCGGCGGCATTGATCGCCGCCATTGAAGCGGTCGTGTAAGGCGCTTTTTGCAGCTCAGTCGTCGCCTGATTGTAAGCTTGAATCCGGTTCTTCTCGCTGGTCACGGTGAAGGTCTTGGTGACTGTGCGCTGACCGTTGGTGGCTTCGACCGTCACCGGATAAGTGCCCGTGCTGGTTGGCTGCCAAGTCAACTTGCCCGTTGCACTCAGGGTCATCCCCTTTGGGCCATCGACCAAGGTCAGCGAGGTTGCATTGGTGGCTGTCAGGTCCAGGTTCAGCGTCTGGCCCAGAAAGACCACGGCGTCCTTTGCGGTCTCGCCGATCTGCGGCAGTGCGGCCTTGTCGGTGTAGCTGCCAGCGGCAAAGGTGACCGTCACCTTAGGCTGATCTGCAACGACCGCGAAAAAGTCAATGTTGGCATTGCCGTTCAGCGTCGGGTAAGCCACCGTGAGCCACTGGTTGTGGGTGTTTGGTAGCGTCAACGTTTGGTAAACCTGATCTGGCTGGTTATCGCGACTGACCAGCAGCTTGGCGACGCCGGTGGTCTTCAGCTTCAGCGCAAAGGCGCCGTCTGTCGGCTTCTCTAGGCCGGCCAGCGCGATCTGCGAGCCGCCGCGCACCGTCTTGGTGTCCTTCGGGTACAGCTTATCGTACTCGGTTTCCTTGATGCTGCTTTGGTCCTTGACCGCCGTCACTTGGAGCCCGTCTTTGGTCTTGGTCGCGTGGTCCGCATCGAGGACCGTGCCGAACTGGGCAAAGGAAACATCCTTTGAAGCACTACCAGTGCTCGGGAACGTCGCCGCGTCTGCCGCTTTGCCGGCCGGAATGGACAGCCAGTACTCGGCCCCAACCTCGGTGATCTTCGAATCGGAGTATGCGCCCCAGTAGTTCATTTTAGTCGTGCCAGTGTAGTATTCCGGTGCGTTCAAGTGCGTAGCTTCCGCAGTGAGCGCGGGTGCGATCTGCGCCAACTCACTGGCCGACATATTTTCCTGATAACGATAGTAGTCGTAAACCTCGCTGAGGCTGAAGAACTTATTCAGCCGGCCGCGGCCGTCCGTGCTGACCGCGCCGCCGTAATCGATGATGTTCTGGACCCCATCGGATTCAATGGCCGGATGGGCCGCGTCTCCGGGCTGAGACACCTGGATCCACGGCACAGTTTCGCCTAAGTTGTACTTGTAAAACTGTTCAACGCCTTTCAACAGGCGCTGGTCGCCGAACTGGTAAGGGTCCACCGCGCTCTCAGCGGTCGAAGGCACGCCGGTCGTCTTGTCGACCTTGATGCCCTGGTTGTTGATGATGCGCGCCAGGCCGGCGAGGCAGAGCACGTCGTCCTTTGCGTGGTTCTCATCACGGCCCATTTCCAGGTGCTGAACAAAACTCTGGCCGGTCGGGTTGCGCGGATCATCGGCGGCAATCACGTGAAACAGGTTGCCCAAGGCCCCGTTGATGTTGGGCCGCGCCGAGGTCGCGTTGACAAAAGTCTGCTCAACATCGGCCGCGTACGCCTCACGGTCATCCTTGAAAATGGCCCCGGCCATCGCCCCGGTCAGCGCGTACAGGTGCTGATTGAAGTACTGATCCTTGATTTTGATCAGCAGGGTCGCCGTCAGTGGGTCAACCAGATTCTTGACCAGCTGGTCGTTGTCCTGAGTCGACCACCGCAGATCCACGTTGTTGCCCGCGGCGTCAGTGTACACATTGGCACCCACGACCGACGTGTACTTCAGCAGCTCGGCGGCGCTGACCATATAGTAGAACGGAATCGGCGCGTGAATGTGCGCGTCCGCGTAATACTTATAGCCGGCAGGGTTCATGTTTTCCCAGATCCGCACGAGTCGCAGCGCGTTGTAGCGGTACTGGCGGTTGCCGGTCAGGTAATACAACACCGCCTGCGTGTATGCACGGAACCCATCGGCGCTAAGCCGCGGCTCCTGCTTGTTGGACGTAAACGTGTTATCCAGCGGGGTATCAAAGGTCCCTTCCTTCAGGTTTGACGCCTGAAAATCAAGGCTGGCGTACGGACTCGCCAGCATGCCCTGGTAATAGGTCGTCCACGGCTGCGCCCCTTTGCTGAGCGCCGCGCGGGTCTGCTGCAGCTGCTCAGGGTCAACGCTGATCCCAGGGTGAACAAACCCGTCCTTTTTCACAATATTCAACTCAACACTGGTGCTGATTGGCGCCGTATCAGCGGCGTAAACCGGCTGGGTCGCAATGCCCAACAAGGTTCCTGCGGCCGCCGCAACGCCAAGCAGCCACAGCCCCAAACGATGATGCCTCATCTGTCTTCCTCCTGTCTTTGAAAAACGTCAACACTACCCCAATTAGAGCGGCCTTAAACAGCCAACTTGCTCACCCTTAATCAAGCAAGTACAATGCCAAACACTGTGGGGTGTTGTAACCGGAAAACCGGGGCCGCAAAAAAAAGGCGCCCAGGGTCTCCCCCAGGCGCCGCCATTCGACAATCGCTTAATCTTCTTGATAATTAAAATACTGAAAGTCCGCGTGCGAGCGGTGCTGGTCCATGTCCTGGGTGCAAATGCCGACCATGGCGCCGGTGAAGGCCAGCTTACCGTTGGCCTTGATGTGATCGTCGCTCAGGTGGTCTGCGGCATACGGCGTGGCCAGCACTTGCCACTGCGCTGCCCCCGCCTGGCGGTAGGCGAAGCGCGCCACCTCTCGGTCAACCTGCACGCGCAGCGCAACCGGCCCGGTAAAACGAATCGGTAGGTGCTCGGACAGGTAGCTGAACTTGCCGCAGTCCGCCACCTCCAGCTGCAGGTAGCGGCTGTGCAGCTCCTCATCATACGACAGGTGCAGATACGCCCAGTTGGCGGTGTCGTAGTACAGCACCAGGCCGGCCAGCTGCTGAAAGCTAGTGGGGGTAAAGTCCACGCAAGTTTCGGCGGTGAACTGAACACTTTGCCACCGACGCGCCAGCAGCGTTTGCGCGTCCAGGCTGGACAGACTTTCACGGCCGTACAGGCGCAGCCAGCCCGGCCGCGCCGTGAGTGAGGCGCGTTCCCCAAGCGGCTGGCGAAGCGTCTTCAGGCTGGCCGGTAGACTAGGCTGGTCAAACACAATGGCCTGCGAGTGGTCCAGCACCTGCACCGCAGTCGCCGGCGCTGAGGCAATCGTCACGGTTTGATCCGGCAGGTGGGTGCCGTTGGCCAAGTGCGGCCAGTCGTCTTCCCATACCAGCGGCTGGATCCCGGTTTCGCGGCCCAACGGATTGTTGCCGTGCGGCGTCAGCGGGCGCGCGCACAGAAACACAATGTACCAGTCGCCATTGGGCCCCGGCACGAAGCAGGCGTGGCCCGCCTTGGCCAGCGGCAAGTCGTCGTGGTACTTCGTCGAAATCAGCGGCTGCCACGGCGAAAGCACGTACGGCCCCCAAATGTTGCGGCTGCGCGCGACGGTCGAGGCGTGGCTGTAGCCCGTGCCTCCGGCGGCGCACAGCAGGTAGTACCAGCCGTTGCGCTTCATGATCTGCGGGCCTTCGCAAACACCCAGCGAGGTGCCTGGGAAGAAGCGCCGACGCTGACCGATCAGACTTTTTGTCTTAGCATCAAATTCTTGCATGACCACCCCGGCAAATCCCGGGTGGTCCAGCCGGTGATCAAACAGCATGTTCATGAAGTAATGGCGGCCGTCATCGTCGTGGAACAGCGCCGGATCAAAACCGCTGGCGCTGATAAACGTCGGCTTGCTCCACGGGCCGGTGATCGAAGGGCTGGTGATCACGTAATTGAGCGTGTCCTTGAACGCCGTGGCCGACTTCACGATCGTGTACACCAGCCAGAACTGGTCCTCGGCATAGCTGAGGTGCGGCGCCCAGATCGCGCCGGAATCGTAAACCCCGCGCAGATCTACGCGCGCCGGGTCGTTCAGCGGCTCGGCCACCAGCGTCCAGTTCACCAAATCGACGCTGTGATAGATCTCAACGCCCGGCCACCACTCAAACGTCGACGTCGCCAGATAATAATCGCCGCCCACCTTCAGCAGGCTGGGATCGGGACTGAAGCCCCGCAAAATTGGATTCTCCACTGTGGCACTCATGCGTTCACCTCCCCGCCAAATGGCGTTTGCGTCCAAGCCACGTGCAGGTCGCGGCCAGTAACTTCGATTGGCAAAATGCTGTAGCCGGACTGGCTCAGATCCGCCGGCTGCCAGTGATCCAGCAGCAGGTACCAGCGCCCGTCAATTGCCAACGCCGCGGCCGGCTGTCCGCCGTACGTCGTTGCCGCGGTCGGCCCCATGCAGGGGTTATCGATCAGCTTTTGCCCGGAAAAGAGAAACCGCGAGCGCGAGTACAGCGCCGGATTGGGCCGCCAGCCGGTTGTGCCAGAGGTGATGGTAAAGTACCAGTCACCCGCATGAAACACAGTCGGCGCCTCGCGCGCCTGATCGACCAAGATTTTGGCCGAAAAGCCGGTCAGGCCCAGGTAATCAGGCGTCAGTTGCGCAAAATACAGCGTCTGGTTCATGTCCGAGCTGAAGCACAGGTAGGCCTGGTCGCCGTCCTGAACCAGCGTCATGTCGCGGCTTTCCTGCCGGTTGGGCCGCAAGACATCATGCACGGTGAACGGACCGGTCGGCGCCTCTGCCGTGGCCACCACGCAGCCGGCGTACGTGTAGTCCTGGTTGTCAAAATGGGCCCACATCACGAATTTCCCGGTCCGGGCGTTGAACAACACCTTGGGCCGCTCGACCACACTGGTCACCTGCAGCCGGCCTTCGGGGTCTGAAGCCGGCGTCAGCACGCGGCCGGCATCGTGCCAGTCGCGCAGGTTTGAAGACGAGTAGCAGCGCACCCCGGTGAATGGGACGACTCGCTTGCCGGCTGCCACGAAGGCCGACTGGCTGCGGTCCTCCCCGTACCAATAATAGGTGCCCTGATGGCCAAGGATGGTGCCGCCGTGGGCCTGGATCAGCTGGCCGTCAACATCGCGCCACGGCTGGCCGTTCACGTTACCTACCATATCAGAAAGTCCTTCCCTAAAAGCCGCGTCAGCGTTTCGACCAGGTAAAAGTCACTGTAGATCAGCCGCACCTCGCGCAGCTTGTCGTGATACGCCGGGGTGGCCCCCAGCACGATGCCGTCGGTGGCCGGGTCCAGGTCCAGGTAATGGTCAATGACCGCCTGCAGCAGCTTGACCGCCGCCTCGTGGTACAGCGGCTTTTCAAATTCACCCACGTGCTTTTCAATCTCAAGCAGGCCGCAGGCGGCGCACAGCGAAGCCGACGTGTCGTAGATCACCGGCGTGGCCGGTGCGCGAAAATCAGCCAGCGGCACGTACCCGGTTGTTTCGACGTTGGCGATGAAGTAGCTCGCGACGCGCTTGGCGGTGTCCAGATAGGCCTGCTTTTGCGTGTGCGCATAGCTGAGCGCAAACCCGTACAGGCCCAGGCCTGCCCGCGGGACCAGGACGACCCCGGCCCGTAGCCCTGGCCACCTGGGGTGTCCAGCAGTTGCCCATTGGTCGGGTCAAAAATGCCGATGTGATTCGTAGAGCCGTCCGGCCGCACGATGTTTTGCATGACGGTATCGGCGTGGTCCTCGGCCACATAGCCGAACCGCGGATCATCGATGGTGTCTCGCGCCCAGTATAGCAGCGGAATGTTCAGCATGCTGTCGATGATCACCCAGCCGGCGCGGTCGCGGTTCCACGAGCGAATGAACTTGCCACGCGGATTGTAGCGGCCGGCAAGCAGCGCCGCGGCATGCAGCCCGCGGGCCTTGCTGCGCTCACTGCCGGTCAGGCGGTAATCCGCAACGGCCGACAGCTGGTACATGAAGCCGACATCGTGGTGCAGCCCGGTGTAGATCGTCATCGCCTCGTCCAGTTCGGTCTCGTTGGCCTCGGCCGTTTCCTTGAACAGCGGGTCCTTGGTGGCGTTGTACATCAGCCATAGGGTGCCGGCCCAAAAGCCGTTCGTCCACCAAGTGATGTCCTTTTGCGCCATGTCTTCGTACTTACCGTCTGGCCCGGGTGTGTACGGGATGGCTGGGCCCAGCCGCTTGGCCTCAGCCGTCAGCTTAGTTTGCACCTTGGCGAACAATTCCTCATAACTTGTTTGTGCCACGATTGTTTCCTCCTTTTGTGCCATTTAAAGCAAAAAAGGCCCGCAGACACGAGCCTTTCAAGCTGTCCTATGCGCCGGTAATGCCCAGGAAGGTCAGCGCGAAGCCCAAGACGACCACGCCAATCAGGACTTTAACCGGGCTGACGTTCTTGCGCAGGAGCACGAAGCACCCAACCGCCAGCAGCAGTGGCAGCATCCCTGGCAGAATCTGGTCCAGAATCTTCTGCAGGACCAGCTCAGAGCCGTTGATTTTCCCTTTCAAAATGACTGGCACCTTGACCAAAGTGGCGATCATACCACCCACAACGGTGACCCCAACGATCGAAGCCGCCTTCGTGAACATTGTCATGACGCCGTTTTGAACAGCCTTGGCGATGTACTGGCTGCCCAGTTTGTAGCCAAATTTTTCACCGTACCAGCGGACCAGGATGTTCGGAATCAAGGCGAGCAGTGGCAGGGCGGCAACGACCAGGTTGCCAGTCTTGGCGAAGCTGATCGCGATGCCCATAATGATCAGCGCCCACACCCCGGAGAAGAACGTGTCGCCGATGCCGGCCAAAGGCCCCATGAGGCCGATCTTCATCCCACTGATACCAGCGGTGTCGAAGGTGCCCTTCGGTGCCTTGGCGTTCTCCTGCTCCATCGAAATTGCGAGCCCGGAAGCCAGGCCGTTCATGTTTGGTGTCGTGTTGTAAAATTCCATGTTGCGCTTCATGGCTTCCCAGAACTGGTCATCGTCTTTGTAAATTTTCCGGTAGGCTTTTTCGTGGACCCAGTCCCATGCGACGCCTTGCTGCCGGGTGTAAGACATGCAGAACCCCAGCCACATGTTGCGCCAAAAGAGGTGCTTGGTCAGCTTTTTGTCATCGGCAGTCATTTCAATTTTAGTCATTGAAGAAGTCCTCCTCTTTATCTCCTGAACTTACTTCCTCAATTTT
>NZ_BBAJ01000098.1 GCF_001311195.1 Lacticaseibacillus camelliae DSM 22697 = JCM 13995
TTTCGGCCGCCAGCGCTACCATTACGCCGGCCCCATTACCTTGGAAGTCGCGGCTTTCAACGCGCGTGCGCGGCACCTGTACGAGGCGCTGGGATTTACACCGACGGGTACTCGGAAAGCTGAGGCCTACGGGACGCCGGTGACGTTTGTGCAGATGAGCTTGGATCAATAGCTAAGAGACTGCCTGTTATGGGCAGTTTTTTTTATTGCTGAATCACTCATTTTTTTCTTGGCGGAAAAATCACGAGTCCGCCGGGTGCCAGATGTATTGGGTCAGGACTAGGAGCGGTGGTCGGAGTGGGGATGAACTGCGCGCCCACTTTAACCATCAAGCCGATTTTGTTTGTTCGCTCACAATGGTTATGCTAAACTGACATTGTGAACGTTTGCACGGAATTCAAGGCGGAGGCAAGACTCATGCAGGACACTAAAGAACACGTCTCAAAGGCCACTATCAAGCGCATTCCTCTGTATTACCGCGCCGTCGTCCAGCTCCAGCAAGAAGGCGTCGCCCGCATCCGTTCCGACCGATTAAGCGAAATCATTCACATTCCCTCAGCCACGATTCGCCGCGATTTTTCCAGCTTCGGCGAGCTGGGGAAAAGTGGCTACGGATACAGTATCGCCACGCTGGTGGAGGAGTTCGGGCGACTGCTCGATGTGGACTCGTCGGAATCAATCATTCTCGTTGGCGTGGGCGGCCTTGGGCGCGCGCTTTTGATGAACAATTTCCGCCGCAACCCGGACCTGAACATTGTGATGGCGTTCGATGCTGACCCGGCGAAGGTCAACACGCGCGTGGGCGGCATTCCGGTGTATCCGTTCGCGACGCTGGCGGCCCACATGAATCCAAGTATCCACACGGCGATCCTGGCCGTTCCCAGTTCGTCGCAAACCAGCGTGATCGGCACGCTGGAGGCATTCGGCATCAATGCGATCCTGACCTTTGCGCCGCAGCCGGTGGCGTGTGCGCCGCAGACCACCATCCGTTACATCGATTTGACGTCGGAGCTGCAAAGTCTTATTTACACCGCCCACCAAAAGGTGAAAGCCCGTTGACGCGCCGCGGCCGCTCGGCTTATAATAGCGTCAACGCGATGACCAAGAGGATCGTGGTGCACTTTTTCAGCGACAAGGCGGCTGGTGTGAGCCTTGAAGTGTGCCGCGATAAGTAGCTTGCGAGCCGGCGACCTGAAGTCAGTAGGGCCGCCCGGGACCACCCGTTATCAGGTTCAAGTGAAGGCGTTGAGCCTTAATTTAGGTGGTACCGCGAGCTAACTCGTCCTAATCGATAGGGCGAGTTTTTTTTGTGCAGGCTGCGAAGGCGGGCGCTTTTAGGCTGGATGTTCACCCGTTGCCCGCCTGAGCGCAACTAACCAATCTCGGCATCAAAATCAACAGGAGGATCCTTATGAGTGAAGAATTAGCACCAAAATTCGACCCCAAAGAAGTCGAAGCCGGCCGCTATCAGAAGTGGCTGGACCAAGGCGTATTCAAGCCAAACGGCGATAAGAAGGCCAAACCGTACACGATCGTCATTCCGCCGCCAAATGTCACCGGCAAGCTGCACATGGGCCACGCCTGGGACACCACGCTGCAAGACATGATCATTCGTCAGAAGCGGATGCAGGGGTACGACACGCTGTACCTGCCAGGCATGGATCACGCCGGGATCGCCACGCAGGCGAAGGTTGAAGCCAAGCTGCGCAAGCAAGGCATTTCCCGCTACGACCTGGGCCGCGAGAAGTTTATCGACACCGTCTGGGAATGGAAGGACGAGTACGCGGCCATCATTCACAAGCAGTGGGCCAAAATGGGGCTGTCTTTGGATTACTCCCGTGAGCGCTTCACGCTCGACGCTGGCCTGTCCAAAGCGGTCCGCAAGGTCTTCGTTGACCTTTACAACAAGGGCCTGATCTACCGCGGCGAGTACATCGTGAACTGGGATCCGCAAGCGCGCACGGCGCTGTCTGACATCGAAGTCATTCACCAAGACGACAAGGGCGCGTTCTACCACTTGATTTACCCGTTCGCCGATGGTACCAAGGGCGGCATCGAAATTGCCACCACCCGGCCGGAAACGATGTTTGGCGATACCGCCGTGGCGGTCAACAGCAAGGATCCGCGCTACAAGGACATGATCGGCAAGGAGGTCATCGTGCCTGGAGTCGGCCGCAAGATCCCCATCATCGCCGACGAGCACGCCGACATGGACTTCGGGACCGGGGCCGTTAAGATCACGCCGGCCCACGACCCGAACGACTTTCAGGTTGGCCTGCGCCATGACCTGCCGCGCATCAACTGCATGAATGACGATGGCACCATGAACGAAAACGCCGGCAAGTATAAGGGCATGGACCGTTTTGACTGCCGCAAGGCGCTGGTCAAGGACCTGCAGGATTCCGGCGATTTGATCAAGATCGTGCCGATCGTCCACAGTGTTGGCCACTCCGAACGCACCGGGGTGCAGGTCGAAGCGCGCCTGTCGACGCAGTGGTTCGTCAAGATGAAGCCGCTGGCCGAAGCCGCGATCAAGAACCAGCAGGGCGCCGGCAAGGTCGATTTTGTGCCGGACCGCTTCGAGCACACGTTCCTGAACTGGATGGAAAACATTCACGACTGGGTCATTTCTCGCCAGCTTTGGTGGGGCCACCGCATCCCGGCTTGGTACAATAAGAAAACCGGTGAAACATACGTCGGCGAGGAGGACCCGAAGGACCCGGAAAACTGGGAGCAGGACCCTGACGTTTTGGATACCTGGTTCTCCAGTGCCTTGTGGCCATTTTCCACGCTAGGCTGGCCGGACAAGGACGCACCTGACTTCAAGCGCTACTACCCGACCAACACGCTGGTTACGGGCTACGACATCATTCCGTTCTGGGTCGCCCGCATGATCTTCCAAGGTCTGGAGTTCACCGGCCAGCGCCCGTTCGAGCACACGCTGATTCACGGCCTGATGCGCGATGAACAGGGCCGCAAGATGAGCAAGTCCCTGGGCAACGGTATCGATCCAATGGACGTCATCGAAAAGTACGGCGCCGACGCGCTGCGGTGGTTCCTGACCCAAGGCAACAAGCCCGGCCAGGATGCCCGTTTCTCCTACACCCAAATGGATGCGGCATGGAACTTCATCAACAAGATCTGGAACATGAGCCGGTTCGTGCTGATGAACCTTGGTGACACCAAAGCCGACACGCAGCCTGACCCAAGCACCTTTGACCTGTCCGACAAGTGGATATTTGCCCGGTTGAACGATACGGTTGCAGAGGTGACACGCCTGTTCGACAACTTCGAGTTCGGGGAAGCCGACCGCGCGCTTTACAACTTCATTTGGAATGAGCTGGCCGACTGGTACATCGAAATGTCCAAGGAAGTCCTTTACGGCGACGATGAGACCATTAAGGCCCAAAAGCGCGTCAACCTGCGTTACGTGCTGGATCAGACCCTGCGCCTGCTGCAGCCGATCATGCCGTTTGTCACGGAAAAAAATCTGGCTGACGATGCCCCACGGCGGCGAGTCCCTGGTCACGGCGGCTTACCCGACCACGCACAAGGCGTTCGAAAACCCGACGGCCGTCGCGCAGATGCAGGCCATCATCGAGCTGATTCGCGGCGTCCGCAACATTCGCGCCGAGGTCAACGCGCCACTGTCCAGTCCCATCGACTTGATTATCAAGTTGCAGGATCCAAGTTTGGAAGCCGTCTTCAATGACAACCGCGACTTCATTGACCGGTTCGTCCACCTGAAGGCAATGACAGTCGGCGCCAATGTTGAAGCGCCAGCACTGGCCGGCAGTGCGGTCACGACCGGGGCGACGATTTACGTGCCGCTCAAGGAACTGATCGACTTGGACGAGGAGATCGCCAAGCTGCAAAAAGACGCCAAGAAGCTCGAGCAGGAGATCACGCGGGCCAACAAGAAGCTGAGCAATCAAGCTTCTTGGCCAAGGCCCCGGAGGCTGTGATCACGGAGCAGAAGGCCAAACGGACCGAATTCACGGCGAAACTGGACGCGACCAACGCGCGGATCAAGGAGCTGCAAGCGGCCAAATAAGGGTTAACATTAGGAAGAAGCTGCCGCGGGCGGCTTCTTTTTTTGGCTATTGTCGCATAAAAATAGTTTTTACTAAGAATTAAGCATTGGCAACGCTTGCCCGGTCTCCAGCGGTTGTCAGGGGTGCTGGGGGCGGTATAATTGAATTGAAGGCTGATGTGCTAACTATTAGTCAGTGTGATATACTTTGCACACAAGCGATTTGAACACAGTAAGGAGCAGTTATGAAAAGAAAAAGTTGGTTGATCGGCGCTGCAGTGGTCGTTTTGGCGGCGATTGGGGTCGGTTACGGGCTCCGAAGTAACCATTACCAAGACCGGTTTTTGCCGAAGACTGAGGCCTTGGGTGTGGACCTGAGCGGCAAAACCGTCAAGCAGGCGGATGAGAAAATGAAGGCGCGGCTGGCAGATGTGCATTACCAGCTGAAGGACGGCGGCAAGACGGTGGCCACAGTGTCTGGGCAGGCCCTGGGGTTGAAGCGGGATTACACCGCGATGCTGAACAAGCTGATGACCAAGCAGAACCCGTGGGGTTTTACCGCGGTGGTCCTGGCACAAAGCGACAAGACGGCATTGGCCTCTAGTGCAGACAGCGCAGAGATCAAGCAGTACGCGAACGCCGAGGCAGCCAAGCTGAACCCGTCGCGGACCGCGCCGGTCGACGCGAAGGTCGTGTTGACCGGTGACAGTTACAAGATCGAAAAGGAGAAACCGGGCAACCAAATCGATGCGGCTAAGCTGGCCGAGGCCCTCGCCGGGGCGATTCAAGACAATCACCATACGGTTGCTTTGAAGCAGACCTACACGCAGCCCAAGGCGAAGGCCACCGATAAGGCGCTGACGGATGCTGTCAGCAAGCTGAAGGCGATTGGAGACATTAAGGCCGTCGTCACGGTCACGAATCATCAGGAACAGATCTCCAGCAGCCGCCTCAAATCTTGGCTGAGCTACGCCAATGGTGCGGTGCAGGTCGACCGCAACGGGGTGGCGAAGTTTGTTTCCGAGCTTGCTGATAAGTACAACACCTACAACAAGACCCGCCAGTTCAAGTCGACCAAGCGCGGCACGGTTTCGGTGCCTGCCGGGACATACGGCTGGAGCATTATGCAAACCAAGGAAACCGATGCGCTGATTAGTCTGATTAAAGCGGGCAAGAGTTTTAACCAAACCGTTTTACATCAGGCTCTGGCTACCATGCTGACGGGCAGGATATCGGCAACACGTATCTAGAAGTCGACAAGCAAAATCAGCACGAATGGCTTTACCAAAACGGCAAGGTCGTGCTGGATTCGGCAATTGTCACCGGCAAACCGGCAACCCCAACGCCGAGCGGAGTCTATGCGGTGTGGTCCAAGCAGCGCAACGCGACGCTGGTAGGTGAGGACTACCGCACCCCAGTTGACTACTGGATGCCGATCGATGACACTGGCGTCGGCCTGCACGACGCCCCGTGGCAGCCGACGTTCGGTGGCACGTGGTACCAAAAGCACGGGTCACACGGCTGTGTGAACCAGCCGCCGGCATTCATGCCCAAGCTGTTTGCGGCAATGTCGGTGGGTACGCCGGTCATCGTCTTCTAAATGAAATTTGAAAGCGCGTCTGGGCCGTTTGGTCCAGACGCGTTTTGTAGTAAGATAAGGGGCATTATTATTGGGGGCGCAAATGATGAAAACTTATGATGAAACTGTGGCGGCGATTCACGCACTGCCAAGGCTGGCCAAAACCGGGGGCCATGAGCGGATACTGGCGTTGCTGCACGCGCTGGGTGATCCGCAGCACGACCGCTACGTCCACGTGACCGGCACCAACGGCAAGGGCTCGACCGCTTCAGGCATCGCCCGGATCTTTGAGGCCAGTGGCTCAAGGTCGGACTGTACACCTCGCCGTTCATCATGCGGTTTAACGAGCGCATCATGATCGATCATCACCCGATCCCGGACGCTGATTTAGTTGCGGCAGCCGCGGCCACTGATGCGGCGATTGGGCAGTTGCGGCAGGCGAATCCGGAGTTTGCGGTGACTGAGTTTGAGTACATCACCGCGCTGGCGTTTTGGTATTTTCATGAGCAGCAGGTCGATATTGCGGTGATCGAAGTCGGCATTGGCGGCGACACAGACTCGACCAATGTCATCATTCCGCTGGTATCGGTGATCACCAGTGTCGGCTTGGACCATGCCAAGTTGCTTGGCAACACGATCACCAGCGTCGCCACTCACAAGGCCGGCATTATCAAGCCGCATCGTCCGGTCGTGACGGCCGCGCTGCCGGCAGACGCGATGGCGGCGGTGCAAAAGCGCGTGGCTGAAACGGGCAGCGACTGGCTGGTGGCCGGTCGGGACTTTGAGGCTGACCGCGCTGGGCTTGACGGCTGGGGGCAGCGGTTTGATTACCGGGCCCAGACGTTTCATCTCAGCCGCGTCTTCATCCGCTGGTCGGCGCGTACCAGGTGCAAAACGCGGCACTGGCGATCACGGCCAGCCGCCTGGCGGCTAAGGCGATGAACTGGCCGCTGCAGCCGCAGGAGATCCTGCGCGGACTGGCGCAAAACACCTGGCCGGCCCGCATGGAAAAGCTCAGCAACGACCCGCTGATCGTGATCGATGGCGGGCACAATCCGCAAGGCATCGCGGCAATGCTGAGTGCGGTCAAGCAGGTGTTTAAGGACGAGCGGGTCACGCTGATCGTCGGCGTGTTGGGGGATAAAGACCTGACCACCATGATCGCCGAGCTGGAAGCCAGCGCCGAACGGCTGTGGCTGGTGCCAGTGCCGGACAATCCGCGGGCGGAAGCCTTGGCCGATTACCCAGACGCAGGCAAGCTGCGCACCTTTGCCAGTTGGCAGGAAGCCCTTTCGGCGCACCTGGATGAGTTTCCCGATGAGCCGGTGGTCCTGACCGGGTCCCTGTATTTGGCCAGCGCCGTGCGCCAGACGCTGCTGGGCGGCAAAGATTAAACGGCAATCGCTGCGTAATCTCTCTTTACACAAGGGGGAAGAAGCATGCAACCACGGGAAATGATTGAAGCCCACGGGGCCTTGGCGCTGTCAGATCAGGAACTCCTCGAGGTGGTGATCGGTAGCGGCAGTGGCAAGTGGCAGGTCGCTCTGGTGGCCGAAGCCGTACTGCGGCAGTATCCAGCGCTGAGCGGCCTGAGTGCGGCCACGCCAGCCGAGCTGGCGCAGGTGCCGGGTATCGGCCCGACGAAGGCGGCCCGGCTACTTGCCGGCCTGGAACTGGCCAGGCGGGTGCAGCAACGCCAGACGCTTCGGTACGGGGCGGTGCTGGATGCCGAGCAGATCGGTCAGGCCATGGTGCAGCGGCTGTCCGGCGCCACGGAGGAACACCTGCTGGCACTGATGCTCGACGTGCGCAACGCCGTGATCCGCGAGCTTGAGCTGGCCCACGGCGGGGTGGACAAATCGATCGCCGATCCGCGGGTGGTGTTTCGAGCGGCGCTGGCGCTGAACGCTTCGCGGCTGATTTTGGTGCACAATCACCCCAGCGGCGACCACTTGCCCTCGGCGATGGACAGCGACCTCACCGCGCGGTTCGTGGCCGCGGGGGAGATGATCGGCGTGACGGTGCTCGATCACATCATC
>NZ_BBAJ01000099.1 GCF_001311195.1 Lacticaseibacillus camelliae DSM 22697 = JCM 13995
AAACAAAAGCGGCCGCACACTGTGAAGTGTGCGGCCTTGGGGGCTTACATTGTATTGTCTCAAGCACTCATATATTTTCTGCGGCCAACTCTAAATTTGACCGGAACTAAGCACCAAAATCGCACAAACCGCGGTCACTGCCAGCACTGCAAAAATCGCCACAGCCGCAATTTTTAACCGCTGGCGCAGTTGCGGCTGATCGACCGTGGGATTGATCGGGTGACTGCGCCGCAAAGCGAGATATGCCAACAAACCAATGCCATTTTGCGTGCCCGCCGTTAAGACCGCAGTTAGCTTCGGGTGCGCCATTTCCCGGGCAATGGCATCGACGGTGAGCAAACGCGCCAGGAGATAGAACAGGGCGAAAACGGCGATCACCATTGCCAGAAGCAAAGTCGCAAGTAGCCAAATCATCATCATTAGTCACCTCAGATCAGTTTAATGATCAGGAAGAACGCAGTCGCAATGCTTCCTACCATCAGCAACAAGAGCAGCGCAGTCAGCCAGACAACATGACTAAAAATCATCACACCAACCGTCAGCACAATGTTCATCAATAACAGAAACACTAACCATTTTCCTGTTCGTGCAACGTTTGTCGCATCAACCCAGGATTTCACCATTCGTTGATCACCTCTCAACATTTCATCTAAGGAGAGATGATAAAGATCGGCCAACCGCATCACCCGCTCAACGTCCGGGTAACTGCGCGACGTCTCCCAGTTAGAAATCGTCTGCCGACTGACGCCCATGAACTCGGCCAATGATTCTTGGGACATGCCAGATTTGGTCCGGGCGTTTCGCAGCTGTTCGCCAATAATCATTTATCATCACTCCTTAAGTTGAGATTAGTGGAGATTGCCCTCTCAGAGTACCAAATAATTTTGACAAGCAGCAAAATATCGTCAAATCGGGTGGGCAAGTGACCGATTGCCATCAAAAGCAGCCGCATATTCCACCAACCGTGACAAGTGCAATTTGCGCATCAAAGCATAGCCACCATCGAAAAAGGTGCTGCCAGAAGAGGCAACACCTTTAATGATTCAAGTGATTTTCCCAAAGCCCATTTTTGGATAAAAACTTGAGGCCGCTATTTTTCTCCTTTGGCCTTAGCGACCGCCTGGGCCACCGCTTCCTTCAACGCGTTGCTGGTCACCGATGCGCCTGACACAGCATCGACTTCCGGCGTGTTGGCCGCGACCATTTTGGCCGGCAGCTCGTGGATGGCCTTCAGACCGACATCCCCGCTTTCGCTTTGCTGCAGGACTTCGACGTCTTGAATCTTGTCATCCTTATAGGTCACCCGCACCACTAGGCGGTCGCCCATGCCGTTGTCGCTCACCCCAATGTACTGATCAGGGCCAACCGGATAGTCAGCTGCGCTGGTCTGCGAATACGCGGTCACGCTGGAGGTTGCCTGGTGCTCAGAGGCGCTCGTCGACGCGTCCGGAGTGGCTGCCGCCGGCTGGGTGGTTGTCGCAGCCTGTGCGCCGCCTTTTGGGCGGGCCGCATTCTCGCCGGCGATTTTGCCCCAGATCAGGCACTCGGCGATGTTGTTGCCGCCTTGGTAGTTATTGACGTTGATCCCGCCAAGTTCACCGGCGGAATACAGGTTCGGGATCGGCTGGTTGGCCGGATCCAGGACCTCGGCGCGGGTGTTGCGCTGCGGGCCGCCCTGCGTGTTCAGCATGATTTGCTCCAGCGCGATGGCGTAGTATGGGCCGTCATCGAACGCCCGCATCGTCGCCGGGTCGCGGCCATACGCGTAATCCTCGCCAAGTTCAATGAAGTGGGAAAAGTTTTCGCCGGTCTTGGTCAGGATCTGCGGGTCGGCCCCGATCAGCTTGGCCAGATCCGCCAGCGAATCCGCTTTGATCGCCACGGCATCGAGGTCGACGCCGGTGACGCCTGCCTGCTTGAACGCAGCCATCTGCGTCGCGTCAAAAATCAGGTGCGGGTGGTCGTTGGCCACTGGCACCTTCCAGTCGCCGTGGTAGTAGATGTGCCCGTGGCGGTTGGCCTCGGCTTCGTTGAAGTAGCGGCTGCCGTCATCGCCGGCGACAAAGACGCTGCCGTCCGCAATGTGCGGCCAGCGCTGCAGCAGCAGGCCGCGCTCGCCCGGCTTGGTCGCCAGGGTCAGACCGTGCAGCAGACCGATCGATTCGTAGTTTTGCATGTGCCACATCTGCGCGCCGACTTCCTCGCCCAGCTTGATGCCGATGCCTTTGTTGTACATCGAGCCAACCGGGGCGAGATGCGCGACGCCAAGGTAGTCCTGAACCATTTTTCGGTTGTTTTCAAACCCGCCAGTGGCCAGGACGACGCCATTGACCGCGCGGATGTTTTTCAGGATGTGGTCGGTTTCGATTTGCGCGCCGATCACCGTGCCGTCTTCGGCCTCCAGCAAGTGCTCAACCGGCGAGCTGTACCAGACGTCAATGGCGTTGGCCCGGTCGGTGACCTGCTTTTTCAGCACCTTCCACAGCTGCGCATCCAGGAACCCGTTGTGGACCAGCAACATGTCATAGGACTCACTGCCGGGGTATTCCGGGTACTCGTGCACCATGCCGGTGAGGTCGACCTTGCTGTGATCCCAGTCGTGCGCCACACTGAACGGTTCCACGCCAAGGTAACGCTTCAGGTAGTCGCGCATGTTGACCATGCCGTCCACGTAGGTGTCAATCATGTCTTCGTCCAGGTCCATGGGCTCGGACATTTTCTTGTAGTAAGCCTTCAGCTGGTCAAAATCCTCCCCGGACCCGACCAGCTGACCGGCATAGCGCGTGTTGCCGCCTTCGTGACCTTCCGGCGCGGAATCGACAAGCAGCACCTTGGCCCCGGCGTCGGCGGCAAAGCGGGCCGCCGTAGCCCCGGCGCCGCCGAACCCCAGCACGACCACGTCATAGGTGGCATCCCAGTTGATTGTTTTACCTTGACTCATGTGTTTCTCCTCCTTGGGCGCCTGCCCGATCATGCGAATGAATGCCAGAAACTTGTCAAAACACTGATCCAAAAATTTAAGGGTCTTGGCGTCGGTCAACGCGCCTTGCTTATCGAACGCCTGCTGGCAGTTCGGCAGCATGAACTCGCAGCCCGGCATGACGCACGCCTCAACACCCGGCGCATCCAGGACGTGGCGCAGATCCATTTGGGCCCGCACCGTACCTTGGATGCCGTAAGACGCGCCGACGATCATGACCGGCTTGCCGGCCAGCGAATGATAACTTGATGACAACCACTCGATCGCGCTTTTGAGACTGGCCGTCATCGAATGATCGTACTCCGGCGTCGCGATGATGATGCCATCGGCGGCCTCCACGTTGGCGATCAGCGCCTTCACACTGGTCGGAAACTGGTGCAGCAGATCCTCGTTAAACAGCGGCAGGTCACGGATCTCCTGACACTTGATCGCGGCCTGTCCGGCGTAACGCTGCTGCATGTATGCCAGCAGCTTCCGGTTATACGACACGCTCGCATTATTCCCAACGATTGCTAACAGCTTCACTAAGCTTACCTCCGCACACTCCCAGAATGGCGCAGCCCCCAGTCGCTCAACGCCTACCCAGTTGACCCCGCATAAACGGTGACGGTCAGGCGTGCCGAGCCATTCACAAAACCTTCTCAACCACTTAACAGCTAAATTATATTCCCCTGTCTTGACGCCCCGAAAGCATTTGCACTTCTCGGATGTGAATTGATCCACAACTGCTTGGTGGCAGGACGGCAGGCCCAAGGCGAGCCAATCGGGTCCAAAAAAAAGGCCTCCGCATCGCGGAGAACTCATGTCAGAAACTGGCTAGAGTCGGGCACTCAGCCAAGCAACCGCTATTTTTTGTCGCAAGAAACACTCCCAGCTCGACCGTTGTGCTATCCTTGGCGTAATTATTTTTGAGGTGACGCCCATGACCATCGCATTGCGCGCATTAAATCCGCAGGACGCGGAAGCTGAATACCGGTTCTTTCAGACCATGCCAGAGGAAAATGGCTTTGAGGTGCCGTACCAGGGCATCACTTTTCAGAAATTTGTCGAGATGGCCATTCCGGAACGGCTGCTCAGTGCCCAGGGGCTCGGTCCGGCAATCGGCCGCGTGCCGGACACGTACTTTTTTCTGTGGGACGACGACCAGCTGATCGGACTGTTTAAAATCCGCCACCGCTTGAATGACTGGCTCCGCCACGGCGCTGGCCACATCGGCTACGGTATCCTGCCGGCATTTCGCGGCCAGGGCTACGGCACCCGCGGCCTCGAGCTGGCAATCCAGGCCTGCACGCGCCTGATGCCGGCGACAGAAACCGAAATTTACCTATCGTGTGCGCGCACCAATCTCGCCTCGCTGCAGGTCATGCGCAACAACGGCGGACGCGTGGTGGACCGCGACGAGAAGGAAAATTACGTGCGCATCCCTAGGCCTCAATCTAGTGGTGCTTACTAGATAGCTGCATCTTGACGTATCGCCTCAGCGTCTGGATCAACAAACCGCCAAAGAGCGCGAGCAAAATCAGCCCGACAATCAGCAATCCCCAATCGCGGGCGCGAATCATCTGCACGTCACCCAACCGCCTAAAGCAGTGCCCGTCCCGTCGACCAGCACCGCAATGATGAGCTGAATCAAGGCGCGCCTTCGATGCGCAGCGTCAAACTGTGGTAACAAGATCAGCTCCAACAGCGGTTCCAGCAGGCAGCCCAGTAAATCTTCCATCAGGTATGCCCCTCCCATCTTAAAATTGTTCACCCAGTCAACAACTTTTATCGCTTAGTTTATGGCATGGTGATTAGAAAGACAACGTTAGTCTCCCAACTAAATACGGGCCCCACTCCACTAGCAATTGCCA
This sequence comes from Lacticaseibacillus camelliae DSM 22697 = JCM 13995, assembly GCF_001311195.1. Classification (GTDB taxonomy): domain Bacteria; phylum Bacillota; class Bacilli; order Lactobacillales; family Lactobacillaceae; genus Lacticaseibacillus; species Lacticaseibacillus camelliae. The sequence goes on from NZ_BBAJ01000099.1 coordinate 4,834, forward strand.
GTGCAGGTGAGACCCGTTTTTTTTGACTCAAGCTTACTTCTCCAGCGCCGCTTCCAGCGCCTCAAGCTGGCTCTGGAAGGTCGCAAATGCCGCCTCCAGGTAATCCGGCTTGGTGACGTCGATGCCGGCGCGCTTGAGGATGTTGACCGGCGTGTCGGAGTTGCCAGCGCGCAGAAATTCTTTGTACGCTGCGACCGCCGGCGCGCCTTCCGTCAGGATGCGGTTGGCCAGCGTGGTCGCAATCGCCTTAGAGGTCGAGTACTGGTACATGTAGTAGTTGTAGTAAAAATGCGGAATGTAGGCCCAGTATGCTTCCGGCCATGGGTTGGCTTCAACATCCGGCCCGTAAAAGGTCATTTCGATCTCATGGTACTTGGCGCTGAGGTCGCCTGCGGTCAGCGGCGTGCCGGCCGACTCGGTTTCGTACATGTACTTTTCAAATTCGGCGAACTGGGACTGGCGGTAAACCGTACCGATGAAGTCCTCGACCGCCGTCGTCAGGAGGTAAACCTGCTTGTCGTGGTCGCCCTTGGTCTGATCGAGCATATAGGCGTTGAGCAGACTTTCGTTTGTGGTCGACGCGATTTCGGCGGTGAAGATTGGATACTCGTGGTCCCAGTACGGCTGGCTTTCGTCGGCGTAGACACTTTGCATCGCGTGGCCGGATTCGTGCGCCAGGGTACTCATGGCGTCGTAAGTGTTCGTCCAGTTGAGCAAAATATACGGGTGCACGCCGTACGCGACATTTTCAAAGCCACCAGAGGTCTTGCCCTTGGTTTCCAGCACATCGACCCAGCGGTGGGCGAACTCGTCTTCCAGGTGAGCCTGGTAGTCCTCACCCAGCGGCGCCAGCGCAGCCAGGTCGGTCGCCTTGGCTTCCTCGTAGGTCGGCGCAAACGGCGGCTTGGTCCCGGTCAGCGGAATCGCCAGGTCCCAGGTGTGCAGAGTGTCCAGTCCCAGCACCCGCTTGCGCAGCACGTAGTAGCGGTGCAGCAGGTCCAGATGGGCGTGCGTCTGGTCGAGCAGCGTGTCGTACACGCTCTCGGGAATCTGGTTGGCGGACAGGTCCATGTCGCGCGCACTCTGGTAGTGGCGTACGCGGGCCAGCGTGTTTTGCGTGTGCATGTGCGCCTGCATGGTCGCGGCAAAGGTGTAGCGGTGGTCGTAGTAGGCCTTGGCGAACTGGCGCGTGGCCTGCTCGCGGGTCTTGGCGTCGCCGTTTTCCAAAATGACGCGGCGCAGGCCCTTGGTCAGCGGCTGCGTTTTGCCATCGTAGTCAATGTCGCCATAGGTCAGGTCCGCATCGTCCAGCGTCGATTCAATGTCTTCAGCGCTGTCAAAAGTCGTGCCAAACGTGGCCAGCAGGCTTTCCTGATCCGGCGTCAGCACGTGCCCGACCTGGGTGCGAATGCGCGCCAAGGCGTGCGCGTACTGCTTAAGCCGCGGCTCGGCTTCCGTAAACGCCGTCACCTGGCTATCCGGCATCGCGACGATTGCCGGCTCGAACCAGGACAGCTGAGCGTCAAAATTGCTTTGCGTCTTGCTAAAAGTGGCCGCCAGCTGCGCCGCGGCCGCATCAGTGGTGTCCTGCGACACCGCCAACTCGGCATATAAGCCAGGCGGTCGAGACGTTCTTGCGCCTCAAAGTAGCTGCGGATCACCTCATAAAAGTGCGCAGCGTCGGCGGTGAAGCTTTTCGCCTGACCGGCCAGCTTGGCCGTCGCGGCATTAGCGGCCTTGATCCCCTCATCAAAGTCCGCGGCCGTCGCAAATAAGTCCTTCAAATTCCAAGTTAACTCGACCGGCGCATCAGCGCGCTGGATCTGCTCTGCCATCATAACTCCCCTTTTCCCTATTAATTGATTCCTTTATGGTAGCACTTAAGCCCGCCCGCCACTAGCGCCGCGCGAGTAGCCGCGCAAAAATGGTGTGCAGCGCCAGGTACAACAGCGGCACGATGACTGCGGTCGCCACGGCGTTGATGACCGCCGCCAGCAGCTTGCAAACGCGGCGCCGACCGCGACGTGAAACGACGTGCCGACCATCAGCGCCTCGACCACGCCGACCAAGTACGACGTGACCACCTTGGTGAAGCCGGCGATAATGCCGATGGCCACAATACGGCCGGAATGATTTTTCAGATTCAGCGCCCGCACCAGCAGTGTGACCACGATGGCCATCACGGCGACCTCAGACACCGTCAGCCAGGACGTCGCGGCGTACCCGTTGAGCACGTCGAAGCCGCCAAGCCCAATCGCCCCGGCGACAAAGCCCCAGCCGCCGCCGAGAAAAATAATGGCCAGGATCATCAGCGGATTGCCAAAGTGAATGAACGGCCGCCCGACGATTGCCGGCAGCGGGATCCGCAGCACCCAGATGCCAATGTAAATAATGGCAGCGAATAACGCGGTAAAAATCAACTTGCGCGTACGTAATGTGCGATCACTCATGTTTTATAACTCCTCCAATTCTCGGCTCAGCACGGCAGCCCGGTGGCAAAGTTCAGCCCCAGCCGCGGGTCGTCAGTCTTCTGAATGGCCCGGGCGACAAAATTAGCCCCTAAAATTGCGGCGTGCTGCAGGGTCTGACCGCGCATCAGCGCCCCGCAGACGACCGCGGCAAACAGGTCCCCTGTGCCAAAGTAGTGGCCAGGCAGCCGCTGGTTGCGGTTCACCCACGCCGGCGCGGCCGCGTCGG
>NZ_BBAJ01000100.1 GCF_001311195.1 Lacticaseibacillus camelliae DSM 22697 = JCM 13995
AAAATTGAGGCCTTATTTTCCGCAGCGTCTGCTTGCTTGTAAGTCGGATCATCACTCTTAACGGCGTCGACCCCGCTTCGCCATTTGTGTTAACAACGACCCGAACCGTTTCGTCCTTCGTGTCGCCAACGGTCATGCCACTAGTGTCGATTCCCTTCGCTTCCAGTTGCGCTTTGATATTCGCCCAAAGCTTGGCGGTACCGGCATGCGCAGTGGCCGACGTTTCAGCGCGGACAGCATCCTCAAGCGATTGACTGTCCGCAACCTTGAAAACGCCATCAGCATTCTTCTTGGGTACCTTAAGCGCAGTCGCTTTAGTGATGGTCGGGACAGCTGCAGTCGTCGTGACCGCCGCCCGCACCGCCTGTGCGTCTTCCAAAGCCTGGACACTAAAGCCCAAAACCAGCGTAGAGAGCAGTAAGAGGTGTCCGACCTCATGTTTTTTTCTGTTTTGATTCAAATGACTATCCCCCTAGATTTCACTGGATGAGGCGGCCGCCGTGACCCCGTTCCCACAACGAGGCCAAACGATTACGCCGCCATACATCACCACATTTACTTCTCTTTTTCCCAATGCGTCCCACGGAGCCCCGTATAACGCCTTAACATCTGTGTGATTCATCACCTTCTACTGCTTCAAAAGATTTCAAACAACTGCTTAGTATCGAGAGTGATACCCTCAATATTCACATGAGAGAAATTATATCCTGAGGATTTGATGAGCGCAATATGGCTATTTGATAAGATAACCGAGATTTACCCTCGTTATTTATAAAAATTATCTAATTCAAGCACATGTGTCTTATCGTTTTCCCCGGTGTGACTTGCTTACATTGGAAACACAAGTGTGTAAGCATTAACACGTTTTATAACGTCCCGGCTAATATTTCAAAAATATTTCATTTGTCATTACAAAATCTGTAATTTATTTGATTATGATAAGAATCATTAGACGGTGATTTGTCATTTTTTTGGCCAGGCAACAACGCGGATAGCATTGAGGTCACCTAGCAATCACGTTCCGCTCTGGTTCAATTGCCGCAAAAAGCAGCAATCCTTCCCGACGTGGGCGCACCGGTGAAAATTTTTTCTAAATATAAGTGAGCTAATGCCTCTCACCTCAAAAAGGTAAACACCATTTCCTTTGCCGCACTTTGCCAGTTTTTCTCATGGCAGCAAAGCCATCAGGTCTCAGCATTGTACAGCTAGCGAAAATGTTTCTCGCAAGCATGTCATTATTTCAAGGAACGCCGAGTTACCGCCATTCAGGCAGGACGCAGAACGAAGCGCTAATCCACCGTCTTGGCCTTCGTCATTAAATTCTCATTTTCACCATCCTCTCGCAAAGCACTGCCTGAGCTAATCACTCGCATCGTAACTACCGCCATGAATTGTTAAGCCGACAGAGGCCGCACCACTCAAGAGACACAACTAGTTGCAGAACATTGTGCAACAACAAGTCACAACAAGCGCCGGTACACCACGATTGAAAGGACGAATCGTCGTGTACCGGCGCTTGTGATTGGCTAAAAGCACTTTATATTTCTTCGCCAGTGATCGACCAAAGCAGCAGGTTGGCCAGCGTTCCTACACTGCGTTGACGCCGCATCGGAATGATTCGACAACTTGGTCCACACCCAAGCGCAAACAAGGCCGGATTGTGCGCCACGGTCGCTCCGTATCTTGATCCAGTGCCGTCTCACCTATATTCAGGAACGCGTCATTGTCACCGTATGGCGTGGCCATCACCCTCCGGACTGGCGCAATACCCACCACGGGCAAAAATCACTGTCTTGTCTGCGATGCGCAAGTCTTGACCGCTAACTTGTTCTTGCAATTTACGGATATAACAACTCAAGCTATTGAGCTTCTAAATGAGCTGACCATGATTAGTTGAAACCAAAATCTGAGATCGAAACATGACTCACTGTATCATTCTTGAAGAAAAAGGTTACGATTAGCATACCCTTTAAGGCGAGCAAAATATGCGCATCAAAAAGCCACCCCACAAGATAACCTCTTCACCTTTCAGAAAGTACACAAATGCCCCTGCGCCGCGCTTCCATTTCAGAATCGTGACCCAGAGGCACTTGTACTCGGGGATAAAAACGTTTAACGCCTCCGCCGCCTCAACATTATTTGTTTTGAACGATTGCCGCGACCGCGTTGCGCCCTGAAAAGGCTGCAAACCCCGCGGTGCTGCCTGGCAAGGTGACGGCATAGGTATCGCCGACCAGCATCCCCGCCGCATCATTACCAATCGCATATAGTCCCGGAAGCGGATACCCATGAGCATTCAGCACTGCATTGTGCGTATCGATGCGCAAGCCGCCGATCGCACACGCCATCCCCACGCCTAGGGTCACCGCATAAAATGGGCCATCCTTAACCGGCGTGAGATAGGCCGAAGCTTTACCAAAATCAGCATCAACGCCGGCCGCGACTTGCTGATTATAATGGGCAACGGAATCAACCAAATTCGGTAAATGTAACTGTTCTGCCAAGTCTCCAAGCTATCGGCTTTCGCCAAATATTTGCGATGCGCGGCTAAGTCCGATGCTAATTCATCAGGCAACTTGCTTAAGGTATCGGGTGAAAATGGAGAATTGCCCACTGCCTTGTACAACCCGACCGTGCTTAAATGTTTGACGGCTTCAGCGTCAAAAATCGCAAACGTCCGCGCTTGACCAAGCAGCGCATTCCCTGCGTGGCACATGTTGTCATTCACATCTTCATTCACGAAACGGTCACCGACCTGGTTGACCCACAAAATTGCTTCCTGAGTTGCAGCCACGCCAATTTCAGAGGTCATATGCATGAATGGCGGCAGCATCGGGTCAAAAATTGCCCCACCACCAAACTGGAGTGCACCCATGCTGTCATGCATCGCACCAGCCGCCCAGGCCAACTGCATGCCATCGCCAGTGGATTTGCCATCACTGACACTCATCAGCCGGTCTGATAATGGTGTTTGCTTTTTGACCAATTCGGGATTGTCCACATAGCCGCCGGTGGCTAAGATCACGTTGTCAGTGGCAATTTTTGTCGTTTGCCCGGTGACCTCGTTCATGACCTCAACGCCTGAAAGATGCCCAGCAGTCTGCAATAATTTTTGGGTACTGGTACTCATGCAAAATTCCACGCCAAGCTGACGCGCTTTAGCCACCAATGTTGCCACAGCCGCGTGGCCACCGCCGGCAAAGGCATGAATGGTGGGCCAGCTTTTCCCTTGCGGGCCAACACTGGCAAACTTCACCCCTTGGTCCGCTAGCCAGTCGATGGTCTCGCCAGAATGGTCGATCAACTGCTTGAGATGCGGTGCGCTGGCTTCGTAATGGGAATAATTTAGCTCATCTTGCAACAGCCGCGTGCGGTCGATGGTGATGCCGGCTTGCTGTTGAAGCCTTGAATCCACGCCCATCACGCCTTCCACATAGTTGCCGTCGCCGCCGAGGCTACGTCCTTTTTCAATCACTACACAGGACAACCCCGCCTGCCGCGCAGTGATGGCCGCGACGAGTCCTGATAGGCCCCCGCCAATGATGACCACTTCAGGCATGTGGCGCCTCCTGTTTCAATCCAGCACTGACCCCGCCATCGACCACGACGGTTTGCCCGGTCATGAAGGTCGCTTCAGTCGCAACAAAGACGAACACTTTGGCCAGTTCTTCAACCGTTTCGTAACGCTTCATTGGGACCGTTGGCGTCATGGTATCAATGAACGCCCCATCGTTCAGCGGCGTTTTGGTCAGTCCAGGGGCCACACAGTTAACGCGAATATTTTGATCGGCATAGTCGACAGCGGCCGCTTGCGTCATGCCCATGATGCCATTTTTGGCCGCATTATAAGCGCCAAAACCACCCGGGGCGTAGAAACTGCCCAGCGCGCCGGTATTAACGATTGACCCAAAGCCTTGCTTCAGGAACAGGTTGATTTCCGCGCGCATGCACTTGAACGTTCCAACAAGGTCCAGACCAACAGTCTTGTCAAAATCCTCATTCGTGAGCTCGGCAAACGGCTTCAGCACGCCGCCACCAGCGTTATTGATGACATAATCCAAGCGACCGAACTGCGTCATCACCTGTGACAGCGCCGCAGCAATCGAGTCGTCTTTGGTCACATCCATGACCAAGCCAATCACCGTACCTGAGGCTTGCCCATTCAGGGATTGCGCCACTTCCACTACGGTGGGTTGATAATCGGTCAACACCACGTTGGCCCCGGCATTAGCGAAGGCGACACTCACCCCATAACCGATTCCTTGCGCCGCACCGGTAATCAATGCCACTTTATTTTCTAACATTATTCTGCCTCCTGAACGGCTTTACCCGCCTCAGCCGCAGCAATCCAGCCCGAGACAAACGCAAACCCGTTGGCGATTCCTTCATAGCTCGGATAACCATCTGAATACAAGCCGTTGACATTGTTGCCGACGATGTACAGATCCTTTAACGGTTGCCCGGCTTTGGTCACCGGCTGGCAATTGCGATCGACAGCGACCCCGTCGAGTGTGCCCAAAATTGCGCAATGTTCTTTTATCGCGTAAAACGGACCCTGATTGACTCCAAACTTCAACTCCGCCGCCGGCTTCAAGAAAGTATCATCTTGCCCATCGGCAACAGCCTGGTTATAAACTTTGAGGGTGCGTTCAAAGGCCGCGATCGGCAACCCCAATTTGTCCGCAAGTCCTTCGGCTGTATCGGCTTTGACGACTTCACCATGCGCGATGGCATCCTCAAAGTCTGCTTGAATCGCCGGGATCGGCCGACTGTGCCAGTTGGCGTTTGGCCTGGTTCGAGAAATTGCCGTTCAAAAGTATCTTCCATCGGCACCAGATGATCGCGAAAATGATCCAGCGTGGCTTGATCGAGGATCACACTATATTGGCCTTGAACGTTGTGCGCGGCATTAGCCCACATCGCAAAGTCATAGACAATGTCTTCGTTAACAAACCGATTCCCGGTTTGATCGACCCAAAGCAGCGGCAAGTTGGTCAATGTTTCCACACTGCTTTGGCGCCGCATCGGGTTGATTCGCAAGCTTGGCGCACACCCATGGGCAAACAAGACCGGATTGTGAGCCACGTTGGCCCCGTATTTCGCGCACAGCTTGATTCCAGTGCCGTCGGCCTTGCGCTCACCTAAATTCAGCAACGCGTCATTATCAGCGTATTTGGCCGCCATCATTTCCGGACTGCCGCAATACCCACCGTCGGCAAAAATCACTTTCTTGGTTTCGATGCGCAGGTCTTCACCGCTAGCTTGTTTGGCAAGCACGCCTTTAAGGCCTGCTTGGGGATCATAGTCCAAACCAACTGCCCAAGTTTCAGTCAAAACAGGGTTCCCGGCGTCCTCAAATTTCTGCGGCCAAGCATCCCAAGTGGCCATTTTTGACTTGAAGTTATTGAACTTGTGATAAACCAGTGGGTCATTGAGGTGCGCTTTCTGTTCACTTTGCTCAACCGTGGTGGCTAATCCCATTGCCGCCATTCGGTCAATATTCTCACCGGAATCTTTGAGAAAGCGCGCCAGGAGTTCGCCGTTAACAAAATAGTGATTATAGCTCGTCAACCCCTTGAACGCATCCGCATAGTCATAGGTCACACCCTTATCGAGTTGCTGCTTAGAGTGGACCGCAAACACGCCATGGGCCCCAAACTTCCCGGCACCGCGACTTTATCCCCACGCTCCAACATGATGAACGGGATCTTCTTCTGATACAATTCAAACCCCGCCGACAAGCCTGCGGAACCACTGCCAACAATCACGACTTGAGTCTTTAACGTCTTCATGGTGGTGCATCCTTTCTTATTGTGAAGTATCCAACAAGTAAAGGATAAAGCGTTTTCATAAAACCTGCCAACATCGAATAGTTGTCAGCGATAACTTGAACTTATCGCTTTAAGAATCATCCCTTCAAATAGTTCCTGGCGATCGCGACTAATTGCCGCGACCACGTTGAAGGCTTGTTCCAAATGCTTCGGTGATAGCCGTGTGAGGTTGTTACAATGTGCAGGTACTCTGAAGTCATCCGGCACCAGCGCCACGCCGCCCTTGAAATTCACAGCCAACGCGGCGGCTTGAAAACTGTTTACCTGTGCGATTGAAGCATAGCCCCAACCGTTATGCGCATACTTATTGACCATGACCGCCTGGATATCGGCAATGCCAGTTGACTTCCAGTGCTGTAAATACAGCTTGCCGGCATGACTGAGCGTTGGCGCATCAGGCTGCGTCGCCAGTGCTTGCGTGTTGCACAGCACATCAAAGCCGACTTTGCGCAGCGGAAAGGCCTGAAGCTTGGTGTTGCCGCTAAACGCCAGTTCAAATCCGATCAAAATATCATAATCATGCGCCAGCAGCCGCGTGAACGCATCAGTAAAGGGTTCTTCATCAAAACTCAACTGCCTGCTGGGTCCGAGATGTTCAGCAAAGGCAGCCGCGTCAGCTTCCAAGCCTTGAAGAAAGTGAATCCTGAGCAGGCCTGCTGGTTGTTGTTCCGGATGACGCCAAATTTCACCATAGGCCTCCAATACTTGAACCGCCCGCAGATAAAAGAATTGGCCGGAAGCGGTCAGTGACAGTGAAGTAGGGGTGCGGTTAATCAACTGTACCCCCAAATCATCCTCCAAATGCCTGATTGCTGAGGATACCGCCGTTTCTGAAACATAATTGCGTTTGGCTGCCGAACTAAAGCCGTGGGTCTGCACCACGTCAACAAAATATTTCATAGGCTTTAAGTTGTAATTCATAATGACGCCTCCAAATGTGTGGCAAGTGCCAGTTTAATTATACGACTTGTTGGCTGACTGCCCTCAAAGTCCGCAATCCCACCGTTCTCATTTCAGCCACCGACTCTCACCCTACACTTCTCAAGTTTCAGGTAAAAAAAACGTCCAAACGCTGATTGACCAACGTTTGAACGTGCAATAAACTTATTCCCACTCTGTTGCCCCGAAAAGCCGAATGAGCGCAAATGGGCGCCGTTAAAGGCTTTTGAATTTCAATAAGCCCAATTATATCACAAAAAAACAGCTTTGGAAGCAGCATAAAAGTTGCACGGTGCAAATTGGAGAAAACTTCATATCAACAGCAAATTTAGACCTCTCAATGTCCGGGCGGTCTATTTATTTTGTAGTTGATTGTGCATTGCTGCCTGCAACCTTTGAAGTGATACTCACTCCCTCTTTTAATAACAAGATATACCAATTTTTCAAATCTAGAATGGAGGAATTACATTGATGAAAGCAGTTCGGCGAACCTCGGTATTCGCCGCCTTAATTGCAATCTTCGTCCAGCTCTTTATCCCGGCCTCAATGGCGATTGCCGCCAGCATGACCAACATCAAGGTTGCTGACTGGCGCAACACTTGGCACTTGCACTTGTTCAATGGCTTACATTGGACGGACACCGGTATGTGGATGAAAAAGGTGGACGGCAAAG
>NZ_BBAJ01000101.1 GCF_001311195.1 Lacticaseibacillus camelliae DSM 22697 = JCM 13995
AACCAATCGAATGTTCAAACCAATCGTGAATTGGCACTACAATTGCGAGATGGCTGGGACGATGAAAAAGTAGCTAAACGTCAGCAAGAATTTGCTGATCAAAGCATTGTGCTTTGGTAGCCAAGGGTATTTATTTTAGAACAAAGAGTTCAGGCAGGCCGATCATCACCTCTTTTAGTCTGGTAGAATTGTACTTAAGTCAAGTACAGGGAGGAGAGCATTATGGCCAGTTATTCCGCAGGAGCAGTTAAATACCCTTTTTGGTTCTATGAATTTAAGCAGGCTATGGAATGGCTAGACGAGGGGGAAACCTGGGACCAAATTCAGTCAAGAATTATAACACACAATTGGTTTAAGCTTACCTCCAAGGGACGCAGACAGAATTTGTATAGTCAGCTGACCAAGCGCGTGATGTCTTTGACTGATCCAATTTATTCCGTTTTTTTTAACACAGACACCGATAATCAGAGGCTTATCGACTTGATTGGTTTGATGAATACTAACTTGTTGTTCAAGACTTTCATCTTGAGGACCTACCGTGATGAGCTGATGATGGGGGATCAGAAACTCGAAGATTTTGAGATTCAGGCATTCTTCCGCCGGCTTCAAGCAGAGGATGAGAAGGTGGCTAAGTGGCAAGATGAGACGATTGATCGGTTAGCAGGGACTTTTCGTAATTATCTAAGGCAGGCAGGGTTAGCAAAGTTGAATGGATCGACTTTATTAGTGACAAGGCCGCTATTAGATCCAGCTCTTGAAGATGCGTTAGTTGAGGTCAATCACCAGGATTATGTTGCAGCACTGACAGGGAGGTAGCCATGGCAGACTTAGAGAAAGATTTTGGACAACTAAGACAGAAGATTGCGCAACCATCTTTCCAGCAAAATCAGGGCCTGTCGAACGAGGTGGGGTATTACATTTTTGACTATGATCCCAAAGATGAGCTGATTGTTCGTGATAATGTTGCCGATATTGCTGCTTCCTCCACAATTGCGACGATTGGTGCTGACGTCAAAGTCTTTGACCTGTTCGATATTATGATGACTATCGTGGATCAGTTCGGTTATCGAGAAGGTTTTGAGAGTATTGAGCAAGACGATGGCATGGCTGCGGTTGTGACGCAGATGAACAATATCTTGGATATGGACACCGAGCGAAACTTAATTGTTGAGCATATTCGCAAAGCGGTCGAAAATGATGAATCCACGATTATCTTTCTGGTTGGGGTTGGAAAGATTTTTCCGTTGCTTCGGTCGCATAAGATTTTGAATACAATGAATCAAGTGATCGATAAGTTCCCTGTGGTGATGTTCTATCCTGGTAAGTACGATGGTGTGCACCTGAAGATGTTTGGTCAATTGGAAGACGACAATTACTATCGGGCGTTTGGATTAAGAATGGAGTGGAATGAAAATGAAGATTAAGGATCTTTTTCAAAAGTCAATTGATCGGGACATCCAAGGGGTCATCAAAGTCGGTCAAGAGGACAATACTAAGCAGGAACTGGAAGAGTACGTGGTGACAAATGAGCTACAGTCGCAGTTTGCCCGTTTCTTTTCTGCTTATGAAGATTCTTTGACGGGTTCAACTGATGACATGGGGGTGTGGATCTCTGGCTTCTTTGGTTCCGGGAAGTCACACTTTTTGAAGGTCATCGCCGATGTATTGGAAAACCGAGAAGTTGATGGAAAGCGCGCCGTTGACTATTTTGAAGGTAAGATTAAGGATCAGATGACGCTGAATCAGATGCACGCTGCAGCCGAATCCGATACTCAGGTCATCCTTTTTAATATTGACGCCAAAGCGATGAGCGGTGATAAAGCTGATGACAATGTTATTGTTAAGGTCTTTTTACAAGTGTTCAACGCCATGCAGGGCTTTTCTGATAAGAGCCCTTGGATTGCGGATCTTGAGCGCCGTTTGGTTGCTGCTGGCAAGTATGATGAATTTAAGCAAGCATTTAGCCAAATTGAAGATAATCACTTAGATTGGGAAGATGGGCGTGATCACTACTACTTCAACATGGGAAAAATCCGCGACGCCCTTGTTTCCATTGATTTCATGAGCCAGGAAGACGCTCAGGGTTTCATTGATCAACTGAAGACGCCATATCAGATAAATGTTGAGGATTTTGCAGAACTGGTGAATGATTATGTCCAGAAAACTGGGCATCGCGTAGCGTTCTTGGTTGACGAAGTTGGTCAGTTTGTTGGCGATAGTCTACAACGGATGCTGAATCTGCAGACTGTTGTTGAGGAGCTTGGTCGTGTTGTTAAGGGCAAGGCCTGGGTTGTGGTCACTTCTCAGCAGGACATTGCTGAGGTCACTAACAATGTTAACGGGCAGGACTTCTCTAAAATTCAAGGTCGGTTCAAGACACGGATTGCTTTAAGTTCGGCCAACGTTGACGAAGTGATCAAAAAGCGTTTGCTGGCTAAGACCCCGGAGGTTGAGGACAATCTGAAAGGCATGTATGTCGCCAACGGTTCTGCTATCAACAATGCCATCGACTTTGATCAAGAAGGCGTTAAAAGGCTGAAGTATGATTCACCAGAGAGCTTTGCTAATAATTATCCATTTGTGCCATATCAGTTTAATTTACTGCAACAGGTACTAACTGCAATTAGGACTCACGGGTCTGAGGGAAAGCATCTTTCAGAAGGTGAGCGCTCAATGCTCTCAATCTTTCAAGAGTCTGCCATTCGTATGGAGGATCGCGACGTTGGTGCGTTGATTCCTTTCTCGCTTTTCTTCGAAGGCCTTGAACAATTTCTCGACCATACCCACCGCATTGTGATTGAACACGCGCGCGAGGATGATCAGGTGATCAATCCGAAGAAGGAACGCAATCCATTCGCCATTCAAGTTCTCAAGACGCTATTTATGGTCAAGTATGTGACCACATTTAAGGCAACGTTGAATAACATTGTGACCTTGATGATTGACAGCACTGATGTTGATAAGATTGAACTGACGAGGAGGGTTCAAGAGGCCCTCAACAAACTTGTGAGTCAGCAAGTAGTCGAGAAGAATATGGATACCTATGTCTTTTTGACGGACACCGAGCAGGACATTAACAAAGAAATTGAGCAGCAACAAGTATCTGATGCTGAAATTATCAATAAATTAGGAGAGTTTCTGTTCGACACTAAAGTTATTCCATCAAAGTATAGCTATCCCAAACTAAATGGTCGGTATATCTTCAGCTTGAACGAGTATATTGATGATACGCCTATGGGAAAAACGAATAATGCTCTTTCAATTCGGTTGTTAAGTACCCTCAATCTCGAAAAGCGAGATCAAGCGATGGCACGTCTTCACTCTGCAGGGGCACCAACAGAAGTGGTCATCTTACTAACTGACCAAGACGATTATATTAGCTATATTAGGCGTGCAGAGAAAATCCAGAGATTCCGCATGAGTGGCACGAACAATACTGATTCTCGTTATCGTTCGTTAGTTGATGCACGTGCAGCAGAGCATAATGAACTGCTCGATATGGCTCGAACGAAGGCGATCGAAGCACTCCATCATTCCTCCATTTTTGTGGGTGGGAATGAGCTGGACAAGGGTCGCGATTTTGCTCATCAATTAGATGCCGCCCTTCAGAGCGTGGTAGATGATACGTATCGTAATCTTAGCTATATCGACGCCGCAAAGGGAGAGAAAGACGTTCTTCAGGTTCTTAAATCAGGCGAACTAGTAGATACTTCAGAAAACAAGCGTGCCGTCGAGGCTGTCATCGGATGGTTGCAACGTGAGAAGGATCCACACATCACACTGAAACGGGTTATCGATCGGTTTCATGAGATTCCCTTTGGCTATACCGAGGAAGATGTAGAATGGATCGTGGGCAAGCTGTATGCGGCTGGTAAGATCAAATTAACGTATAACGGTGAAGTTGTTAGTCGCGTCTCAGGCGAATTTAACGTTAAGCAAATTGTTGATTTTCTAACCAAGAAGCAATACACCGAAAAGATTGCTCTTCAAATTAAACATGATTATACGCCAACAGAGATTAAAAGGTTGCGTCAGGTTGCCAGCCAAGTTTTCAAGAAGAATTCTTTCTCGTCGGATAATTCTGAAATTTTGGTCTCTGAGCTTAAGCCCAAGATTGCCAGCGACTACGAAAGCTTAAGGCAGTATGAGTTAAAAGATCAGCGTTACCCTGGTCATGATCTTCTTCAAAAGGGTATCGAACTTCTCCACGAGTTGAACGTAACCAAGGATTCGGATCAATTTTTCGATGTTTTAAGTCGGCGTTTTAATGACCTATTGGATTGGCGCGAAGATTTTGAAGACAGGGGTATTGCGGATTTTTACGTTAATCAGAATACCCAAGACATTTGGGACGCTGGACTTAAGGATCTCTCGATCTACGAGCACTCAAAGGAAAAAAATCAGTAATTCTGAACTCGAATCGGTGGTTGCACAGTTAACTGACCAGCTTAAGTCGAATCAAGCAGAGAGTTCAATACAGAATATCAGGGCGCTGGATGGCCAGTTTGATACGCTCTACAATCAGATTTTTGACGCTGAACTTAAAAAGGTTCAACACAAAATTGAGCAGTATCGGATTCAAGCTGAAGATAAGATGGTTCGTTCCGAAATTGGTGAGACGTTTAACCACAAAAGTTTTGTCCCATTCAGTAACAAAATTGACCAAACCTTGATGGAAGCTAAGGATGCTGGTGTTCTGAATGACCTAAGTGCTAAAGCAGATGTCGCGCATCGGGAGTACGAGAAGTTTCAGAACGAACTGAATGCTGCCGTTGCTAAGGCCAAATCGGAAGAACAGGGAACACAACCTACAACATCTTCAACAACCAGCGAAAACGGTTCAACGGCATCATCAGTTGCCCCAACAACTGCGCCAACAGCTGAGGGTAAGGTTAAAAACTTTGTGGATGTCCATCCAACAGATCTGAGACTAAAACAGATCTGGAATATCAATGACACAAAGGATATTGACTCTTATCTCAAAGAATTGAAGCAACAATTGGCAGATAGACTCAATGATGATGGTGTGGATGGTATTGATTTTCATCTGTGATTGTTTATCTCAAAAAGTATACGGGGAGCTTACATGGACAAAAAAATTGTAGAGACATTTGCAACGCACGCACGCAGAGACCTCATTGGAGCAGTTAAGCTTCGTCTAGAGTTGATCAGTATTACCGATAAGGGAGCAGAGGAGAAGCTTCCAAGTTCAACAGCTGAGGCTGAATTTTATGCTGGGAACCCCGCCCATCCCTTGATCGGTTCGGACATTACCCGAAGAAGGGCAATCATCAGTCGACTCGAGGACCGAAAGGACGGAAAGAGTTGGTCTGAAGCTTTCTCTGAGTTGACCGAAGAAGCAGCCTATACATGGTTTAACCGCATAATTGCTTTGCGTTTTATGGAAGTTAATGATTATCTTCCATCTGGAACACGTGTCTTGTCATCGATTCGCGGTACAGCTGAACCAGATATTATGACTGATGCACGTGGTATTGAAGATGCGTTAGGTGGCTACAGTGGGGATGAACTCGCGCTTATTGATCGCGCCTGGGATACCCAGGCTCCAGCCGCAATGGATGATCTGTATCAGATGCTGTTTTTGAAGCAAGTGAATGCGCTGAGCAAAAACCTGCCCAGTCTTTTTGAGCCTACGAAAGATTACTTACAACTTCTGTTTACCCCAAATTATCACAGTGGGGTAATCAAAGATCTTGTAACAAATGTGCCAGAGGCTGATTTTGATGTAGGTGATTCAGGCCAAGGCCAAGTAGAAGTGATTGGTTGGCTTTACCAGTACTACAACGAAGAACCGCATAATCGCGTTGTGAATATTAATGGAGGTGCGGTAAAAGAGGCAGATATACCAGCGGCAACCCAGCTTTTTACGACAGACTGGGTTGTACGCTACATGGTTGATAACTCACTTGGCCGATACTATCTGGAACACTCTGAGAATTCAGGCTTGGCTTCTACATTACATTATTTAATCCCTGGGAAACTTCATTCAGTTTCGAAGAGCGTAGAACTCTCCCAATTGCGTGTACTTGATAATGCGATGGGTTCTGGTCACATTCTTGTTTATGCCTTCGATGTCTTGATGGCAATCTATGAGGAGAATGGATTTGTAAAGCGCGAAGCCGCTAGAAAAATTGTTCAAAACAATTTGTTTGGCTTGGAAATTGATAAGCGGGCTTTTCAACTTGCTTATTTTGCCATCATGATGAAGCTCCGTCAGTATGATCGACACGCCCTTGATGGGAATATTCAGCCTAATCTCTATGAGTTTGAGTCTTCGGCTAATCTCACGGATGATGTTATTGACCAGCTTGATCTTAGCTCAGAGTCAAAGCGTGATTTAACCGAAATTCGAGATGAGTTCATCAACGCGAAGTCGTTAGGCTCAATTATTGAACTTTCAAAAACTTATGACACCAAAAGTATTCGAAATGGGATGGGAGAACAAGATTCTGATGCGGTCAGTCTATTTGTAGGGGAAAGTATTCGAAGTCAAATTTTCAGAATGCTGTCTGTCATCGATGTGTTACAGGCAACTTACGATGTTGTTGTCACGAATCCGCCTTATCTGAATAAGATGGATAAGCCTCTGAAGGCTTATGTCAAAAAGCATTACAAGGCTTATTCAGGAGATCTTTTCTCTGTTTTCATCTGGCTTAATATTGGGATGACCAAACCAAATGGATATGCTGCGTATATGACCCCGATGGTATGGATGTTCATTAAAACATATCAGGCATTGCGCACATCGGTCTTGGGTACTAAGCGGATTTCTAGTCTGATTCAAATGGAATATTCTGCGTTTGAAGAAGCTACTGTTCCAATTAATACGTTCGTGCTTCAAAACTCTCATGAAAATTTGGTTGGCAGCTATATCCGCCTTTCTGATTTCAAGGGTGGCATGGGCGTTCAGCGTGAAAAGACGCTTAAAGCAATTCAAAATCCAGATGTGTCATACTTTTATCGAACTAACCAAGCGAACTTCGGAAAGATACCTGGCAGTCCAATTGCGTATTGGGCGAGTTCCGAGTTAATCCACGATTTTGAGGTTGGTCGTCCGCTTGCAGAAATAGTGGAAGCAAGAAACGGAATTACGACAGGGGAAAATTCTAAATTTCTTCGTCAGTGGTATGAAGTTGGTTTTGAGGATGTATATCTGAACGCACATAATTCGTCTGAAGCTGAAGCATCTGGTAAGACATGGTTCCCTTATAACAAGGGAGGAGCGTACAGAAAATGGTATGGCAATTACGATTATGTTGTTAATTGGAAAGATGATGGATTTGCTTTAAAACATAATTTCTGGCGTGATGGACAATTACGCTCAGTGCTTAGAAGTCCCAG
>NZ_BBAJ01000102.1 GCF_001311195.1 Lacticaseibacillus camelliae DSM 22697 = JCM 13995
AAAATGCTTCAACTACAGCTTGGCTTTTCGACAGTCGGCAACGCGGAGGTAGAGCCGGCTCACAGCATTCAGGTCGCCGTCACCCAAATGACGCAGATCATCGCCAACGTCGCCTCTAGCCAGTACGGCGGTTGCTCGTCGGATCGGACCGACGAAGTGCTGGCACCATTTGCCCAGAAGAATTACGAGAAGCATCTGGAAGAGGCCAAGGAGCTGCCGATCGATGCTGCCACAGCTGAGGCATACGCCAAGCGCCGCACCAAGAAAGACATTTACGACGCGCTGCAGACGCTGGAATACCAAGTCAACACGTTATACTCGACCCAGGGCCAGACGCCTTTTGTGACGGTCGGCTTCGGTCTGGGTACCAACTGGCTGGAACGCGAAATTCAAAAGGACATTCTCAAGATTCGCATTGATGGACTGGGCAAGGAAAAGCGCACGGCGATTTTCCCGAAGCTTGTCTTCACCATCAAAAAGGGCCTGAACCTGCACCCCGGCGATCCGAATTACGACATCAAGGAACTGGCCGTCGAGTGTGCCACCAAGCGCATGTACCCGGATATCCTGTCGTATGACATGATCAAAAAGCTGACCGGTTCCTTCAAGGCACCGATGGCTGCCGCTCGTTTTTGCAGGGCTGGACGGATCCCGATACCGGCGAGGAAGTCAACGCCGGCCGCATGAACCTCGGGGTCATCACCGTCAACCTGCCGCGCGTTGCCATGGAAAGCAAGGGCGACAAGGACAAATTCTGGAAGATTCTTGAGCAGCGCCTCGACATCTGCAAGCAGGGTCTGGTGTACAAGGTGGAACGGGCCAAGCAGGCCACGCCGGAATCTGCACCAATCCTGTATAAGTACGGTGCGTTTGGCAAGCGCCTGAACGATGACCAAAGCGTCGACGAGCTGTTCAAGAACTCGCGCGCCACAGTTTCGCTGGGCTACATCGGTCTGTACGAGGTCGGCACCGTCTTTTACGGCTCGGCCTGGGAGAAGAATCCGGAGGCCAAGGCCTTTTCCATCGACGTGGTCAAGGATCTGTACGAGCACTGCAAGAAGTGGGAAAAGGAGTATGGTTACCACTTCTCCGTTTACGGGACGCCGTCTGAAAGTCTGACTGACACATTCTGCCGGCTGGACAAGAAGCGCTTCGGCGTGGTCAAGGACATTACGGACAAGGATTACTACACGAACTCCTTCCATTACGATGTCCGCAAGGCGCCGACCCCGTTTGAAAAGCTCGACTTTGAAAAGGACTACCCGAAGTACTGCTCAGGCGGCTTCATTCATTACTGTGAGTATCCAAACCTGAAGCAGAACCGAAAGCCTTGGAAGCCGTCTGGGACTATGCCTACGACAAGATCGGCTACCTCGGCACGAACACCCCAATCGACCAGTGCTTCGAGTGCGGGTTCAAGGGTGAATTCAAGGCCACCGAAAAAGGGTACGAGTGCCCGCAGTGCGGGAATCACAACCCGGATACCTGTGATGTCGTCAAGCGCCTTTGCGGCTACCTTGGCAACCCGAACAAGCGGCCGATGGTCCACGGGCGGCAGGAAGAAATCCTTCACCGCAAGAAGCACATGGTCATCGGCAACGATGATTTGGCTGGCCAGGCTTAATCTTTTCGCACATAAAGGAACCCCACTCGCCCTGCGCAAGTGGGGTTTTCTGTTGCCTCACAGACGGCGAACGCAGCGAGTGATTGACCATTCGAAGAAACTGATTAAAAGCACTCGATTACCAAAAGTAAGTCGTGTATAATTGGTGATGCTGATTTTCAGAAACGGAGGAAATTATATGAAAAAATGGTTAATCGCGCTGGCTAGTCTGTTCATGGTGGGCGTGCTCGCCGCATGCGGCAACAGTCAAAGCAGCAGTAGCAAGGCCGGTACCGACAACGTCAAACTGGTCACCCCCAAGACGCTGACCATTGGCCTCGAAGGTACCTACCAGCCATACAGCTACCATGAAAACGGCAAGCTGACCGGTTTTGAAGTTGAGCTGGGCGAGAAGATTGCCGGCGAGCTCAACTTGAAGCCGAAGTTTGTGGAGACCAAGTGGGACTCGCTGATTGCGGGGCTGAACGTCGATAAGTACGACCTGATTCTTAACAACGTCGCCGAGACGCCGGAACGCGCTGCGAAGTATCGTTTCACCGTGCCGTACACTTCAGGCAAGTCGGAGCTGGCGGTCAAGAAAGGCAACACGACCATCAAGTCGATTAAAGACATCAAGGGCAAGAAAATGGCCCAAAGTATCACCTCTAACAATGCGGCGAACGTGAAGAAGCTCGGTGGGGTCATTGTCCCAGTCGACGGCTTTGCGCAGTCGGTCACACTGATCGAACAGGGCCGCGCGGACGGTACGGTCAATGACACCGCGTCCTTCCACTCCTACCTCAAGCAGCAGCCAAACGCGGACATCAAGCTGATCCCGGTCGGTAATGCGATCAAGACGACACCGGCGCGTGGGCTGCTGCGCAAGGACGAAGGTCCGCTGCAAAAGCAGGTCACCAAGGCGATTGAAAAGTTGCGCAAGAACGGTCAGCTCGGAAAGCTGTCGAAGAAGTACTTCGGCAGCGACATCACGAAGTAACCGAGCGGCGATGAGTAAAGGAGGGATTTGATGAGTGCCTGGCAAATTGTTGTGAAGTCACTGCCGGAACTGCTGGTAGCGATGCTGAAGTACACCATTCCAATTACGTTGATTTCATTTGCGTTAGGGCTGATTTTGGCGGTGCTGGTCGCCCTTGTCCGGATCTCGCCGTCGCAGAAGCCAGTCATGCGCGGGCTGAAAGGCCTGACCTGGTTCTACGTCTGGGTCTTCCGCGGCACGCCGCTGTTGGTGCAGCTGTTCCTGATTTTCTTCGGATTGCCGTACCTCAAGATGAATGGTCATGCCATCATCGAGCTGAACGCCTGGACGGCCGGCATTCTGACATTTTCGCTGAACACCGGGGCCTACGCTTCGGAAACAATTCGCGCGGCGATCTCATCGGTGCCGAAGACCCAGTGGGACGCGGCTAAAGCCCTGGGAATGAAAAAGTCGCTGATCCTGCGGCTGGTCATCTTTCCGCAGGCGCTACGCATCGCGTTGCCGCCGCTGTCCAACAGTTTCATCAGCCTGATCAAGGACACGAGCCTGGCCAGTGGCATCACCATCATCGAGATGTTTCAGGTCAGCCAGCAGTTTGCGGCGCTTTACTACAACCCGCTGGTCTCGTACAGCTTGGTCGCGTTCCTGTATTTGATGCTGACGACGGTCTTGACCGGCGTGCAGAGCTGGCTGGAAAAGCGCACCAGCCGCTACCTGCTCAGCGAAGGGCAATAAGTGATGGCAATCAAAATGGCTCAGAGCGTCGTGCGACGCTCTGAGCCATTTTGATTGCCTTAATTCTGACCCGCTTTCGGCACCTGATTTTCCGGCCGGTCCAGCAGGTGCTGCCGGCTGATGACGGTGGTGACGACCAGGGTCAGCAGCAGCAGGC
The DNA here is from genome assembly GCF_001311195.1 of Lacticaseibacillus camelliae DSM 22697 = JCM 13995. GTDB lineage: Bacteria > Bacillota > Bacilli > Lactobacillales > Lactobacillaceae > Lacticaseibacillus > Lacticaseibacillus camelliae. The sequence continues at coordinate 3,493 of NZ_BBAJ01000102.1, forward strand.
CGCTGCCGGCGATGCCAAACAGCAAAGGCGCTGCGAAGTGATCAAACAGTGCCCCGAACACCAGCGTGCCGATTGGCGCAAGCATTGTCGAAATCGTGAGGTCGAGGGAAAAAAAACGCGGCCTTGCAGATTTTGCGGAATAATCTGCTGCTTGAAGGTGTTTGCAGGGGTGTTGATCAGCACCATCAGGATCCCGTTGAGCATGCTTTGCAGCCAGAAGAAGGCGGTGCTGAGCCAGCTGGGCCAGGAAAACAAGGCCGGCACACCGGTGGTCGTGAACATAGCGCCCAGCAGGAACAAGTTGAAATAGGAAAAACGGATGGGGTGGGTGCGGATGGTGATGGCCGCCAGCAAAATGCCGCCGCTGAACATGCCAACGGCAAAGCCGGAATCGACCAGCCCATATTGCTGGTTGGAGAGCTTCAGCGTCTGAATGAGCAGATACGGAAGGCCAACATTCATGGCCGCAAACAGGAAGTTGACCGCGGCTGAGGAAATCATGATGGTCAGAATCAGCTTCTGATTTTTGACGTAGGCGAACCCGGTCTTGAAGTTGTTCAGGACGGACTCTCGCGGCTGCGGCGTAGCAGGTTGGGTGACCAGGCGGAATTTCAGGAGCAGGATCGCGACCAGCGCGGTCAGTTCGAACAGCACCTCAACGTAGGCGAAAGTGTCGATGGCCACCAGCGTGTAGAGCCACGCACCAATCAGCGGCGCTAGGAAGGCGGCCAGGCTGGTGATGGACTGATTCAGCGAGTTGACTCGCTGCAGCTCGCTGCCCTCAAACAGCTGCACCAGGCTGGCGGTCAACGTGGTGCTGAGAAAATTGTCGGTGACCTGCAGCACGATGATCAATGCGATCAGTTCCGCGTAGTACTGCGCGGGCCACACCCGAAATACCAAGCCAAACGCAACTAGGACCACACTGGTGACCACCTGGGCGCTCAGCATGATGCGCCGGTGGTTCATGGTGTCCACGACATAGCCAACAAACGGCGTCAGCAGCAGTGACACCACCGGTCCGGTGACCAGCGTGACGCCCATGCTGAGGGCGGAGCCGGTGCGGTGCAGAATGTACAGGCCGATGGCAAAAGACAGCATGCTGGATCCGAACGTGCCGGCAAATTTTAAGATGAGAATTTTGATGGTCTGCGGCGTAAGGTTTTTCAAGAGAAACTCCTAGTGAGGTTTAGTTGGCTGAGGCAGTGACTGGTGGCACCTGGTTCTCAGGCTTGTCATATAGATGGCTGCGCCTGATCAGGCCGGTCACAATCAGGGTGAAGATGATCAGGACGATGCCAGTGACGCCAAACAGCAGCGGGGCGGCGAGGTGATCAAACAGCACCCCGAACATCAGCGTGCCCAGCGGCGCTAGCATCTGCGAAATCGTGCCGTCAAGTGAGAACACACGGCCTTGCAAGTGATGTGGAATCACTTGCTGCATGAAGGTGTTGATCGGTGTGTTGATCAGCACGATCAAGACGCCGTTGACGATGTTTTGAATCCAGAAGTAGCCGGTGCTCAGCAGACCCGTCCAGCTTAGCACGGCAGGCAGGCCGGTGAAGGTGAAGAGAATCGCCAGCAGGATGATGTTAAAGAACGAGAACTTGATTGGGTGGGTGTGCATTTTCAGCAGCGACAGCAGGATGCCACCGCCAAACATGCCAATGGCAAAGCCCGAGTCAACGAATCCGTACTGGTTGTTGGTCATTTTCATGGTTTGGATCAGCAGGTACGGCAGGCCGACGTTCACGGCGGCGAAGAGGAAGTTCAGAAAGGCCGAGGACACGGTCAGGATGAAGATCAGCTGCTGGCTTTTCAGGTATGCAAAGCCGGTTTTGAAGTTGTGCCACACAGATTCTGGTGCCTCACCCGGAGTCTTCTGCGATGCAGTCTGACCAAGTTGAAACTTCAGGAGCAGGATGGCGGCTAGGGCGGTCAGCTCGAACAGCACTTCGATGAACGCAAAGGTGTCGATGGGCACCAGCGTGTAAAGCATTGCCCCCATGAGTGGGGCCAGGAACATGGCGAGGCTGGCAATAGATTGGTTGAGCGAATTGACCCGTTGCAGCTCCTCGGGCGCAAACAGCTGGACCAGGCTGGCCGTCAGCGTTGTGCTGAGAAAATTGTCGGTCACTTGCAGTGCGATGATGAGTGCAATCATCTCCGGGTAATACTGCGTCGGCCAGAGCCGAAAGCCGAAGCCGAACAGCACCAGTGCAATACTGGTGGTGACCTGCGCGGTGATCATAATGCGCCGGTGGTTCATGGTGTCGACCACGTACCCAACGAACGGAGTCAGAATCAAAGAGACGATAGGGCCGGTGATCATGGTGACGCCCATGCTGAGCGCAGACCCGGTGCGGTGGAGAATGTACAGGCCAATGGCAAACGAGAGCATGCTTGACCCGAAGGTGCCGGCAAATTTCAGTACCAGCATCTTGATGGTTTGAGGTGTGAAATTTTTCATAACGTGCTCCTAGATGTAGTGGATCGTGACGTCGCCCATTTTAAAATCGCCGGCCAGCACCACAAGCGGACCGGTTTTGGTCGGGGTCTCGCCTTTTTCATTGAAGTCGACCGCCAAGTTGCCTAGGTTGGGTTGGACGTTCCATTCGCGGGGGATGTACAGGCTGATGTCGCCCAACTGACCGAGCACTTCGATTAGGGCCGGCTCGTTGATGATGGTCGCCTTGTCAAAGAAGACCTTGGCGTCGCCCAGATTGACGTGAATCACCGCGTGGCGGAAGTCGCCTTGCTGGACGTAGCGCGTGGCGCTGCCGAGCTTCACGTTGACGGTGACGTCGGCGGATTCACTGCTGGGCACGTAGCTCGGTGCTTTCTTGGCGTCTTTTTGCATTTGGCGCAGATCACTGAGTGAGTAATGGTTGTCATTAATGGTGACAACGCTGAAGTGGTGTTTTTTCAGCGGTTTGAACAACAGGGTCAGCCCAATCGATAGCAGCACCGCCGCCCCGAGAATCGTCCACGGGACCAACTGCTGGATGCCCAGCGGTTTGGCGAAGAGCATCGCCAGAAACGCCAGACTGAACGAGAACCCCGCGAACGACAGGCTGGCAAGACTCTTGATGGCCGCGGCGACCAGGATCAGGACCAGGACCAGTGTCCAAAAGCGCAAGTGATAGGTGAACAGGCCGAGCTGGCTCAGCACTAAGATGGCCGCGCAGACCACGAAGAATAATCCCCAGAACCAATGACCCCA
>NZ_BBAJ01000103.1 GCF_001311195.1 Lacticaseibacillus camelliae DSM 22697 = JCM 13995
ACGCACAACTTGCGCAACGACGGAGAAACAAAGAACCCAACAAATTCAGTATTGCCAGCGAATTATGGGCATGTGAGTATTCAAAGTCCAAGTAAATACCCGGGTACTGTTCAACGAAATATGTGGGCAAAAACGTGGGCAAAAACTGATTTTATTTGCCAAGCATTGCTTAGAATCAGCCTCTACCGATGCCCTGCCGAATCATCCCACGAGTTATCGATAAAATTTGCGAGCAATTAAAAAGCCCGAATTTACGGGCTTTTTTGCTAATTTTCATTCAGCTTTATCAGAGATCCCATACCCACCATGAGTAGCATTGCCAATCAGCCTTGGTTCAACCATTGGATTGTTGGCATAATCTATTTTTCCTTTCAGTACCTCAAAGAATTCAATAATATTCAGCCTAAAGTGGACATAACAATGAAAATCAGAATATTGGCTAAAAAAATTCTAATGGAGTTTCCACCGCCACAGAAAAACTATCCCTGATCAACTCAATAAGGTAGCGAAGTCCCTGTTCGGCGAGGTTTCGCACAACGTTGCCATATTCCTCGCTGTGTGACCTAGATGTGTCAAGCACAATCTGCACGTCAATTAGAGACTGAAAGGATGCTTCAATATCGCTAAAATCATTTGTGAGCACTATAATATTATGCGTTGCTCTAGAGTTCTTAATATGGCTGAGAAGACGCTGCTTTTTGTTGTCATCAATAAGCACCGTTTCTACTGTATAAAAAAAAGTGCAAAATCCTCATTCTCACCAAACGGTCTACTATCAACGGTTGAATATTTGCCAAATTTAACAGTCACTCACACAGGAGACTTATCCAAGAATATAGTTTCGTTGAAATTTTTGTCTCTAAGGCCTCTGATAAAAGCTCTTTAGCGCGAGCAAAACCATTTACCAGAACTGTCCCGTGCATGGTCTCGCTATGCGCTTTTAACCCTAACCAGACCATTATGATCTTGTCGCTGTCATTAACGCCACGAATTACAGCAGTACGCTCATCTGAGTTCAAGAAAGTTTCGAAGCTATTTTTAAACGAACGATACTCTTCATTCATCATTCTTCCCCCTTCACATAACATTAGGAGTTTCTAGATCAATCAAACTTCTGAGGTATAGTAACCTTAGTCTCTTTGTACACATCGAATAATGAGACCACTGAATATCTATAGTTGGCATGACTGTTACCAGGCTCATCAACCTCAAATAAAGTGAGTTCCTCAGCCTTATTTCCATGACTTAAGCCATCCAGTGATGGACCATCCTCTTCTATTGATTTAAGCGTATATTCAGTTCGTCGAACTTTTCTTATATCATTTTTATCTTTTAAAAAAATCCATCGGCTAAAAACGATTTCATTACCATTTTTATTTTTACCTGTTAGGGCGTCTCCTTGAACCATATTAGCCTTAATAATCGTTGAAGCGCTTTTCTCAACTTTCTTATTTTCCCTTGACTTATACTTGCCCAATTGCTGAGTATATTTCTGATAAAACACATGATACATATGCGTTACAAGCAATTCTGTATTATCTGTCAATAATTCAATACCGTATAATGAGGTTAGAGCAGTTAATGCATTGTTTTCAAATTCAATAATGGAATCAGACAGTTTCTCAGCTACAACGAGTTTACGAGAAAGTATCTCAGTTAAAAATGCACCTTCACCAGCTGCAGGCTCAAGAAAAGTTGCAGTCAATGAATGCAGCTCACCTTTAAGTTCTGGCTGATTGAGCATAACATCCACAACTCTCTTAGGAGTGAAGACCTCCCCGTGTTCCTTTACACGCTCATTAGATTTGATCAATTTTTCGTCAGCCATCAATCCATCTCCTGAACTTTTTCTTCGATGAACGAGATCTCATCTTGATTGAGTCCATATTTTTTTGAAGAGCTGTTGATCTATCTTGTTAACAGATTGACTCCAGTCAATATCAGAATGAGATGAAAAATCCTGTAAAGGTACTTTCTTCCATACTGAAATCGGGTTATGCTGAGTTACCTTTAGTACTCCCAACATTGCTCTAGCAAATTTGGATTTTACATACTTAAGTGCTGCTTCCGCCTGAGTCCTTGAATCAAACTCTCCGAATGTCATAAATGTTTGGGTGGTACCCACAAGTGGGGTACCCCACTTGTGGGGTACTGACAACTTCGCCTAGTGCTCCACTCCCATTTGAATGAGGCACGATTACCTTGTACTTATCAAGATTAGGGTGGTCTTTGACATAAGAGCGTCTAATCCACTTATAGGTTCGTTCGCCATGAAGTCGTCCAAGAATCCTTATGTACTCAACAGAATCTGAAGGTTTTGATCAAAAAATATTTCCGGTAGTACCTCAAAAACGTTTGGGGCAATATCATATTTATGTCCAAGCGGTCGACGCTTTTCAATGTCAGGGTGATCCTCAAGTAATTTCTCCGAGAATTTATAGCTCGTACTCGAGAACGCGATTTCGCTGAACGATTGTTCAGATTTCGCAGAAACCTTCTTCAAAATGCTCTGCAGCTGAGGTAGAGGGGTAAAAATACCTATCTCTCCAAAATCTTTTGTCTCGTCTCTTAAAGTTATAACCACTCCGCCTTTAATATCTGTATTAGGAAATATTTTTGAACTATTTTGCTCGTAATGAACGATTCTCAAATGCTTATCGTGTAACATCTTCTCATTCCAAGACTTTGGTGTGTCCCCAGCATTAGATAAAAATTTGGCTGGCGTTATTAAGACTGCCTTAGGCGCTAAACCATATGACAAATCCATAAAGTAATTATAAATAGAAGGCTGTTTCGTATTTAGTCCTGCTGACTGCTCCTGATAAGGAGGATTACCAATAACAACATCAAATTTCATAAACCCAAATTTCTCCTTTATGGTCTCAATACAATCATGGATATTTTGCCGAGCTAACTCGATAATGTTGTCCACATAAACCACATGTGTTGGATAATTTTTATATCCAGTTAACGTCCGTTCAGCTATAGTTTTCGCCATTGGTGTTTTGGCTACTGCAAAGACATTAGTACTTAAAATGTGTTCCCATATGTTCTCCTGATCTTTGGCTGAGAATTGTCCACCCGTGCTGTTATTAAGCCGCTCGAATCCTTGATAATACAGTGATGTAGCGACATATAGGGGGTAGAGTCCTGTCTTAGAATTAATCTCCAGTATACGAGTATCATCGTTTAAAATCTGCTCAGTAAGTGGAGTATTGCGCCATTTTACAATCTGTTTTCCATCCTCGATGGAACTTTGATACGAGTCATCAAAGAATGTTAAGCCACCAAGAGTTTCCCCCATTTGCATGTTGACGACACGCCAAGGCGTAAGAACTGTTTCCTTATCAGGATTTTTGAACGTGCCAAAAATTTCTGCTATCTGCATAGTTCTGTCAAGAGGATCCGCTTCATCCAACAACTTTACCCTGTGTCGAATAATGCGACCAGCCTCTAAAAAAACCTCCGGATCGTAATATTTCACAACTTGTCGAAACTTTTCCTTTGTAATTCCAACTGGCATAAATTCCGTCCATGATTTGTTGTCGACAAGGTCAATGAACTTATCGATATCAACATCCTTATCAATATCGATATCCATACCATAAATCATCATAGGAATGCGAATCGAAATTCCACGCAATACTGAAATCATCGATTTGCGTTGTTTCTTAAGTGCATTTTTTTTGGTCTATAACGGCTTGTTCCTCAGGCGTACGTTCTTTCCTTGGCTTTTTTTTCTGCTCTAGTGGCTTTTTCGTATTGTTCGTCATCAAGGCCTTGATGGTTGACATCAATCACATTGGGTTTTCGATCAGCCTTTGTCTGCCCAACAATTGCTTTAATATCATTGAACATCTTAAGGTCATCACTCGTCAGCTTCAAGAGTTCATCGTTATATAATGAATCGTCGTCAAAGCCAGATTGGACTGCCTTTTCTGCGTATACTTTCTTCAGTTGAGTCAACAAGGTATCGACCTTATAAGCCTTCATACCCTGCCCTTCTTCACCAATAATTGGCAAGAAGTTTAATAGCTCACCGAGCTTGGATCGCTGATCTGAGGTCTGCAACTTGCCCACTCCAGTACTCATCTGACGAGATGCAGCCATCACTTTCAAAGCACGATCTGGCGCAAAATCGAAAATATAGCAATTTGTCTTACGCCCAAACTCCTCATCCTCATAAGGCGTCTGAGCTCGGAATGCAGCCTGTAAGTATTGCATGGCACTGTTTGTATTGGATAAGAATATAACGCCAGTCCAGGGCTTGATTGTGACACCAGTGGTCATCTTACGAACTGTTAAAGTAATCGTTAGGGTTCGAGCCGGGTGGTCAGTTATAGCATCTTTTACGCGCTTAACGTCAGAATCTGAAGCGACAACAATATTGTCACTAGTATCTTTGTCAACAATATTGACGACATTATACGAGCTAAAAACAGGATGCTCGTCTAGCATCTTTTTCATTGCTCTGGCAGATTTAACTGATGGCATTAACCAAAGGGTGTGGCGTAAGCTCCTTCTGAATTCGCGAGTCGCAAATGGATAGTTTGATCTTCCATCAGGCTAGAGATATTGTCTAGAAACTTTCTGACTTTGTTGGCATAGACAAAATCACCCGTCTCATCATCTACTTTGAAGAACTCTCGAAAGTTAAATGATTTATCATCGTCAAGGAAGTTCTGATCCTCGAAACGCTTCTTCATTTCGAAAGTATACATTGAAACTGCCGGTAATCCAATATACGGGTTACGCTCACCATTCGGGTGCTCACTGTCCCATGAATATTTTGCCTGCTGTTCCATAACGTAATCCCAAGTATAAACCTGGTCTGGCTCATACTGGTCAATCAGATTAAATGGAGTCCCCGACAATTCAAGCACGCGTGTGTAATCCTTCTTGACGACGCCATCGATTACCTGTTGTGCTAAATCGGTTTGCGTCCCTTCGTGTGCCTCGTCAATAATGACAAGGTCCCATTCTATATCTTTGACCAGCTGATTTTTATCAGCGACCGTTCCGCCAAATGCTTTCGACCCACGAAGGTCTTGAATACTAGCAAAGTAGACATATTTAGTGGCCTCTCTCTGCAAAGCCTCGAGAGACAGGTCCTGATCTCGCTTTGACCCATATTTATATCCAGCACTGGGCATACCGATCTTCTCAAAGTCCTCAAACCACCCATCGGCCACAACTGGACGATGGGTCATGATGAGTACTTTGCTATAACCTTCATTTTTGATCAACTGTAACGCAGACAGCGTCTTGCCAAAGCGCATCTTGCATTCCACAGCATCTTATATTTTGATTTAAAAGTCTTTTCTGTTTTCTCCACTGCGTCTTTTTGTTCAGGACGCAGTTGAATTTCACTTGTCTCTGTTACAGGTCCGTCTATCGATTCACGCCCTGCCTTAACAGCCGCAATGGCTTCTTTCACATGATCAACATCGACCTTAAACCACTCACGCGCACCAGTTTTGTCCCTTAACGCTTCGTCCCGCCGGTATCCCGATTTTTCCAAAACATCGTGGACTGCGCGGTCATCAAACCAGGTATTAGTATCTTTCCGGTAGGCAAGCTCTACCCAGTCCAAATTATACGGAACCGCTGCTGTACGCATGTACTGACTAATCCGATGGTGAGCCTCACTCCTCAAATATTGACTGTTTGCAGACCAGTCCTTTTCCAAATCCTGACCAGCAGTCGTTTTGCCAACCTTTTCCAAGCCATTGTATCGAGGCCAGTATCCATCTGAATTATCTGCTGAAAGGGCATAGACGACTTGTCGTTCTGCCGTCGAATATAGAACAGGCTTCCAAAACGGCGGAACCTCACCTTGGTAGTCACAATACGCACTAGCAAACCAATACAACAATGTGATGATTTGTCGTAAAGCCTCAAGCCCATCTTTCTTTTCGTATTGGTTCAGACTATGTGAAGCCTCATTACCCACTTTCTTGATATCGTAAAGTAAATCAAGAACCCGCGAGTCAATGAGATGATGAACTTTGATTGTTTTCAAATTTTGGGCAAAAGTGTCGTCATTGTTCAGATAGTTTTGATCCAGAACAAATTTCACAATGTTTTCCGCGATCCTGCGAGCAGACGCCAGTTCTGAGCCGTAATCCCCCATTGCGTATTCTTGTTCAATAGACTTCGCTAATTGAAAATACGCCAAGCTGTCTTCGTTTTCCTGCAAGTACTCAAAGTTGCCACTCATTGCTCTACCTCCACAGTGCGTTTGAACAGAAGTGAAACTGTCTGTCTTCCATTATGAGACTTCTTTGCCTGAACTGGAAGAATGTATTGCTGATTTAGCACACATACATGCGGGGTTTAAATAAAGGTCATAAGCCTGCATTTTAGTTGTTTCTCGTTTTGCTCCATGTCCGCAACAAAAGTTTGATAATCAGCATCTGCTTGTGGGATGGGTAAGCCAATTTTTAAGACATCAATTTGAGGATCTCGCCGGACTTCATAAGGACTATTTATTCCCTTAAGCACTTGTAAGAGGCTCAAAGAAGGCTTACCTTGCTTCTCTGGAAACAAAAAGACGCCGCGTGGTGACTCAAACCGCAGTATATATGCCAGCATTTGCAAATAATCAT
>NZ_BBAJ01000104.1 GCF_001311195.1 Lacticaseibacillus camelliae DSM 22697 = JCM 13995
ACAAGTGCCATGAACGCGATGACGGCGATCACCGCGAGCGCGTGGTAGCGGTGGCCGAGCTCGGCCGCCATTAAGCCGGCGACCGTCATGGCCAGACTGCCCCACAACACGGTGGTGAGATTAGCCAGTAGCACCGGCAGCCAGCGCGGCCAGCTCAGATGATAGATCTGCGCAAAAAAGCCTTCTCGCGCGACGACACTGAGGTTGACCGCCTGCGTCAGGGCGGCGATCAATAGGACCGGCCGCAGGGTCTTCAAGGCCTCGCGCAGGCTGCGCAAGACGCGAGTGGATTCAATTCTTTCAACCAAGGCCATGGCGCGCCTCCTTTTCCATTGCGCCTACATTATGCGAGGCAATCCCCCTCTTGGCAATTTTAGAAAGCGGTTCTATGGTACTATTTAACTAGTTTGGAACATTTGAGAAGAGGGAGCAAAACATGGAAAAGCCTTTAGCGAAATACATTGATCACACGTTGCTCAAGCCGGACGCCACGCAGGAACAGATCGACACCGTCCTGGCGCAAGCCAAGCAGTACGATTTTGCCAGCGTCTGCATCAATCCCTACTGGGTCCCGCGGCAGCGGCAACGCTGCGCGGCACGAACGTCAACGTTTGCACCGTCATCGGGTTTCCGCTGGGCGCCAACACGACCTTCATCAAGGTCGACGAGGCCAACCACGCCATTGACGACGGCGCCAAGGAAGTCGACATGGTCATGAACATTGGCGAGCTCAAGGGCGGCCATGACGACCAGGTCAAGGCGGACATTCAGGCAGTAGCTGACGCTGCGCACGCCAAGGGCGCGGTGCTCAAGGTGATCATTGAGGCCGTGCTGCTTTCCGACGACGAAAAAGTGCGGGCCTGCCAGGCCGCTGAGGCTGCCGGGGCCGACTTTGTCAAGACGTCGACCGGTTTTGCCAGCGGTGGGGCCACTGTGCACGATGTGGCGCTGATGCGCAAGACGGTCGGCACGCGGCTTGGCGTCAAAGCCGCCGGCGGGATCCACTCATACGAAGAAGCCAAGGCGCTGATCGAGGCCGGGGCGGACCGGTTGGGCGCCAGCGCCGGCGTCACCATTCTCAAGGAAGCCGGGGTGATCGACTGATGGCAAAGTTTAAACGGGTCATTGGCATCGTCACGGATTCCATCGGGATCGGTGCCGCGCCGGACGCCCAGAAGTTTAACGATGAGGGCGCGGACACGCTGGGCCACATCGGCGAGTTCTTTCATGGCGACTGGGCGCTGCCGAACTGGCAGAAGCTCGGCCTGGGTAACATTCGCGAAGACGCACCGATCCGCGGCGTAGAACCCATCCAAAAGCCCATCGGCTATTATGCAAGATGTTCGAAATATCTGCCGGTAAGGATAGCATGGACGGACACTGGGAAATGATGGGCCTGCCGGTCACCGAGCCGCTCGGCTTTTTCCCGCAGGGGTTCCCCGAAAAGCTGATTAAGCAGATCGAGGACTTTTCCGGCCGCAAGGTGATCGTGAACCTGCCGTACTCTGGCACCGAGGTCATCAAAAAATACGGCGAGCAGCAGCTCAAAACCGGCGACCTGATCGTTTACACGTCAGGGGATTCGGTGCTGCAGATTGCGGCAAACACGGCGGTGATCCCGCTTAAGGAACTGTACAAGATCTGCGAGTACGCCCGCAGCATCACCACCGACCAGCCATACAAAATCGGTCGGGTCATTGCGCGCCCGTATGTCGGCGACAAGGCGGATAACTTCACGCGCACGTCGGATCGCCATGACTACGCGCTGATGCCTAACGCTCCGACGGACCTCGACCGCCTGCAGGCTGCTCGTGTCCCGACGTATGGTGTCGGCAAGATCAACGATATTTTCTCCGGCCAAGGACTGGATGACGGCATCCACACCGTCTCTAACGAGGATGGGATGAATCAGACCATCAAGCAGGTCGAGTCGGCTCGGGAGGGCTTTATTTTCACGAACCTGGTCGATTTTGACGCGATGTACGGTCACCGCCGCAACGCGCAAGGCGACGGCGATGCGCTGATGGCCTTCGACAAGCAGCTCGGGGAGCTGATGGCGGCGATGCAAGAGGATGACCTGCTGATGATCACGTCCGACCACGGCAACGACCCAACTTTCCGCGGCACCGATCACACGCGCGAATACGTGCCGCTGGTGGTTTACAGCAAGTCGCTGCCAGGCGGCGGTGACTTGGGCATTCGCTCGCCGTTTGCCGACATGGGCGCGACGATCCTGGAGAATTTCGGGGTCGAAGGCACTGGCGTTGGGCACTCGTTTTTGGCAGCGTTGAAGTAGGGTTAAATGGAGGAAGATCATGAGCACACATATTGATGCGCCACAAGATGCGATCGCGGACGTGGTTCTGCTGCCTGGGGACCCGCTGCGGGCAAAGTACATTGCCGAAACTTACCTGGATGACCCGGTGCTGTACAACACTGTTCGCAACGCGTTCGGCTACACCGGCACTTACCAGGGCCGCCGCGTGTCCGTGCAGGCGACTGGCATGGGCATTCCGTCGATTTCGATTTACGCCACTGAGTTGATGAAGGATTACGGGGTCAAGACGCTGATCCGGGTCGGCACGACCGGCGGTTTGGCCCCTCAGGTCAAAGTGCGCGACATCGTGCTGGCGCAAGGCGCGACCACGGACTCATCGATCATTTTGAACACGTTCGGCGCCGGGCTGTACTTCGCCCCGCTGGCCGATTTTGGACTGCTGGAAACGGCTGCTCAGCTGGCGCGTGAGGATGACCTGCGCTGCCACGTGGGCAATGTGCTCGGGGAGGACCGCTTTTACAACGATGAGATGGACCGCCAGAAACTGATCGATTACGGGGTGCTCGCCACCGAAATGGAGACGCCGGCTTTGTACCTGCTGGCGGCCAAGTACCACCGGCGTGCGCTGGCCATTTTGACGGTGTCCAACCACTTGGTCACCGGGGAAGAAACGACGGCCCAAGAGCGTCAGACCAGCTTTGACGACATGATTCGGCTGGCTTTAAAGACCGTTATCCGTTTGTAACATAAATGAAAAATAACGTTGGTGGACAGCCTGGGCCGCTTGATGACGGGGCTGGGCGCTGGTGGCCACGCCGATTTGGACAAAAACGAACGCCTATTCGGTGAAAACCCTGGGGCATGGTGCTAAGCTAAAACTAATCGTTAAGAAATCTTAAAATAGCTTTCGGACTTTTAAATGTGATGTTGAAATTGGAGGCACTTACGTATGGGAAAATCGACTAAGGCAATTGCACTGACCGCTGGTCTCGCGGGGGTTGCAGGACTGGCAGCACTGGTCTCTGCGCCGAGCCAGGTTAGCGCGTCAACTACCGGCACGGTGACTTACCAACAGGGTGCAACGACTGTTTGGAAGACGCCGGCGTTTAACCAGGTCAAGCGTTACGTCTTGTTCAACCAGCGCATTGCAATTCAGGGTTCCAAGGTCGTTAACGGGGCGATTTGGTATCAAATCGGCGCTAACGAATGGATCCCGGCCGTTTACTTGCAAGCCGAAGATGGCCAGACTGCCAACGCCAATGCGGCGGCAGACCAGGCCACCAGTTCCAACTCTGCAAGTGACACGCAGGTTGGCCAGTATAAGCTGACGGTGACCTACGTTGGCGGCGCCACCACGGTATGGGCTTCGACCCACTACCAGACGCCGACCGGCCGTTACTTGGCCACTGGTCAGCAGGTCACGGCGGTTGCCAAGACTACCAGCAATGGGGAGACTTGGTACCGCTTGAGCACCGGCGGTTATGTGCCGGCTCGCTTTGCTTCTGAATCAGGCAGTGTGGTTGCGCCTGCCGCAAGTGCTGCCCCTGCATCTAGCGCTGCTGCACCTGCTGCGAGTGCTGCCGCCCCGGCCGCAAGTTTTTCGACTCCGGCAGCCAGTTCCGCTGCACCGGCGGTATCTGCAGCTCAGCCGGCCGCATCCAGTGCCGCACCAGCAGTTTCTAGTGCCGCACCAGCCGCGTCGAGTGCTGCCCCTGCAGTCACTTCTGCCGCGCCTGTGTCTAGCGCTGCAAAGCCGGCTGTCACAGCTGGCACCTTTACCCTGACCGTTAACTACCCAAGTGTCGTCACAGTTTGGAGTGCACCTAGCTTCACGACTGCTTCCGGCAAGTACCTGAGCAACGGTCAGAAGGTCACCGCCAACGGCAAAGTGAATGCTGACGGCGCGACCTGGTATCAATTGACCTCAGGTGGCTATATTCCTTCTAACGTTGCAACAACTGGCACCGTGCTGCGCCTTCGACCACGCAAGCGGCCAGTGCAGCAACGACGACCGCCACTAAGCCAGCCGCCACGACCACGGTCAAGGCGACAGCACCGGCCAAGGCCGCAACCACCAGCAAGCCAGCAACCACGACCTCGACGCTCAGCCGCGCTCAGAAGGCCCAGAAGCTGATCGCGACGGCGCGCCTGCAAATTGGCAAGCCTTACCAATGGGGCGCTAAAGGCCCTAACAGCTTTGACTGCTCCGGGTTGGTCTACTACACCTTCAAGAACGCGCTGGGCATCACCCTTGGCGGTTACACCGGCAGTCAGCAGTACAACGGGACGCGGCTCTCCGTTTCCCAGCTGCAGCCTGGCGACTTGGTCTTCTGGGCCACTGCTGGGGTGCCGTATCACGTGGCGCTCTATATTGGCAATAACCAGTACATCCACGCGCCACAACCCGGCCAAACCGTTCAGGTGGGGACGATTTCGGGCTACTTTGCCCCATCGTTTGGCGTTCACGTCGCCTTCTAATTCAACATCGACAAGCAAAAGACGTCCATCTCACTGCGAGACGGACGCCTTTTTTTAGCCTGTCAGTCATCTAAGTACTGGCCCATGATGCTGAGAAAATGCCGCAGCTGCAGCTTGCGCAACACGCCGGCACCGGGAAAGTGCTGATCGGTCGCGTACTGGATCATCTCGGTTAACGCAGGCGTGGCCGCATCGGGGTGGTCCTTCAGCCAGGCGGGAAGCGGCGCGGCCGCCTCAAAAAAACTTGCCTTGGGGATCGTGAAAGTCCGCATTGTTGACCGAGGTGAAGTGCTGCATCCATAGCTGCTGACCGGATTTAAATAACAGGTGCAGCGACAGCGCGCGCTGGGGATACCCGCGCTCGTCGTAATGCCGCGTTGATAGCGGGTAGTCGGCAAAGCCGGCCCCTGGCAAAGTCGTTTTGGGGTACTGGTAAAACTCGCGCTGGACGAGCCGGTAGTCCTCAGTGCGTTCGCGCGTCGGGGTGTGGTCCTCCAGATAGGCGGCGCTTGGCCGCTGCAGCCGGCGAAACCGGGCCCCGCCGGGCAGTAGGCAGCTGATCCGCCCGCAAGGCCACGGCTTGCGCCAGCGTTTCGGCAATGATCAGCGCGCTTGGCTGACCGTCAAAGTAGCGCGCTGGGTGGACCCAAGCGGACAACACGGCGACGTGACTGGGCCTTGCCAGCAGGCCGTAGCGGCCCACCTGCGGGTTTTGCACGATGAACAGCGGGTGCTTTCGGTCGGTGAAAGCTCGGGCCACGGCGGCTAGGGCGGGTAAGTCCTTGACCGGTTCGATGACCGGTAGGATGTGAGGCGAAAGGAAATCCTTGGTGACGGCTTCGCGCAGGGCTAGCAGGTCGTACTGGCGGCCGCGAATCAACGGGTAGTAATTCATGACTGCAGCCTCAATTCTGCAAGCTCGGCCGTCAAGGCGTCCACTTCGGCTTGCAGGGTGGCAACGGCGGTGTCTTCAACCTCGCCCATGACGCGGTCGTACAAGTTGGCCTCCGGGTCGTACACGCGGTACTGATCCGAGCGGCGCTTCACCTCGGCCAGCAGCTGCTCATCGGAAAAGTGGGCCAGGCCTTTTTCGACTTGCTTGGCCTTTTGCACCTCGCGGTTGAGACTGGCGATGAAGCGTTCCAGCAGCTGAGATTCCGGCACCTGCAAAGCCTGGCGCCGCGGCGGGCGACTGATGGTCAGCTGGCCGGGGACGGTGATGGGCACCGTGGCCGCTTGGATGGCGGCCGGGGCAAAGGGCTGGTAGGTCATCACGCCGATGCCGGCAGGAATCTCGCCAGCCACCTGTTGGTACAAGGGGAGTGGCAGCACAAAGTAGTTGTAGTCGCCGATGAAACTCAGCTTGGCGCTGCTGTGAAAGTCGCTTTTGGTCACCTTCAGCTCAAAGCAGCGCCAGGTCAAGGGAGCGCCAGGCTGCATGACCAGCGTGTCGACAATGCCGCGGTCGTCTGGCATGGTGACTTCCTCGACCGCCACCGCGCCTTGGTCCTCCCAGTAGGCGTACAGCGTTTTTTTTCCAAATCAAGCGTCAGGGGTGTTTTCACGATGAGCCTCCCAAAAATCGGTCAGTTGCGCGGCCATGTCGTCGAGGTCGGTGGCGACGGTGGCGTGGGTCCAGTGTGGCGGGAACAGGGGCGCGTACCGCGGTCCGGCAAAGCGGCTGTCGGCCAGTAGCACAACGCCGACGTCCTTGGCACCGCGGATGACGCGCCCGCCGGCCTGCAGTACGTTGTTGAAGCCGGGCAGCTGGTAGGCGTAGGCGAACCCGTCCTGGCCTTGGGCGTCG
>NZ_BBAJ01000105.1 GCF_001311195.1 Lacticaseibacillus camelliae DSM 22697 = JCM 13995
CGGCCAAGCATATCCATAAAGGCGACATATTCATCAAAAATCAGAAAATGGGCGGGTAGTCCAAGGTAGGCGTAGTTCTCGCCAGTCTTGTATCCGTCCATTTGTTTCATTTTGTCGTTACGCGCCATCATGTCCTGATAGAAGGTTTCAAGTGCATCCAGCATGGCTTCCTTCTTGGAATAGACCCCTGGCATCACGTCAGCTAAGTCGGCGAGGTCAGCATTTTTCGGGTCAAGAATGGTGAGCTGGGCACCGTCTTTCAGCAGTGCTTCAATCAACGTCAAAATAAAGTAGGTCTTACCACCACCTGTACCACCAGCGATCAGCATGTGGGGCAGCGCGTCATAGTGCCAAGCCACGGTTTCCATGAGCTGCATGGAGCCATGTTCACAGGTCACGTCAGCGATGGTGATGCGCTTGCCGATCGTGTCGTAAAGCAAGGTGTATTCGACGTAAGAATCGTGCATGATCTTGTCGACCAGCTCACAGTAAAGACCAGCCTCTAACTTCTTTTCCAAGTGCAGGAGTTGATCTTGATAGGAAGACATGACGATTTCAACGGAAACGTGAATCAGCCATCCTTGAGTCGGTAATAGATTTTGGGAGAGTGCGAAATCTTCTCTTTGGTGCGCGTTGAGCCTAAGTCTTTGAAGAAGCTCTCGCTGTTGGTTTGGTCGGTTTGGTACCACTTGTTCTCCATGATCATGCGGGCGAGCTTTTGGCGGTGTTCCATCTGCTTGTAGGAATCCGCAAACCACGTTCGGTAAGCCCACAAACCAGCACCAAAGAGTAGTGCTGTACATAAACTGTTGATAATCAGCGGCAACCATGACCAAGGCAAGGCCACCACGTCCGGCCAATTAAAGAATTTCCAGTTGATTTGTCTTAGCAGCGGCCAATAAGCAATGGCAGCTCCAGTTACCCACAAGCAAACCACAACCGTCATCGCCGTGTTGTAGAGTAAGTTGCGTTGACGGGGATAGACCCGTGTACCGCGATACGTAAGTTTCATTCGTCAATGTTCACTCCGTCGTAGCCAATCACGAGACCAAGTGGACTACTTGAAACGTTGAAACTAAAGCGCGCGCCTTGAAGGTAGGCTTCGGGTTTCGCACACTGTTCTCTGGCTAAAATCAGGTCACAAGCATTCATGCCAGCTTGAATCGCGTGATTAGCTGCGTCGATTAAATTGATGATGACGTCACCAGTGGGTGATGCACCGTTGTCAAAGTCAGCGATGTGTTCGTAGTGAAGTTGAAAGTCGTCCAAGTTGACGAGGGTTACTTGATCATTCATAGAAATTCTCCTTTGGGCGTTACTTGACGCCAATATATTTGATAGCGGGTTGTCGATCTTCGGTGTCGATATTGAAACTGAACTCCTTGGATTCGTGATCGCGGGTACATTCGCCGTCTACCTAAATTGAAAATGGTTCGCCAGCAGTTGCCTGTTCGGCCGCCATCAGCACCATGTCGATCAAAGCTTCCGGGCTAGGGTCGTGGAAATCAGGGTCAACTAGCGCGGGGTAGTCTTCCAAGAATCCATCAATATTCATTGCGGACATTTTCGAGCTCCTTTCATTTGTGATAATACGAAATTCATTCCACACCCATATAAATCACGGTGTCTTCAAGCAAGTTGAAAATGAATTCCTTAGGTTCGTCATCAATCGTGTTGTCATCAACCCAGATAATGAATTGACCGTCCATTGCCTGTGTTGCGGCATCAGCGACCAATTCCTGTAAAAAGTCAGCGCTTGGCAGAACGCCATCTATTTTGATAAGTCTGGTGTAATCTTCGACAAAGCCGGCGATTTCAAAATTTTGTGGTTGAATCGATTTCGCATCTCTACTCATCGCTGACGCCCAGATACGAAAGCCGTAAGCCATCTTCGCCTTCGTAAGATGTGAACGAGAACAGCTTATTCATGCCGTCGTTAGTTTGTTCACTGTCGATATGCAGGTGCTGGTAGGATTCAGGGCTTTCTTCCATGAGTTCCACCATGTCTTGCAGGATCTCGTCTGGGTCAAGGCGGTAGTCGTTGTCGATTTCTTCGTTATAGTCGTCAATGAACACTTCACGACCAACTATGGTCAGGGTGGAAGTCATCATCAGGAATCAACTCCTTTCGTTGGTGGCAAGCAACCGCCGCAGCGGGCGGCGCGCGCGAGGAGTGGGGCAATGAGCTATTTCTTGTCATTGTTGTTTGGCTTCTCCTGCGGTTTGACCGGCGCGGTGTCGATCACGAGATCCTTGGCCTTCATGTACCACGAAGTTTCAACTCGGTTGAAGTTTGCGTTTGCCACGGTGTCGATCACTGGGTCAACTAAAGTCACAATCTGGTTGTACTTGAAGTCCTTGACCCCGGCCTCTGCCGGAATTGAAACTTGGATCATCATCCCTTGTTTCATGGATTTCAAGTCATAGGTGCGTTCCTTTACGTCGTCGGTACGGTTGCCGTCTTCGTCTTGCACGAAGCGTTCGCGGCGCTGTCCGGAGAATTTCAAGACGCCAAAGGTTTCTTCTAAGTCGATAACGATGCCTTCTGCTAATCGCATGTGAGTTCCTCTTTTCTTTTATTTGACTGGGACAATATCGTCGGCATTGCAGATGTAGCCCACAAAGGCTTGTTCACCGATCCGGTAGCCGACGGTCGCAATCCGCGGCTTGATGATGGTGACCGGTGCGTCAACTTCAATGCTTTCGGCCTTGTCACCTTTCTTCGCCGGAATAGTGATTTCGATGTTGTCGGTGCGCTGCAAGTCGGAGAACAACTCGTAAGTGCGGGAGACAACCTTGCGGTTGTCACGATCTCCTTCTGACAGTTCGCGCTTGAGCGAGCCGAAGTATAGGTGACCGAACGTCTTTTCAATGTTTGGTGCAACAAATTTGAGTTCCATGTTGTAGCCTTCCTTTCGTATTCAAAAAGCCGGGTAGTTGGGCTACTCGGCTGTGGCTTGGTGATAGTATTCGGTTAATTGTTGAAGTAGATAATCGTAAAACGACTTGGAGATTGGGTGAACTGTGCGGCCATCAGCATATCGTGGAAACTGGATATACCAGCGATACTGACCTTCGATGAGCTTCACGTTTTTCAAAATGAGCACATGATCCAGTACGATGTCGCCTTGGAGCAGCACGTCGCCGCCGGGATTGGGATACATGTTGATAGAAGAAATGCGCATATCAGTTGCCATCTTTCTTCTTGGCACCACCGATTACAACCATCGTAGCGAGGACGCCGAGCAGCAGTACCACACCGATGACGATGAGCCAGCCAGACGTCGCGTTGCCAGTTTGTGGGAGGCCAGGCTTAGGCGTCTGCTTGTCGGTCATGACGGCCTTCATGATTTCACCATCCTTAGTGATCTCGAATGGCACGAGGGCTTCGCTAATTTCGTAGCCCTTTGGTGCATCGTATTCTTGGAAGCTGTACTTACCAGCAGGCAGATTACCAAAGGAGAAGACCCCATTCTTGTCGGTGCGACCAGATACAACCGTCTTGCCGTTTTCGTCCAGAATACGGATACCGGTGTTTGGCAGGCGCTTTCCAGTCGAAACGTCGGTCTTGGTCAGTTCGCCCATGCCTTTGATCAAGTCGTTGGTCAGTTCAAAGGTAATCGCGGTTTCCTTGGTGTCAGACTTGGTCTCACCGATCTGCTTGTCCTTGCTATCGAATACCTTCACGCCGTCCTTAGTAGATACGAGCTTGAGAGTTTCCTTCGATAAGACAAGGTTGGTGGCAGAAGGCTTGGATTCACGGAGATAGAAGGTGCCCACAGGCAGGTGCTTGATTGACCCAGTAGAATCTTTGCCGACGGTGATGGTCTGAATCACCTTTTTGTCCGCATCGAGCAGTTCAAAGGTCGCGCCAGCAGCGTTACCGGTCATCGCGTAGGAGTAACCCTTACCTGAAACCAGCGTGGCAACTTCATTGATTTTCTTGAATGACAGTTCGTTTTCGTGGAGCTTGTTGTCGATCACCTTACCGTCATTGAGGTCAATGTGTTTGATCTTCTCATTGTCGGTGGTGTGGAAATGGAAGCCGTACATCGTCGTGTTCAAGTCGTGCTTCTCACCAGCATCAAGTTCCTTGACGTAGTAGTAGCCTTCTGGCAACTGGATCGCGCCAAATTCAGCCTTACCGTCTTTGACCGTCGTGGTGGCAACGAGTGATTCAGAAGGAATCACAGTTTTGCCGATCGTGGTTTCGCCTTGCGTGAACAAGCCGAAGACCTGACCGTTGGCAGCGACATTCTTGATAATTGGGAGGTTATCCTTCCAGCCGGTGATGCTTTCTTCTTGCTTGTGAAGTGTAATGTCGAGCTGCTGGAAGTCGTTCTTGGCTTCAAGTGAGGTGGAGGTCACCGTCACTTCTTGCCCGGCATACTTGAGTTCAAAAGTAATCGGATCGGTATTCATAATGAACCCGTTTGGTGCAGAGATTTCAGTTGCCGTGTACTTGCCAAGATAGAGTTCTGGGGTCTGAATCTGACCTTGAGCATCAGTGGTGCCGGTAGCAACCACGTCACCCTTGTGTGCACGAACGGTTCCGTCAGCAGTCGTAATGTCTTCGGCTGCTTTGAACTCAAACTTCGCACTAGCGAGGGCGATGTAGTCGTAGCGGTACTTATACTGGTCACCGTATTCAGTTTCAACCTTTTCGACGGCGACCGGGGTAGCCCCGGTCTTGGTCAAGGTGGCGACACCCTTTTGGGAGAGGTCAGCGAACTTGATGACCACGATGCCGTCCTTATGGCTGCCGTTGATGGTGAACTTGGTTGGTTTCTTAGCCAGTACATAGCCTTCTGGAGCTTGAACTTCTTCGAGCTGGTACTTGCCGTAGCCGAGCGCTTCGGCTGTGATTAACTCACCGGAGTTGTCGGTAGCGAACTTATCAGTCATACCGGTCTTGTCGGCTGTCGGCTGAACTTCGTACTTGTTGGCTTGCAGGTTCTTAATGCGGAAGATTGCGCCAGCGCGCAGCACGGTCTTACCGGTTTCGGTATCAACCTTGACTACCCGCAGCTTTTCTTCAATGACCTTGTTTTCGATGCTATAATGCTGGGACTTCTGGGTGCCATCAACTGTGACCGTGAACGGCTTGATGCCGTTGTAGCCCGTTGGGGTCTTGGTTTCAGCTACGGTGTAGGTGTCGTAAGGCAGATCCGCAAACTTCACGTACCCTTGGGCATCGGTGAGGCCAGTGCGAACAACCTTGCCAGTGGTCTTGCTGGTGACAGCGAACTGGGTGTCCTTGAGCATGACCGACTTAGTGCCTTTGCCTTGGGTTGACCAGTCGTAGTTCCCGTACTTGAGTAAGTCGAGATCACCAGTGATGACTTGTTCCTTGACCGTCGTGGTAGCAGTTGCAGTGGTGAGGTTCTGACCAGCGTAAGCCAACTTGAAGGCGTGCTTTTGCGGATCAAGCACGTAACCAGTCGGCGCCTTTACTTCTTGCCAGTAATAATCGTCCAGTTCCAAGCCGGAAACAGACGCCGTGTTGTTGGCGATCGTCACCGATTTCACGAGCTTGTCATCGGTTGCACGGTGGAGTTCGTAGACAGCCTCGTTTAGGCTGGCAGCACCTTGTGGCTGCTTACCAGTAACAGCGTCAACTTTTTCGATGTTGGCAGTGCCGCGCTGTTCTTGATCGGTCGTATCGACGTGAGCCGTAGTGACCGTGACAGTTTGACCAGCATACTTCAATTCAAACGGCAGCTTGGCCGTGTTCAGAACATAGCCAGCAGGGGCTTTTTCTTCCAGTGCGTAGTAGCTACCGAGCTTGAGGTTCTGCAAGGTGCCTTTGCCATTGCCGTCAGTGGTGATCGCGCCAACCCGTGTGCCGGTGCTGGTGTAAATGCCGTAGACAGCACCATTAAGCGAGTAGTAGGCATTGAACATGTCGCTACCGAACTCACGCCCAATCTTGGCGAGGGTCACGTTACCGAGCTGTTCCTTGTTACCGAGGACAACTTCAACGGTCTTGCCGGGTTCGATGGTGACTTCTTTGAGTTCACCCTTGTTGACGTAGCCGTTAGGAGCAGTGACTTCCGAGACGGTGACCTTGGTGCCAGCCTTCAAGTCATTCAAGGCAGCATACCCGTCAGTACCAGTCGTGACTTCTTTGGAAGTACCATTGTATGCGAACTTGAGCTTCGCCCCGGGCAATGCTTTGTTGGTGTCGGCGTCAACCTTCTTGCTTTCAGGTTCCCGTTCAGGTTGACCTTGATCGGTAGCTGAATTCGCCGTTGCTGGAAAGCTTGAAATTGACCAACTTTTGTTGGGAGCCCTTTGTATAAACGAAAGAGGTACCAACGTCAGCGGCCTTAGCAATCGCATAAGCCACCTTACCAGATTCCTTCGAC
>NZ_BBAJ01000106.1 GCF_001311195.1 Lacticaseibacillus camelliae DSM 22697 = JCM 13995
GGCGGCAAACGCGCAGGAGCTGTCGGCTGGGGCGACGTGTTCGATTTTGAGCTCAGCTTTCATGACACCCAGGTTCTCGAAGCCCTCGACGGTCGGCCCATGGCGCCAAGAAAGCACAGGAGGCATTGAAATGGCAGTCGTGATCGGCGTTGACGTTGGCACCACGGCCACGAAGGTGGTGGCCTTTGATGCGGCCGGCCAGGTGAAAGCTCAGGCCAGCCGCGCTACCGCTGCTGCAAGCTCAGCCTGGTGCGGCAGAGCTGGACCCGCAGGCCATTTTAGCGGCGGTGCAAGCCGGCTTGAAAGCAGTCGCCGGCGCCTTGCCCGCCGGCAGCGTGGCTGGGATCAGCTTTTCGGCGGCGATGCACAGCTTGATGCTGCTGGACGAAAAGCGTCAGCCGTTGACCCGCGTGATCACCTGGGCGGACATTCGCGCCGAACGGGCCGCCGAACAGCTGAAGGCGCGGCCGGACCACGCAGCTTTGGTGGGGCGCACCGGGGTGCCACTGCACCCGATGACGCCGCTGGCTAAGCTGATCGACCTGCAGCAGACACGGCCCGAATTGATGGTGCAGACTCGCTTTGTCTGCGGCATCAAGAGCTGGCTGCTGCTTCAGCTGTACGGTCAGTGGGTGGCCGATTACTCACTCGCCAACGCCACTGGGCTGTTCAACATGGCGCGCATGGACTGGGACGCGCAGGCGCTGAAACTGGCCGGGGTCTCGGCCGCCCAGCTGCCAAATCTGGTTGACACCGACACGCTGCTGCCTCAGTTGACGGGGAAAAGTGCCAGCACGCTGGGGCTGCCGCAGACGACGTCGGGCATCGTAGGGGCGTCTGATGGGACCCTGGCCAACATTGGCGTGAACGCCCTAGCCCCAGGGGCAACGGCGGTGACGATCGGCACCTCTGGGACGGTGCGCACGGTGATCCAGACGCCGACCGTCGCCCCAAGCGGCAAACTGTTCACCTATTACTTGGCGCCCAATCGCTGGGTGGTCGGAGGGCCGGTCAACAACGGCGGCATTGTGCTGCAGTGGGCGACACGGACTTTGCTGGGGCAGGCCGAAACGGTTGAAGACGCCATCGCGCTGGCGCTGACGGCACCGGCCGGCGCGCACGGCCTGGTTTTTCTGCCGTATTTGGGCGGCGAGCGCGCGCCGCTTTGGGACGCCAACGCGCGCGGCAGCTTTGTGGGGCTGACCCGCAGTCACACCAAGGCCGACATGCTGCGGGCGGTCATGGAGGCATTTTGTTCAACCTCAAAGCGGCCTTTGCCCTGATGGCGCCTTTGGTCGGGGCTAAGCCCACCCTCCACGCCGCGGGAGGATTCGCCAAAAGCCTGGCGTGGCGGCAGATGCTGCAGACGTCTTCGACTGCCCGGTCGTGGTGCCGCAAAGCGTGCAAAGTTCCGCGTTGGGTGCGGCCGTCATCGGGATGAAGCGCTTGGGCTGGGTGCCGGATTTAGACGCCGTCGCAGCGATGGTGAAGCTTTCCGGCAGTTACCAGCCCGGGGCGGACGCCGCGGTGTACCGCCGCCTTTGGCCGCTTTGGCAGCAGGTGGCCCAAGCGCTTGCCGGGACCTACGCCGACCTGGCCGGTTTTACCGCCGGCCGCGGTATGGTATGATACCGAAAGTATTGGAGGTGCAACATGTACGAATCAACTAAACGCCGGCATGTAAGTCCGGCGGTCGCGGCGGTGTTCCCGCAAGAAGTGACCGATCAGCTGTTTGATGTCATTGCGCTGATGCACAAGGCGGACCAGCTGGTGACCGCGCCAGTGGCCTTTGCCTTTTCCGATGACTCGACAGAGGATGAGCTGTACGCGATGCTGATCCAGGGCAACCTGGCCCCGGCGCAGGAGTTCCCGCTGACTTACAGCGGCAAGAAGGATTTTCTCGGGCATGGCTACATCCTGATTGCCAAGGATAACCCGAAGGCCATTTACATCGACTTCAGCAAGGCCAACAACTTAGACGAGGTCCAGTGAGCGGGGCGGCCCGCTTTTTTTCATGGCTTTTTCTGAAAATGGGGCCATTTTTCTGGTCAGTTGCACCGCATTGCGTTAAAATAAATCCTGTTAATCGTAATCATTACTGTTATCCACGGAGGAATTCCATGTCTGAACCTTACTGACCGTCGAGCATCTCAGCTTTGGCTTTCGCAACCGCGTGCTTTATCATGATTTGTCCTTCTCCCTCGCCGCAGTCCGTGACGAGCTTGATCGGGGCCAACGGGGTGGGCAAGACCACGCTGACGAAGCTGATCATGGGCCAGCTCAAGCCGACCACCGGCCGCATCATCCGGTCACCGCGCTTGCGCCTGGGGTACGTCCCGCAGTTTCGCAACATCGACCCGGAGTACCCGTTGTCCTTGCGCAGTTTTGTCGCCCTGAACCAGATGCAGCGCCACCTGCCTTGGCACAGCAAGCAGGAAAAGGCGGCGGTCACGGCAGTGCTCAAGGAAACCGGGCTGAGCGAGCGGGCGGATCAGCCGCTGGGGATGGCCTCCGGCGGCGAGAAGCAGAAGGCGTACCTGGCCCAGGCGCTGCTGACGCGGCCGAACTTCCTGATCCTGGACGAGGCGACGGCCAGCTTAGATGTCAACACCAAAACCGAGCTGATGACGCTGGTCAACGCGCTGAACCAGCGCCACGGCATGACGGTCCTGTTTGTGACGCACGACTTGGATCTGGCCAAGGAATTCACCCAGCAGTACTTGCTGCTGACCCAAACCGGCTACGAGTTGCGGCCGACTGCGGATATGAACGAGGCCAATATGCCCAAGGAACTGCGACCAACGGTGGAGGTGCGCTGATGTTTGAATACGAGTTTATGCAAAATGCCTTCCTCGCCAGCACGTTCATTGCGCTGACCACCGGCATCGTCGGGGTGTTCGTCACGGCTCGCGGTATGTCTTTTCTGGCACACACACTGTCGGAAATTGGCTTTGCCGGCGCCGCCTTTGCGGTCCTGGTCGGCATTCCACCGCTGGACGGGATGCTGTTGACGACGATCCTGTCATCGCTGTCCGTTGGGCGGCTGGCTGTGCGTCCCGACCGACGCGAGGCGTCGATTAGTGCGATCTCCAGCTTGTTCATTGGTTTGGGTATTTTGTTTCTGGCCCTGTCCTCTAAAAGCTCCAGCTACGCCACCACGATTCTCTTCGGATCGGTGATCGGTATCTCCCGCGCTGACGTGTGGCAGCTGGTCGGCTTGGCCGTGGGGGTGCTTTTGACCATGGCGATTGGGTATCGCGGTCTGGCCTTTGACTCGTTTGACCCAGTGGGGGCGCAGGCCCAGGGGCTGCGGCGCAACCTGCTCAGCATTTACTTTCTGCTGATCCTGGCCATCTCGGTGTCGATTGGGGCCCAAATCGTCGGCAGCATGCTGGTCTTCATCCTGCTGACCCTGCCTTCCGCCGTGGCGAAGTACCTCGGCAAAACGTTGCCGCAGATGATCGGGATCTCAGTGGCGGCGGCACTGATCGGAGTGTGGCTCGGTCTGGTGCTGGGCTACTACACCAATTGGCCGGTGACCTTCTTCATCGCGGTGATCGAATGCGCCTTTTACCTGGGGGCACTGATGATTCGCAACCGCCGCGACCGCTGAGGATGAAAGCGGTTTGCCCAGTTACTTAATTTTTTATTTCAATCACGCCCATTGCGGCGTTTTTTTTGTAACTATTTTCCCTTTAGGCTAAAAATCGAGTACACTAATAGCAAGTATTCTCGATTGGAGGCAGCCATGGATAGACGAGACTCGCGCAGCCAGCATCACCGCCATCCGCTTGCCAAGGTCATTGTCTTGCTGGCCCTGACAGTCGTCTTTTTAGCCGGTGGGTATGCGCTGCGGCTTTACGCGCAAACCAAAAACGCGCTTGATACCACGTACGACAATCACACCGCCAAAAAAAACGCACGTCGACCTCAGCAAGCAGAAGCCGTTTTCCGTGCTGCTGCTGGGCACGGACACCGGCGGCCTCGGGCGCAGTGACAAGGGGCGCACGGACACGATGATCTTAGTCACGGTGAACCCGCAGAAGAAGCGCACCACCATGGTCAGCATTCCGCGCGACACGATGAGCCACGTGGCCAGTTCGGACTACACCGGCGTCACCAAGATCAACTCCGCCTACACATACGGCGGCACAAAGCTGGCCCAGGCCACGGTCAAGGACCTGATCAACGTACCGATCAACTACTACGCGCTGGTCAACCTTGATGGGCTGGAGAAAATCGTCGACGCGGTTGGCGGAGTCGACGTCAATGTGGCCTTTTCCTGGACCGATCCGCACGTCGGCAGCTACAAGTTCACCAAGGGCAAGATGCACTTGGATGGCAAAGCGGCGCTGGCTTACGCCCGAATGCGCCACGAGGATCCGGAAGGCGATTACGGCCGGCAGAAGCGCCAGCAGGAAGTGATCGAGCAGGTGGTCAAAAAGGTCCTTTCGGCCAAGTCGCTCAGTCGCTACTCCAGCCTCATGCAGACCTTGTCGTCTGACCTGCGAACGAACTTGAGCTTTGATGAGCTGGTCACCTTGGCGACCAACTACCGCGGTGCGTTCACCGACGTGCGTGAAGACTCGCTAAAAGGCGACGGGGCGTACATCGGCGCCGCGGCTTACCAGGTGCCAAGCACCACCGAACTGCAGCGGATCTCGGACCTGGCTCGCGCCGAGCTGGGGCTGAGCAAGACGCCGCTGGACAATTACAACACCAAGCAAAATCAGTTGAACACTAACGCTGGGTTTAACTGGGAAGATGGCAGCAATCCGGCTTACCATGTTTACCAAGATCTTCCGTAACCCTGATGCGCGTCGGCCCTTGCGGCCGGCGCTTTTTTTGCTGCCGGCGGCCGGTGGTCAGCGCACAATAAAAAGCCCACCGGATGAGCGGTGGGCTTTGGCAATTCAATTAGATGATGGTGACGATCGCGGACAGAACGCCGGCAGAAGGAATCTGGCTGTTCGGCATCGCAACGTCGATCTGGTGCGGGTTCCCAGCGGCAAAGCCACCGGTATCATTGACGACGCGGATCAAGGTCTGGCCGTTTGAGAGCTGGATCTTAACGCGTGAGCCGCGAGGCAGGACGCCGAGGTTGGCGGCGATGCCGCCGTACCCCATGCTTGAACCCATGGCCGCCGGATCGTAGAAGGTGACGCGGAACGTCCCTTTGCTGGTGCCGGTCGCAGAGCTGGTCGTTGGCGCCGCCGCACGTGCGGCAGGCGTGCTGGCCGCCTTGGCCACCTGCGCCGCTTTTGCCTCAGCCTTGGCCTTGGCCGCTGCTTGCGCCTTGGCTTTAGCGTCTGCTTTGGCCTTGGCCGCTGCTTGCGCTTTGGCCTTAGCGGCCGCTTCGGCGCGCTGCTTCATCATGGCGTCAAACTCGGTGTTATCGCCGGGCTTGATTGGGCTGACAGCGGCCGGGGCGGCGATCAGCTTGTTGGTGGCAACGATTTTTGCGGCAGTTTGTTCAGCCGCAGGAGTCACGCCAGCTGCTTGCGCCTGACGGTTTGCGGCATCGTCAGTCGAAATCGCTTCGACTGGCTGCGTGCTGGTGTAAATCGCGAACGCGGCGGCAAGTGTCGTAATGGCGCCGACCCCAATGATTGATGAATGTTTGATTTTGATAAAACTCACTCCTATTTGATTGGAAAGTTATGTTTCCCCCGATTACAATGTGCAGTATATCGAGGTGGCGTGTCAGTCAAGTGCCAGTCAGTTTACAAAAGCAACTGTTTCTGTCACACTGTAACGTGCTCGTAATAAATCCCTACTGAAATTTTCACGTAACCGCTTTCGGTTCCAAAAATGGGTGCTCGATGAGAAAACTTTACGATTTTTACCGGGTTCGCTCCACATAGAACGAATATAGGCTAAAAAATGGGCTTGATAAACACAGCCAAACAGTCAACGCCCTTTGCAGTTTTGACGTATAGTATAATAGCCATAATATGAACTGGAGGTGATCACATGACGATGTACCGCGAGAAACGGTTCGAGGAGATCAAGCGCCTGCTGACGGAGCGCAAAGAGCTGAGCATCGAAGACATTATGCAGGCCGTTGGCGTCTCGCGCGACACGGCGCGCCGTGATGTGGTTGCCCTGGCGGCAAGCGGTGCCGGACGGCGGACGCGCGG
>NZ_BBAJ01000107.1 GCF_001311195.1 Lacticaseibacillus camelliae DSM 22697 = JCM 13995
TAAGACTGAGTTGTTGGTAGTGCTTGTGAGTGTTAATCAGAGAGTGGGTCATGAAGATTCCTGCTTTCTTGTTTAGCTACCACTAACAAGAATAGGTCTTCATGGCCTTTTTGGTCTAGTCGTCAGGGTGTTGCACTTGAATTGTAAACTGGGGCAGTCAAAAAAAACTCAAACAAATCTGGGCTCCGTTATTCTTCCGAACAACCCTGATAAAAGCCTCTGGTTAAGAGATGAGCGATTGGCGAAAATGAAACAGATGAAATCGGGCTTTCAAATGACAAAAACATCTAGGAGAGGCGATTACACCTATCGGTATGGTATGGGGAATATGAGATTCCCTGATTCACTTGAGTTGCCTGCGAGGACAATGGTCACATCAGAGCACACGATATCGCGAATGAGTCACGTTATCCTGGATCCTGGAAATCATGAATATCGGCTTCTCTCTCCCGAAGAGACTGAACAGATTAATACTTTTCCCGTTGGCTGGACCGAATTGGAAGATGTTTCCAACTCACAGAGATATTTCACAATGGGTAATGCGTTGGTCGTTAATCTTGTCAGGGATATTGGTAAGGAGATTGACAAGTTAGTCAGACAAGAGTCCAATTTGACTAAATTCAATCCTAATTCTGCTGTTGAGAACGTTGAACATTGAGCATTTCGAACTGCAGGTAGAGGAGCTGGACCCAATAGAATTTGTCTTACCATTGGTTGTTATTCTAAGTCCGCAATCGATTTAGGTTAATCGGATTCCAGTGATTTGGCTGAGCCTTCCGGGCCGCACCGAATGAAAAGTCTATTCTTCTTAGAAAAAGAAATTGAAATGCTGAGAGAGGAATGTCTAAGGCTAGGCTTCGTTCGTGACGGCGACTGGCAGAACCTCAACGGTAACTGGCAATTCTCCTTTGATGACGATTAGGTGGCGATGGCTAAGAATTGGCCGCTTGAGGGGGCTGCTGGCAGACCTAACACTACAGATTGAGGTGCCATTTGCTTTTCAGACGACCCTGAGCGGGATAAACGTCCAGAACAAGCACGACACGGTCTGGTGTCGATGTCAGTCACAAAATGTAGGAAAGGATGTGCGGACAAAACTACATTTCAAAACTGTCCTTGACAGTCTGGTACGCCCGCGAGTTTTAGGTGGTGGTATCAATCGTGGCGGGACGAGCGTTCGTATCGCATTTTGGCGCGGTCGACTACCCTGACGTAGGCGTTCATCAACGGGCAGTTCGTCAGACGGCATGAGGGTGGCGAGACGCCGTTTTCGTTTGACATCACGCCTTTCTCGACACTGGCGCGACGCTGGAGTTACTCACGGTTTACGTACAGGACTTCTCGAAAAAGGAGACAATCCACTCGGCAAGCAGGCCTAGATGACCCTGCACGGCCGCATCTGGCAAACGGCGTGGAACACCGTGCATATCGAGTCGGGGCGTCTCATGTCGGATTTCGACAAGAATCCCGAACGCGTCGAAGTTGAGGCTAGCGGCGCAGCAATCGACAGCTTCTTGCAGTGGACGATATTGTAGGGCACTTCATTTTTGACTTTTTACGGCCGGTAACTTTAATTATGCAATCTAGGCTATTCAATCCTGCGAGTAGTCGCCATGCTGGTGGTTGCTACGCTAGCAATTGTTGATTGGTAGAATGCATACTAAGATTGCGGCTGCAGCTTCGTCTTCGGCTACCTAGCTTACTTAATCATTCGTAAAGTCCGCGCCCGTGACACTGCTACGCAAGCAGAATAACGACAAGACCCGGCACGACCCATGCGCATGCTTGCGTAAAGGCCGTGTCGGGTCTTTTGTCAGATACCGTCAGTGATAAACCAATTGTTGCTTTGCTTGGATAGGGTCAGGGTGTATTGCGAGACTTGGCTCATATCATTGTCAGTGTCGAGATACTTCACTGATAAGGTGACGGTCAGGCTGTTCTTAGTCTTCTTAAAGACTGGATCTAGAAGTTCCACGAACTTAAGGTTGCGTTCGATTGGTCGCGTGCCGTTTTTGACATAATATTTGAGTTCATTGCGATCGCTTTTCGGGTACAAGGCGAAGAACGTCTTGAGAAACTTAGTTACGTCATCGGCAGTGCTGCCGGCTACCGTGTTATCGGACTGGGTGTCTGGCAGCTTGATCCGAGCTGCTGCTGGCTCCGCAGCGATGGTTGGGTTCTTGGTGACCACCATATCGCCGTTGTCATTTTGCATGACGATGATGGTGTAAGAGCTAGTCACAGATTTCTTGTCTTTACCTTTGGCAAGGTCTTGCTTCACCGTAAACAGCACACGGAACGTGTCTTTAGCCGTCTTGCTCACGTCCCAGACCTTGACCTCACTGACCGCGGCAGTTGTGGGAATGTCGCTCCGCACGGTGTCGGCGTTCAGCGATTGCAGTTGCTCCACAAGATACGGCTGCAAAGCTTTCTGCCGCTGATCTAGTGCTTCGTGGCTGGGTTGCCACGAATAGTAGAGCTTGGCAAAGTCGGTGGTGAAGGTCGCCAAGGCGTGCGTGTCAATCACCTTAGTCTTGATCACTTGAACTTCATGCACCGTGTGGGTGTCGATGGCGGTCATGTTCTTGTAGACACCGAAACTGGTGCTGCTGATTAACACTGCCCAGCAAAGCAGTGTGACCGGGCGGCGCAGACCATGGTGCTTAATTTTAGGCGGTTTTGGGGCGGCTGGCTTCTTCTTGAACCAGCCTTTCTTTTGGGCTTTATCTTTACTCAAGGTTCATTCACCTTGTCCTTTCTAATTTCGTAGCAGCGGTAAAAGTCATCGTAAATATCGAGAAAGCGCACGAACAGGCGTTGCAGCGAGATTCGCTTGTAGCCCTCATAGTCGGTTTCGATATACTGACCGAGTTCACGGTCGCTGTTGAAGTATTCTTCGGCCAAGTAGCGTTCGCGGTCGAGGATATACTTACGGTCTTCTGGTGCAAACACCTTGCCTTTGAGCCATCGATCAACGGCCACTTCATGCGCGACGGCAAGGCGATACTCACGCCGGTGCCCGTATTCCATTTCCGGCATTCGGTCAACAAAGCGGTCAAGGACGTGGCACAGGTCGTCGGTATTGGGCAAGCGTTGTTTGAAGAATTTGATGCGTTCCCACTCGCCTGACGCAAAGTCGAGTTCCTTGTTGCGTAGTGCGCGATTATCACCGAATTTTAGATCGACGTGCGTCTTTTGCAGCGCATCGTCATAGGTGTTGGTGATGAGATCCATCCAGTCAAAGTACCCGATGCCATTTTGATCCATCGTCTTCACCTACTTCTTCACACGTCCAGCACCAATCAGGTGGGCTTGCCAATAGCTTGAGTTTAGGTCGGCGTAGCAAGTGGGTCACCGGCGTTGTACATTTTCATGCCGCCAACGTAGATCCCAACGTGGGTCACGTAATCGGCGGTATCGTAGGTTGAGTGAAAGAACACGAGGTCGCCGGGTTTGGCGTCCTTAATATTCAGCTTTGCTGTAACGTCGTATTGTGCTTGTGCGGTGCGGGGAAGTTTGATCCCAGCTTTGCCGTAGCACCAACTGGTCAGCCCGGAACAGTCGAAGCCCGTTGATGGCGTTGAGCCACCAAACACATAGCGTGTGCCTTGATACTTGAGCGCTTCGTCCATGATGGCTTGTACCGTTTTGTCGTCGAATTTCGTGCCACCAGTGACCAGGTATTGCGAGATAACCGACACGTAGTACATGTTCCCATGGGCATAGCGCCAACCGTCCTTAGCAACCACGTTGGTATAGGTGACTTTCCTACCACCGGACTTCTCTTTGGCAAAAGCCGTCGCCAGCGCCAGCGTGTATTTCTTGCCGTGCTTGGCAACGTAGTCGATGAAGCCGCCGCCGAAGTTGTAGCTTTGAATGGCGGTATTGAGATCCACACCAGTAGCTTCATGCTTTTCAGTAGCGACGCGAAATACTTCACGCCTTGCTTGATGGACGCTTCGGTATCTAGTGTATTGACCGGCAGCCCTAGTGATTCGCTAGCTTGCATCACATCGCCACCCTTGCCACCGGATTCAACCTGCATGATGGCGAGTATCACCATCACCTGGTCTGAAATGCCGAACTCTTTACAATACTTTTCGACCATCAGCTTGTGCTTGTAGACTTCAGCGGATAAGTTCATTGCATCGGCTGTGATCGCAGAGGCCGGCTGATCTTCGTCATCATCAGAGGCGATGACTGCAAAGAACAGACCGCTAATCAACAGTATTGGGAGTGCGGCAAGAGCTAACCAGCGCCAGAGTTTCATCGCTTCTTATGCCCCTTGGCCTTTTTGGTCCGCTGTGGCTTTGGGGTGCGTGGCTTGGCTGGCTTTTCGGAAACGAGGGTCAGTGGTTTCTTGGGTCTATTCGCTGGTTGGGCTGGTTCTTGGTGCGGTTTGATGGTGGGGTCTGCTTGTGGTTTCGTGACTGGTCGCGGAGGCCGAGTTGAAGTTGGCTTCGTGGCAGCGCGCTTTGGTTGACCGCTTGTATCGGTTTGTTTTGGTTCTATAGGTGTGGCAGTTGTTGGCTTACGAGTTGGCTCAACCGGTGGTTTGGAAGCCGTTGGTTTTGGCTTTTCAGGATCAGCTTTCGGCTTGATTGCGAGCTTGCGTTCTTGCATTTGCTTACGCCGCTGCTCGAGCCGTTTGTCACGTTCTTGCTGATTGGCTTCACGCCGACCCTTGAAGCTATCCTTCGCGGTTTCGGCGGCGTCCTTAGTCAGCTGCTTTCCACGATGCAAGCCATACAAAACGTTAGTTGGTGCGTCCTTCACCTGATCGAGGCTACGTTTGGTCTTATCTTTGAGCTTGTTACCAACATCAGATACATCCGCAAGTTTCTCACCCAGTCGTTGGCTGCGTGGCTTCTTAGCTTGTTGCGGCTTGGCAGCGTCCGCAGTTTGCTCGCGTTGCGTGCCAGCAGGAAGTTGCGGTGTTTGCGGCATTCCGCGACCTTTACCATAGCCCCGTGAAAGGAAGCGACCTGCCATCGCGCCACCCATTGCACTACCAACGAACTGCCGAAGCATTCGGTTCCCACGGCGCGAGAAACGTTGGGCGCCTTGTTGTGCGTCAGAGCTGTGGAGCTGCATCATGCCCATCAAGTCGCCGAGCTTCATCCAGATACCGGCGAAGATAGTGACTTGCAGGAAGGCCACGAGGAAGAACGGCGAGGTAGCCGACAACCCATAGACCATTGCCGATAGCGAGAATGCCATCGTGATCACCAGCGTTACGCCAACCCGTGTCATAATCGTGTTGAACAGCTTCATAATGTTTTGCTTCATCAGGCCGTTAAATGACGGTAGCATCGCAAGTAAGAATGACACCGGCAAAAATGTTGCGTAGATGATAAAGAGTATCTGGCTGAACAGCATCATTGCCGTCAGGAAGAAGACAAACAAGGTGATTGCGATATTGAACAAGACAACAAAGGTCGTGGTACCAAGTCGATTGATCGTCATGGTTGGCGACAGGTTCTCGTTGTCATTGTCTTCAATTTCAGCTTTCACCACGTCGGTGCGCGTTTTACCCTTGTCCCCGAATGGGTTAGTCTTCATCAGCTTGTTCACGCGCTCTTTGCCGACGGTATCGGTGTCGCTGTCACCAAACTGCAAAAGTGTCCACGGCTGCTTCACCTGAATTTCAAAAAGGGTATCGCGGATTGCATCAACGCCTGATTTATCGGTGGCTGTATCAGTGCCCATAATCATCTTGGAGCCAGTGTTGAGCGCGCTGGTGCTGATATCTGAACTGAACTCA
>NZ_BBAJ01000108.1 GCF_001311195.1 Lacticaseibacillus camelliae DSM 22697 = JCM 13995
GGCGCTCGGGTTTACTTTTTAACGGTGCGGTTAGTTTGGTGGTCCGGCTCCGGTTCCGGTTCAGGATCGGGATGGCCGCCGCCGAGGTTTTTCGTGACGGCTTTGAAGTTGATGACGATTTTGAAGTTGAGCTCGGCGGCGTTTTGCTTGTCGCTGGGATCATAGTCGGTGATTGCGAGCAGCGCCGAGTTTTCGTACTTTTTCTGCACGGTGCCGGTGAAGACATGGGCCATATCTTCCTTGACCTTTGCCCTCACGGTGTCACCGAGTTGGATTTCTTCTCTCTTCATGACGTTCAGTTCCTTTCGCTCTATTCCTTAACGGATAGGAAGGATAGTAACGCATCACTAAGCGTAAAGCAATAGAAAAGGATCAACTTTTGCAAAGCCAGAATGATTTGCCAAAAAGGCTGCTGAAGGCTTATCGTATAGAGGAAAGATAATGAGAAGGGATGACGATTTTTGGCAGAGACCACACTTTTGTTCAAGGATCTGAGCGACGCCGCCAAGCACACGGCGATCTCAGATTTTGCCACGTTCTACATTGATCAGTACCAGCACGAGGGGCTGGACGCTTTGGCGCAGATCGACCTGACCGGCCACATTGCCGACATTAACCAGTGGCTGCTGGTCAACAGTTCATTTCTGCCAGGGGAGCTGCACGATGGCCTGGTGCGTGACCGTTACGACAACTTTGCCGCGCTTCTGACCACCGTCAAAGCAAAGTTCAACGCCAATGGCAAACCAGTGGAACCATGGACCGAATGGTACAGCAAGACGATTGAAAAGACCCCGCAAGGCCGTTAAACCGGTTCAGCAGTGAGTAATCACTGCTTTTTTTAATGCGCGCCGGTCTTATATAATAAATTGATACTTCTGGGAGGCGAGGGCATGACCCCGTATTTGATCGTATCAGACGTCGACGGCACACTGGCCATCGACAACACCACCATCACCGCACACACCAGCGCGGTGATCAACCAGTTGCTGGACCGCGGCCATCAATTCTACCTGGCGACCGGCCGAATGCACGCGTTAGCAGAAAACATGGCGAAACAGATTGGTCCGCGCGCCGAGATCATCGCCTCCAACGGCGCCTCGTATGACACCCCTGGTGGCCGGTCCATCACCTGTTGGGAGCCAGGGCACTGGCGGCAATTGAGACGGCCACGACCGCACACGGGCTGACCGGGGTGTATTACACCGATGACGCGGTCTATTACGTCAGCGATCCTGATCCGGTGCTGAAGCAGTACATGTACTCGTTTGCGCCCAAGGATCTGGCCATGGCGGTCACCCAACTGCCGAGTGTTTCGGCGCTGGTGCAGCACGCCGGCGAGATCATCAACGGCAACGTGTTTTCCCTGCACGATCACGGCGAGCTGGCGGCGGTTCGAGAAGAACTGGCCGCTAAGGACCTGCTGCACCTGTCGGCCAGCTTCACGAACAACATTGAGCTGATCCCCAAGCATGTTGACAAGGCCAATGCCATTACCGAATTGCAGGCCAAGCTGGGCATTCCCCCGGCGCGCACCATCGCGTTTGGTGACGGTAACAACGATATCGGCATGCTGCAAAGCGCTGGGATCTCGGTGGCAATGGGTAATGCCGTGCCGGCGGTCAAGGCGGCCGCCAAGTACGAGACTGGGCCCAACACCGAAGACGGGCTGGCGCAATTTTTGACGCGGTATTTCAAGCTTTGAGTGGCGCCGGCTGCGGCGCTTTTCTTATGCTTTTGGAGCGCTTCGTGTTACCGTAAAGGCAAACCAAAGGAGAGTGATTTCATGTATCACGCAGACGAAAATCGTTACAGTGCGGTGCCGGTGCGCCACGCCGGGAAAAGTGGCCTGATGCTACCGGCGATCTCACTGGGGCTGTGGCGGCACTTCGGCTCGACCGATGCATTGGCAGCACGCCGGGAAGTGATTCTGGCTGCCTTTGACCGCGGCGTGTTCCATTTTGACGTGGCGAATCATTACGGCGACGGGGACTTCGGGTCCAGCGAAAGCCTGCTCGGGCAGATTCTCAGCCGCGACCTCAAACTTTACCGCGATGAGCTGGTGATTTCGACCAAGGTTGGCTACGAGATCCATCCCGGCCCATACGGCACCGGTACGTCGCGCAAGGCGGTCCTGCAGGGGATCGATGACTCGCTGCAGCGCCTGCAGCTGGATTACGTCGACTTGTTTTACGCGCACCGTTTCGACGATACCGTTGATGTCGCGGAAACCGTGCGGGCCCTGGACGACGTGGTGCGTCAGGGCAAGGCGCTTTACATCGGGGTGTCCAACTACGACACGCCGCAGGCCAAGCGTGCGATCCGGATGTTCCAGGACCTAGGCACGCCGTTTGTGGTCGACCAGATGAGTTACAACATGTTCAACCGCAGCGTGGAAACCTCGGGACTGCTGGATGTGCTCCGGGACGCCGGCGCGGGACTGGTCGCCTACGGACCGCTGTCTGAGGGGCTGCTCTCCGACCGCTATCTCGGCGGCATCCCGGAGACCTTCAAGATCCACCCGACGAATCAGGGCACCTTTGCCGCCGGTCGGGCCGCAGTGGTCACCAAGCTCAACGCGTTGAACGACCTGGCCCAGGGCCGGGGCCAGACGCTGGCGCAAATGGCGCTGGCCTGGCTGCTGCGCGATCCCGTGGTCACCAGCGTGATCATTGGAACCACCAGTGTCGCGCACCTGGAAGACAACCTGAAGGCGTGCGCGCACCTAGACTTTACCGCGGATGAGCTGGCGCAAATCGACGCCATCATCAAGTGAGAGTGGCTGATTAAGTAAAAAAATGCTGGCGACCTGGCTAATCTTAGGTGGTCAGCATTTTCTTACGGGTGGTTCGCGCATTTAAGCGTTGAACTTGGCCAAGTGGGCCTTGAGAAAGGCGCCGGTGTGGCCGGCGGTGCATTCCGCCACCTGCTGCGGCGTCCCGCTGGCGACAATCTGACCGCCGAAGCGGCCGCCTTCCGGACCCAGGTCAAGAAGGTAGTCCGCGTTGGCCAGCACGTCCAGGTCGTGCTCGATGGTCAAGACGGTCCCCCCGGCATTGATCAGGCGCTGAAACACGCGGAGCAGCGTCGCCACATCCAGGGGATGCAGCCCGACCGAGCTCATCGAAGACAAACAGGGTCCCGCGCTGCGTCCGGCCCATGTGTGCGGTCAGCTTCAACCGCTGGGCCTCGCCGCCGGACAGTGACGGTGTACTTTCACCGAGGTGCAGGTAGCCCAGTCCCATGTCGTGCAGGGTTTGCAGGGTCGCCTCGATGGCCGCCTCGTCCTTGAAGACGGGCAGCGCTGCATCGACAGACAGGTCGAGTAAGTCGGCAATGCTGTAATCGTGCCACTTCACTTCCAGCACATCCGGATTATAGCGGCGGCCGCCGCAAGTCGGGCAGACCTGCTGCATGTCCGGGAGGTACTGAATGTCCAGGCTGATCTGGCCGGTCCCGCCACAAGTCGGGCAGGCCCCGGCCGTCACGTTGTAGGAAAAATTGCTGGCGGTGTAGCCGCGGTTCTGACTTTCAGGCAGGCCGGCGAACAGCTCGCGCAGCCGGTCGAGGATATTGGTGTAAGTGGCGACGGTGGAGCGCACATTTTTGCCCACCGGGCTGGCATCGATGGCGACGACCCGCCGCAACCCGCCGCGCTGCAAGTCCTTGACGAAGCTCGGCGCCGGATCGGCCTTGGTCGCGGTCAGGGCCGGGACCAAGCGTCGAACACCAGGTCGATTTGCCGGCGCCGGAAAAGCCGGACACCACGCTGAGCTGGTTCACCGGGAACTGCACGGTCAAATTGTGCAGGTTGAAGCGGTCGGTGACGGTGAGGCCGTACCACTTCTTGGCGGTGGTCGCCTTCGCCTGGGCGGTTGGCCGCACAATCATGTTTGCTTTGCCGGTCAGGTAGGGACCAATCAGCGAATTGGGTTGCTTGGCCACTGCGGCCGGGGTCCCTTGGTTCAGCAGGTGGCCGCCAGCCTCGCC
Organism: Lacticaseibacillus camelliae DSM 22697 = JCM 13995; assembly: GCF_001311195.1. GTDB lineage: Bacteria > Bacillota > Bacilli > Lactobacillales > Lactobacillaceae > Lacticaseibacillus > Lacticaseibacillus camelliae. The sequence continues at coordinate 3,988 of NZ_BBAJ01000108.1, forward strand.
GGCACCCGGCCCGATTTCTAGGACCTCGTCGGCGGCGTCGATAATGGCCGTGTCGTGATCGACCACGACTACCGAATTTCCTTGAGCCACCAAGCTGCGCATCACGTCGATCAGCCCGGCCACGTTGGCGGGGTGCAGCCCGATCGACGGCTCGTCAAGGACGTACAACACGCCGGTGGTCTGGGTGCGCAGGGTGCGCGCCAGCTGAATGCGCTGGAGCTCGCCGGTGGACAGCGTCGCGCCAGCGCGGCTGAGTTGCAGGTAGGACAGGCCGAGGTCGAGCAGCGGTTTCAGGACCGTTGTCAGCTCGCGCAGCACGTCATGCGCCAACGACTGCATGTCCTCTGGCAGCCAGGTGTAAATGGAGGGGATGAAAGCTTCCAGTTCGCTGAGGGTCATGTCGGAGACCTCGGCGATGTTTTTCCCGTTGATCTTTTGGTGCAGCAGTTCCGGCCGAAAGCGGGAGCGTGGCAGGTCGGGCAGACGTCGAAGCGGTAGAATCGATTCAGGCGCGTAATGGCGCGTTCGTTGGTCGTGGTGGCCAGCGAATCTTCGACCGCGTTAAAGGCATTTTCGTACATGGCGTGGTCCATGTGAAAATTTTGCCGGTTTTGGACGGGATGTTGATGGCATAGGTCTGCTTCTTGCCGTGCCAGACCATTTTTTGTTGGTCTTTGGGCAGGTCCTTGAACGGGGTGTCGATGTCAATGCCGATCTGCTGGGCCACATTCATCATAAAATTGCGGCCAGGAAGCCGCCAAGAGGCGACCGCCCCTTGGCGGATGGTCAGTGATTGATCAGGAATCAGGCGCTCCGGGGCGATGGTCCGCGCGACCCCGGTGCCGTTGCAGGTGGGGCAGGCCCCGACAGAATTGAAGGCGAAGTCCTCGGCGCCAAAAGCTTTAAACTGCGCGCCGCAAACCGGACAAGTGAGCGCCCCCATACCGCCGTCAGGCTGGTTCGGCAGGTCCATCAGGCGCGCGATGGTCAACGTTGGTGGCAGTTGGTGACCGTTGGGACAGCGCACGGACCCGAGGCGCGAGAACGCCAGGCGCAGCACGTTCAGGGCCTCAGTGGTGGTGCCAACCGTTGAACGAATACCCGGGACAATGGGCCGCTGCCGCAGTGCAATGGCGCTGGGGATGTGCGCGATCGAGTCGACCTGGGCGTGGCCAACCTGGCCCAGGCGGCGCCGCGTGTAGGTCGACAGTGCTGACACATAGCGGCGCATGCCTTCCGAATACAGGACCCCCATCGCCAGCGAGGACTTGCCGGACCCGGAGCGACCAGTGATGGCGACCAACTTGTGCAGTGGAATGTCGACGTCGAGGTGCTTGAGGTTGTGGACGGCGGCACCGCGCACCTCAATTGATTCTGGAATCGTGGTAGACTTGGACATTAGAAAACCTTCTTTGAAAAGAGTGAATGCAATGACAATCGATAACAGTGCCTTGACCCATCGCTCGATCCGCACATTCAGCGCGGCGCCGAGTGCCGCCGACCAACGCGTGCTTGAGGACGTGGCGCAGGCGACTTCGTCCAGCAACTTCCTGCAGCAGGTCACTTTGATCAAGGTGTTTGATCCGCAAAAGCGTCAGCGTATTGCGGACCTCACAAACTGCCCGTTTGTGGCCGGTGAGGGCCTGCTTTACGTCTTTGTGCTGGACCAGCACCGCAACATTGAAACGGCTCATTTGACCGAAGCCACGGCGAGCCATTTTACCGGTTGGGCCGGCTTCTTCGGTGGTGTCGCCGACGCGGAACTGGCCGCGCAGAA
>NZ_BBAJ01000109.1 GCF_001311195.1 Lacticaseibacillus camelliae DSM 22697 = JCM 13995
CGGCCGGCTTTTTCGTGAGTTTGCCGATGCTGGCGGTGACAAACTCGCTGTAGCCGCCAATGGGCCGGTAGTTGATGACGACATCACCCAGGGCGAAGGCTGAGACCCCGGCGCCGAGCGCAGTCACGCGGCCGACGACATCAGTACCTGGACGATTGGCCACTTCAGCTTGCGAAAAGCGGCCTGCTCACCGCGGCGCAGCGACGCGTCGTAAGGATTGAGCCCAAACCCGAGTACCTGGAGCTGGACCTGGCCCGCTTTGGGCAGGGGCACTGCGGCCTTCAGTGCGGTCAAGACGGTCGGGTCACCATAATGGTCAAAACCAAAGCGAATCACGACTATTCCTCCTTTAGTCGGCCGGAGTCGGCGAGCCACTGCTTGGCGGCGCGCAGTTCGGCGAGGTTAAGATTGTGCTGCTCCTCATGGGTGAAGGTGGTCAAGGCGCCGCGTGCCGCCCGGATCTGGCCCTGCAAGGCAGCAAACGCGGCGCTGGAGACAATGGGGTCGGCGGTGCCAAACGAGGCCCAAACTAAGGTGTGCGGCGCCAGTTTTGGCTGCTCGACTGACCCAGTGTCTTGGGGTGAAACAGCAAGGCGGTTTTGAAGGGCAGCGTCCGGGTCATCATGGCCCGAATCGCAAGGTTGCCGCCGTTGGAGTAGCCGACGATGATCATGCGGGCGGCGTTCAGTTGATATTTTCGGGTCAGCCTCGATACGGTATCAAACAGCCAGGTCGTTTCGGCCGTCAGGTTTGCGAAGTCGGCGGAGCCATTGGCAAAATCGCGGAAAAAAAACGCGGCTCACCGGCTTGAATTTCACGCCCGCGAATCGACAGCTGCGGCGCGCTTGGGGCAATGAAGCGGCCGATGGGGAGCAAGTCGCGCTCGGTCCCGCCATTGCCATGAAGCAGCAGTAGTGGCGCAAGCGCGCGGTCACCGTCCACAAATTGATAATGCAGGGTCATGGCTACCTCCTGAGTTGCAGCAGAGGCCAAAACGGCCGCCGTGAAAGCGCGGCAGTGCGCATCGGCTTTAAGGCCAGCGTACCGCTTTGGGCGGGCGAATGCGACGATTTTGGCTCGCCGCCGCTTGACAATGTGTGTTCAGACGTGAATAATCCTTGAAGCCGCAGTCAAGTTTGCGCGCAGACCGAGGTTTAGGCTTGGCACGTGTTATAATAAAAAGAACTATGAAATAGAGGAGGCCGCTTGTGGCAGTGTTTGAACCCACCTGGCTAGTCAAAGCCATCTACAACTTAACGCCGGCGCAGCTGAAGCGCCAAGCATCGCGGCCGTGTTGACCGATTTGGACAACACGCTGATTGCCTGGAATAATCCTGATGGGACGCAGCAGTTGCACGATTGGCTGCAGGAGATGAAACAGGCGGGGATCACCGTCATGGTGGTGTCCAACAACAACCACGATCGGATCAGTCGGGCCTTGGCCAGGCTGGATCTGCCGTTTGTCGCTAGGGCGCTCAAACCGTTTCCGGTCGGCATCAACCGCGCCGTGCGTCAGCTGGGCCTTTCGAAGCACGCCGTGGTCATGGTTGGCGATCAACTGCTGACGGACATCGCCGCTGGCAACGCGGCGAATGTGCGCACTGTGTTGGTGCAGCCACTGGTGGAAACAGACGCCTGGAATACCCGGATCAACCGGTTTTTTTGAGGGCTTTGTCCTGCATCGCATGAAGAAGAATAATCAGCTTAATTTTACGGAGGAATTGAATGACAAACACTGATGAGCCGCTGTATTGTATCGGCTGCGGGGCCCGCTTGCAAAGCACGGACCCCAAAGCGGCAGGCTTTCTGCCGGCAAGCTCACTTGATAAGGCGCGCGCTGGGGAAGAAGTCTACTGCCAGCGCTGTTTTCGGTTGCGCCACTACAATGAAGTCGCGCCGGTGTCACTGACGGACGACGATTTTTTGCGCCTATTAAATGCTTTGGGTGAAAGCGACGCGCTGATCGTGAACGTCGTCGATATTTTTGACTTTAACGGCAGCGTCATTCCCGGTTTGCACCGCTTTGTCGGCGACAATCCGGTGATCCTGGTCGGCAACAAGGCCGATGTCCTGCCTAAGTCGATCAACCCGCGCAAGGTCACGAACTGGCTGACTCAAGCCGCTCACGCCCAAGGGCTGCGGCCGGTGGCAACAGTGCTGACCTCAGCGAAGAAAGGGCATAACCTGGACGCGCTGCTGGATCTGATCGAGCAGTACCGCGAGCATCGCGATGTTTACGTGGTCGGGGTGACCAACACCGGGAAATCCACGCTGATCAATCGCATCATCAAAGACGAAAACGGCATGGCGGACCTGATCACGACCTCGCGCTTTCCTGGGACCACGCTGGATCGCATTCAGATTCCGCTGGACGATGGGCACTTCCTGATCGACACGCCCGGCATCATCCACCGCCGGCAGATGGCCCATTTTCTCAACCCGAAGGACCTGAAGCTGGTGTCCCCAAGCAAGCCAATCCGGCCAACCGTTTATCAGCTCAATCCCGGCCAAACCGTCTTCTTCGCCGGGCTTGCCCGGTTTGACTACCTGCGCGGGCCGAAAGCCGGGTTTACCATTTACGCCGATAATCAGCTGCTGCTGCACCGGACCAAGCTGGAAAACGCCGACGACTTTTACGAAAAGCACCGCGGCGGGTTGTTGGCGCCGCCGCGCGCGGAAGACTTAGCCGCTTTTCCCAAACTCGTGCGCTTTGAGTTCACGCCCAAAGAGGCGTCAGACCTTGTGATCGCGGGCTTGGGCTGGGTCGTGGTCCCAGCCGGCGTCACCGTGGCCGGCTGGGCGCCGGATGCGTCGATGTGTTGTTACGAAAGGCATTGATTTAGGAGAATGAGCATGCTTACTGGAAAACAGAAACGTTTTTTGCGCGGTCGGGCCAACCGGCTGCGCCCCGTTGCCACCTTGGGCAAAAACGGCCTGTCGGACCAATTTGTCGACAGTGTCGCCAAGGCCCTGGAGGCCCGCGAACTGGTCAAGGTCTCGCTTTTACCGACCGCGGAAGAGACGCCGGCTGAGGTGGGGGCTTTTCTCAGCCGCACCATCGGCGGGGCGCAGGTCGCGCAGACCATGGGCCGCACGGTGCTGATGTACCGCAAGGCAACCCAGGAAGCGCACCGCAAGTTGTCAGACAAAGTGGCCAAACTGGGGAAGTAAGCGCATGGGGAGCAAAAGCAAGACAACGACCCTGACCCAGCCGGTGATCACCGAGGAAGTGTCCGAGCAGATCCTTGGCCCGCGGCGCAAACAGATCGGGATCCTCGGCGGGACGTTTAACCCGGTGCACATTGGCCATCTGATCATGGCGGAGGCGGTCGGGACGACCCTCGGCCTGCAAAAGGTGCTGTTCATGCCAGATAACCAGCCGCCGCATGTCGACCACAAGGACGCGATCCCGGTCGGCAAGCGGGTGACCATGCTGCAGGCGGCGATCCACGATAATCCGCTGTTTGACCTTGAGCTCGCTGAGGTCAAGCGCGGCGGGGTCAGTTACACCATCGACACGATGCGCGCGCTCAAAAAGGCGCATCCCGACACCGATTACTACTTCATTATCGGTGCGGACATGGTGGCTTACCTGCAAGTGGCGGGACGTGGATAAGCTCCTGAAGCTGGTTCATTTCGTTGGGGTGAAGCGGCGCGGTTTTGCCCCGGCCTCACCGTATCCCATCACCTGGGTCGACGCGCCCCTCATCGATGTGTCGTCCAGCGAAATCCGCACGCGGGTGCAAACGGGCCAGAGTATTCGCTACCTGGTCCCGGATTGCGTCCGCGCCTACATTGAGAAAGAGGGCTTGTACCGTGAGTGATTATGAATACCCGGCGACCTTGACGCACGACCTGAACCGGACCGAGCTGCTGAACCACCTGCAAAATCGCCTTGACGATGCGCGCTTCCAGCACTGTCTACGCGTTGAGAAAACGGCCCGAGAACTGGCCAAGCGTTTCGGCGCCGATGTGGACCGCGCCGGGCTGGCCGGCCTGTTTCACGACTACGCCAAGCAGATCCCTGTCGCAGATTACAAGCGCGTGATCATGGAGGACGGGTTTGACCCGGACCTTTTGAATTACGGGCGCGGCGTCTGGCACGGTTTGGTTGGCACGTGGTTCATTCAAACCGAGGTCGGCATCACGGATAAGCTGGTGCTGCAGGCCATCGAGCGCCACACCACCGGTGACCCCGACATGACGCTGCTGGACCAGATCATTTTCGTCGCCGACTTCATTGAGCCGGCCCGGACGCTGGACGCGGAGGTGGCGGCACGCAAGGCGGCAGCGACCGACATGCGCCAGGCCAGCTTCATCGAACTGAAAAACACCCTGCAGTACTTGATCGCAGAGAACAAGATCGTTTATCCGAAAACATTACTGACTTACAACGCATTTATTCCTAGGGAGGGATAATTCTGGACTCGAAAGCATTACTAGAAACCGCCGTTCGGGCGGCTGATGACAAACGCGCCGAAGATATCGTCGCGCTGGATATGACCGAAGTCTCACTGCTCGCAGATTATTTCATGATCGTCAGCGGCGGGACCACCCGTCAGGTGCAGGCGATCGTCGACGACGTTGAGGAAAAGGTGAAAGCCGCCGGTGGCCCGGAGCCGCGGATCGAAGGCAACAAGGATTCCAAGTGGATCCTCATGGACTTTGGCGACGTGGTCGTGGACGTCTTTACGCCGGAGGAACGTGCCTTTTATAACTTGGAAAAATTGTGGAACGAGGCGCCGCTGGTCGATGTGAAAGACTGGGTCAAGGCATGATCTACTCGACCTTTGCCGAAGTCTACGACACCCTGATGGACGATTCACTTTACCTGAAGTGGCGCGATTACGTGCTCGCCCGGGTCAAGCCGCACGGGCAGCGCTTATTGGAGCTGGCCGGCGGGTCGGGGAGCTTAGCCCTTTTATTGAAGCAGGCTGGCTTTGACGTGGCCGTGTTTGATCTGTCCAGCGAGATGCTGGCACTGGCGGAGGCCAAGGCCGAGCAGGCCAAAGTCGACTTGCCGCTGATCCAAGGCGACATGCAGGATCTCAGTGCGCTGCCGAAGTGTGACGTCGTGACCTGCTTTGACGACTCGATTTGCTACATGAAGGACCTGGCCGCCGTTCAAGCCGTGTTCACCCAAGTGGCGGCGCGGCTGCCGGCAGGCGGGGACTTTTTCTTCGACGCGCATTCGCTGCATCAAATGGATGACCTGTTCCCGGGGTACATGTACAATTACCAAACCGAGGACTACGCGTTCATGTGGCACAGCTACGAAGGTGAGGTCCCGCACTCAGTTGAGCACGACCTGACGTTTTTCGTCTATGATGAAAACTCGACGCCTACCACCCGATGATCGAAACCCATAAGGAGCGGACTTATTCGCTTGAGGCTTTCAAGCAGGCGCTTGCTTCAGCCGGTTTTGTGCAGGTCGAAGTCACCGCAGAGTTTGGCGAGCAGCCGGTGAATGACAAAAGCACGCGTTGGTTCTTTCACGCGAAGAAGGGATAATGATGCAAGCCGTTGGCATGATCGCCGAATTTAACCCGCTGCACAATGGCCACGTCTACGCAATGCGGCAGGCGCGGCAGTTGAGCAAAGCCGATGTGGTCGTGGTGCTGATGGCGGGCAATTATGTCCAGCGCGGCGAGCCGGCCGTGGTGGATAAATGGGCGCGGGCCAAGGCCGCCTTAGCCAGCGGCGCCGACTTGGTCGTAGAGCCTGCCGGACCACCGACGGCGGT
>NZ_BBAJ01000110.1 GCF_001311195.1 Lacticaseibacillus camelliae DSM 22697 = JCM 13995
GGCACACGGTCCCCAGCTACTCGGAGCGGCTGAAGTTTTTTCAACCGAGAAGACGGCAATGGCCAAGCAGGCGCTGAGCCTGATCAAGCCCGGGGGGTCTACTTCATTGACGACTCAACCACGCTGCTCAAACTGTCGCAAAGCATCGACGTACCGGTCACGATTTACACGCATTCGCTGGATAACGCGATCGCCTTGGCCGTCAAAAGTGATGTGACACTGCGGGTCCTCGGCGGCAAGCTCAATCACCACGGCCGTTTCTTCTTCCAGCCCGAGAACCTGGCGCAGCTGAGCCGAATCGCCTTTGATGCGGCGTTCATCGGCGCTACGGCCATGAGCCGAAACGGGGTGTACTTCCCGTACGCCGACGACGCGACGTGAAGGCGACGCTGGCGGAAGCCGCGCGGCAGGTAATCGTGGTGTCGGAAACTCAGAAGTTTCAGATCCAGGCGCCGTATCGTGGGTTTCCGCTGGCGGCGGTCGATGTGCTGATCACCGAACGCGCTTTGACGAAAAAGGAGCGCGCCTGGTTTGCGCCGACGACTCAGCTGATGGTGGCGACGCCTGAAGCGTCTGACTAGAAATTCGCGTTCAGTTTGTGTGATACTTTGCCCAGTGACGACAAAAGAAATGGTGGTGGCACTTTGCCCAGTCCGTTGGTGTCGGTGGTCGTGCCGATCTACAATTTGGCCCCGTACTTGATGCGCGGCGTGAACAGTTTAATGAACCAAACCTATCGCAACCTGCAACTGATTCTGGTCGACGATCACTCCACGGATGACTCAAAGACGGTGATCGAACAGGCAGCGGACCAGGATCCGCGCATTGAGCCGATTTATCTGCCGGCCAACCGCGGCGTGTCCGCGGCGCGCAACGCCGGGTTAGCACAGGCGCGCGGGCTTTACGTCGCCTTTATGGACGGCGACGACTGGATGGCGCCGCACCTCATCGCGCGGTTTGTGGCGGCGCTGGAGGCTGGCCCTTACGATATCTTGGTCAGCCCGTTTTACACGGATAACCCGACTCCAGGGGCTCTGCCGCACCGCACCGCACGGTCTAAAGTGCTGTCCCGCCGCCAGTTTCTCAGTGGCATGCTGGCGCCGGTCGGGTACTTGCGCGGGTATTTGTGGAACAAGTTTTACCGCCGCAGCGTGATCGAATCCGCACACCTGCAGTTTGATGAGCAGGTCGCCTTGATGGAAGATGAGCTGTTCAACACCCAGTACGCGCTGGCGGCCAGCCGCTTTTACTACCTGGGTGAGCCCGCCTACCACCATGTGGTCCGGCGGGATTCAACCACCCAATCGCTAGGTGTCATTGGCGCCTTGCCCAAGCAGCTGGCAGCACTGTGGCGGATCGCCGGGCTTATCCGGACCAGTTATCAAACCGGGACCGTACCGGAAGAGCCGGTGCGCTCGGAGCGTTAGGAGGACACTATGCAGTCAATGACTCATCGCGAAATCAAACACCAAGCCAAGGCGCGGCTCAAGCAGCCGGGGATGTATCGGTCACTGATGGCGGCCAATCTGCTGCCGTGGCTGATTGTGCTGGCCTTCACCGCCTGGGCCTTTTTAACGGTGTGGCAGATCATGCAATCTTATGGTTTCGCCAACATCGTCAAAAGCCCCGATAATTTCAGCGATTACCTCGCCGGCACGAACAATTTGTCTAACCAGACACTGCTGCAGTCGGTGGTGATGCTGTGGTTCACGCAGGGGATCGCGTTTACCGCCCTGGATGTGATGCGCGGCAAGGTGCAGCGGGTGTCGCCGCTGGCCGCGCTGCTGAAGACGTTTAACAGCCGCTACTTTTTCGGGCTGCTTTCGGTCCTGGCGCTGACCTGGGTGGCGAAGAGCATCGGGTTCTTCTTGCTGGTGATCCCTGGCATTATCGCCATTTACGGCCTGTCGATGAGTTACTACCGCTACTACGATGGCCGGCAGGAAGAGCAAGACGGCCGCCCGTACAGCAGCACGACGGCGGTGCTGGACTCCTGGCGGCTGATGCGGGGGCGCAAGCTCAACTACTTCGGCCTGCAGCTCAGCTTACTGGGTTGGCAGTTGCTCAAGCTGGTGACGCTGCATCTGTTCGATTTTCTGATCAACCCGTACCTTCAGCTGGTCGACGCTGGCTTTTACGCCAACGCGCGGCTCGAGTACGAAGTGCAGCGGCAGATGATGCCGTAACGCAAAAACTCCGAGGGCCGATGCCCTCGGAGTTTTTTTTGCCCACAAAAGAACCGGCCTCATCGCGGAGGCCGGCCCTGGTTAGAAGATTTTCATTTGGTTGAGTGGCCAGTAGCGCCAAACTACCACGGATTGCACCTTGTTCTTCTTGACGAAGCCAAACGAGCGGCTGTCCTTGGAGATCAGCCGGTTGTCACCCATGACGAAGTACGAATCCTTGGGTACGGTCTTGCTTTTCGTGGAAGGCCAGGTGGCAATGTTGAAGTTGATGGTGAACTTGATGCTGCTTGGGTCCATGCCCTCTTTAGTGGCGTAACTGGCGATTTCCTTTTTGGCGAAGGCGCGGTCCAGGTAAGGCTCTGCCGTCCTTTTACCGTTGAGGTACAAGACGTCGTTTTTGAAGCGGATCGTGTCGCCGGGCATGCCGATGACACGCTTGATATACAAGGCGCCGGGATCGTCAGGCGCGTCGATCACGACAATATCATCGCGCTTGACCTGCTTGTGCCGCAAGGAGTAAAGCCGGTCGCCGTTTTCCAGGGTGGTCTGCATCGACGGGCCGGACACGATGTCCTTGCTGACCACAAACTTGACCAGCAGCTGCACCGCGACGATGACGACGACCAGCATGACCACAAACTCAATGAGGGTTCGGCCCCACCCGCTATTTTTTTCCTTCACACTGACACCTTCCCAGACTAATTTCACTTAGCATACCACAGGAGAAAAACAAAATGAAAGGCCAAGCCGGAGTGGCGCGGGTACATATAGTAGAAAAATCAGCTGGGCGAGGGCCAACGCTTTGAAAAGCACCCCTGGTTGTGCTAGCATTAATCGAGTCGTTTTCAGAAAAAAAATTAAAGGAGGGCTCACGGTGAGTGTCTTAACAGTAACAGGCTTAAGCCAGCGGTTCCTAGACAAACAGTTATATCAAGATGCCAGTTTCCAGGTGAACGAAGCAGATCACCTGGGGGTCGTCGGGCAAAACGGGGTCGGCAAAAGTACGCTGATCAAGATCCTCACCGGCAGCCTTGAGCCCGACGCGGGCACCATTGTGTGGAAAAAGCACCTCAATGTCGGCTACTTGGACCAGTACGTGAACCTGAAGCCTGGCCAGACTATCATGGAATTTCTACGCACGGCGTTTGCCTCGCTGTACGCCAAGGAAGCCAAGATGAATGAGATCTACGCCGACTATGCAGCGGATCCGGATGACGAGCTGCTTGAAAAGGCCGGCACGCTTCAGCAGGAGCTGGAGGCCAACGAGCTTTACGACCTCGACACGAAGATCGAAACCGTCGCGACCGGGCTGGGTCTGGATGCGATCGGGCTCGACCATCCTGTCGATGCCCTTTCCGGCGGCCAGCGCTCCAAGATCATTTTGGCCAAGCTGCTGCTGGAAAAGCCGGACATGCTGCTGCTCGATGAGCCGACCAACTACCTGGACGTCAGCCATGTTGAGTGGTTGACCGGCTGGCTGCAGGAGTTCGAAGGGGCGTTCATTGTCATCTCGCATGACTTCGACTTCCTGGAACAGGTGACGAACGCCATCCTGGACATCGAGTTCGGCACGATCACCAAGTACACCGGGTCGCTGCACCAGCCATGCGGCAAAAAGAGGCCGATCACGAGACCTACATGAAGGCCTACGAGAAGCAGCAGGCCGAGATCAAAAAGCAGGAGCCTTCATCCGCAAGTTCAAGGCTGGCACGCGCTCGACCATGGCTAAAAGCCGCGAGAAGCAGCTGGCCCGCATGACCAAGCTGACACCGCCGGGCAACCGTGCTCAGGCTCACCTGGTTTTTCCTTACCAGGAGGTGCAAAGCCAGATTCTGGTCGATGTGAACGATCTGGTCGTCGGGTATGATCAGCCGCTGCTGGCGCCAATCAACTTCACGGTGGCCAAAGATGAGGTCATCGCGCTGGAAGGTTTCAACGGGATTGGCAAAACGACGCTGCTGCGGACCATTCTCGGTGAGCTAAAGGCGATCAGCGGTAGTGTCGAGTATGCGGATAACGTCAAGTTGCTTACTTCGAGCAGGAACTGAACTGGAAGATCCCGAAGCAGACACCGCTGCAGTTTTTGCTGAACAAGTACCCGGCACTGTCCCAGCGGCCGCTGCGGCAGGTGATGGCGCGCACGGCACTGACCCGTGAGGAAATGGACAAGCCGTTGCAGATGCTGTCCGGGGGTGAGCAGAGTAAGGTCAAGCTTGCGGACCTCATGCTGCAGCCCAGCAACGTGTTGGTGATGGATGAACCGACAATCACTTGGATGAGGATACGAAAAACGCGCTGGCGGCTGCCTTGCAGGCGTACCCCGGCGCGATCCTGATGGTTTCGCATGAAACCGGCTTTTACGATGACAGCTGGGTCGACACTACCATCAACATTGAGAACTTACGGGCAAAATAATTTGTCAGGCCGCCGTTGTGCGGCTTTTTTTAGTGCTCGTGAGGAATGACGAGCAGTCGGAAGCGGTAGTCCAAGTTGACGGTGGTCATTTGATTGGCATTTGCAGTGCCAGTGATTTGGCCGGCGAGCTGGTTGGCTTGATTCACCGAAAACGGCCGGGCGAAGTTTGGCAGGAGCTCACCGACGCTGGCCTGATCAGTCAGGGTGTAGTGGAACTCGTGAGTGGAAAATGGGATTTGATTGGTCGTGAGGTAGTCAGTAATGGTACGCGTTCGTTGAGGGTCATACTGGGGCTGCACAGGGATGGCCATTTTTAAGCGGTGGGCCATTTGCGCCAGCAGTGAACTCGTCGCCTGGGTCTGAAGGTTTAGAATCAGCGCGCGACGCCCGAATGCCTGAAGCGTAGGCAAATTATCTGGCGTGAGTGTCGGCAGCTGGCTGACGAAGATCAGATCTGCGCGTGGCCGCTTCGGCAGTGTGTGCCAGTCGGCGACGGTCAACGTGTAGTTTGCCCGGTGATGGGCTTTGAGCCAGTGGTCCGCGAGCTTCAGCATGTTCGGCGCCCAGTCGATCAGCTCCACGGCGGGGCTGACCCCGCTCAGAGGCAAGGCGTAACGCCCGGTGCCGGCCGCGATGTCTGCCACTGTCAGCTCAGCCAGGGGGAAAAGGGTTTGCAGGTAACTGGTTACGTCAGTTTCGATAGGCAGCCGGGATTCACGTTGGACCTGGGCGTATGTGGCCGCGAAGTCGTTCCATTCCTGTTGGCTGGTCATGGGGATTCTTCCTTTCTTAACCTCTTTGTTCATCTTACCAAAGTTTCAGGGGCGGGCACTGGCAAAAGAAATTTTCAAATTGCGTTGACAGACGATGGGACGGTTGGTATGATATTAAAGTTGTCGCTGGCGTGATAAGCGCTGCGGCAAGCCGCTTAAAACTTTTTGTTGACAGTGGCTGCTCACCGAGGTATACTGAATTAGTTGCCTCAA
>NZ_BBAJ01000111.1 GCF_001311195.1 Lacticaseibacillus camelliae DSM 22697 = JCM 13995
CACCGGCAGTGCTGGCAAATCTGCAGCCGGCTCCGGATCCATCACTGCAGGTGGGCCGCTAGTGCACAATGGATGATTCACTCCTAGCGACGGCCACCGTGCTCTTACCGTTCAATGATGACACGGATTATTTTATGCTAAATAATAACTTTACTAGCGGATGGGTGATTGATTGACTATCAATAATTTACTGTTTTAGTCTTAAGACGTGATCAGCAGGATTTTTTTAGGCCGTTTCATTACGCTTCTGTCGGTGTTAAGTCAGTGCCCGGCGCGGCAGCAGCCAGGCCAAAGGAGGAATCATCACATGGCTGATTCGAAAAAAAGTTGGCGTCTCGGGCATCATCGAAAAATATCTGATGCCAGTCGCCACCACGCTTAGTCGCTTCAAACCCCTCATTGCGATTCGGGATGGGATCACGACCACGATCCCGTTGATCATTGTCGGTTCATTCTTCATGATCCTGGCCAATTTCCCAGTTGCGGCCTGGACCGCCTGGATCGGCAGCGTCAGCATGCACGGCGTCGCGCTGCTATCGATTTTTACCAAGATCACGAATGGGTCGTTCGGGCTGCTGGGCCTGATCGGGTGCTTCGGGATCGCGTCCAGCTATGCCGAGCAATTTCACACGGATGGTAAATCGGCCGGCATCATTGCCGTCGCGTCCTATTTCGTCGTCACCCCCAGCATTTTCACTGGGGGCAAGGCGCCGGCTGAAGCATGCCATACGACTTTCTGGGTTCCAAGGGCCTGTTTGTCGGCATCATCATCGGCCTGCTCGCCGGCGGCATTTTCCAGTGGTTCATCAACCACGACGTGCAGATCCACATGCCTGATTCCGTACCGCCGGCCATTGGTAAAAGCTTCTCCGCGCTGATCCCAGCTTTGCCATTATCACCTTATTCGGCGCCGTTTACGCCCTGTTTTCCTGGACGGGGTTGGGCAACATTCATCTGCTGATCATGCACATTTTGTCGAAGCCTTTGGGCCTGCTCGGCGACACGCTGGGCGGCACCTTGGTCATCACCTTCCTGAACAGCGCCTTTTGGTTCGTCGGCATTCACGGGGCCAACGTGGTCAACAACATGATCCAGCCGGTCTGGCTGATGAACTCCGGGGCCAACCTGAAGTTGGCGCAGGCCGGCAAGCTCACCCTGGGCCACGGGGCTCACATCATCACCGAACCATTCATTGATAACTTCGTCTTCATGGGCGGCGGCGGGGCGACCCTGGGGCTAGTCCTCGGCATCGGGATCTTGGTGCTGATGCACCGCGCCAGCAAGCAGCTGGAGACCCTGGCGCCGCTCACCATCGTCCCTGGCCTGTTCAACATCAACGAGCCGACCATGTTCGGGATGCCGATTGTCTTAAACATGACGCTGATCATCCCCTTCATCCTGGCCCCGATGTGGAACACGCTGACGACCTACATCGTCATGGCCACCGGCCTGGTGCCGCTGACCACCGGGACCATGGTGTCCTGGACCATGCCACCGATCATCTCGGGCTTTCTGACCACCAACAGTTTTACCGGTTCGCTGATCCAGATTTTTAACATCGTGATCGACACGCTGATCTACCTGCCATTCCTGCTGGTCGTCAACAAGTCGCAGAAAACCGAGGAAGCGGGCCAAGCTGACGAACAGGCCGCCTGATCGAGGCGACTTTGCCCACTGAATTAAAAAAAGCGAGTATGCTCTCGCTAGTTCACCGCCGTCGATGACGTTAACCCGCGCACACCCGCTTTTTTTGCTGCGTAAGTTTCAACACCACCGCCGCGGCGTCAGATCTCGCCCAGCAGCTGGTAAGCGACCGCCAGCATGCCGCCACCGATGGCCCCGTCTTGCGGGCCAAACGGCTTAACAGTGACATTTTGCGGCTGCACCGAGGTCAGCTGAAACTGGTTAGCCACCAGCGTTTTTTGAAACAGGGCCAGCAGCTGCGGCTGGTCAAACAATTGGCCGTGCAAAATGATGCGGTTGGCGTCGATCACCAGGGCCAGGGTGTTCAGCGTCACCGCCAGCGACTCGATGGCGCTTCGCAGCATGGTGACCACGCCCTGATCACCCATTTGAAACGCCTTGAAAACCGTCTCCATATGGATGTCTTCAGGCCGCGCGACCAACTGACGCAGGTATGTCGCGTTGGCATTTTCGTAAAGCAACTTGGCCTTTTTGACCAGCCATTCATGGCTCGCCGTCGTCTGCAAACAGCCGCGCCGGCCGCAGTCGCAAAGCTCCCCGTTGGGATCGACAATGATGTGCGCAATTTCGCCGTTGACGAAATTCTTGTAGCCATAGAGGTGCCCATCATGGATGGTGGAGCAGAAAATGCCGCGCGCCACGTGAAGGTACGTGAAGTTGGTGCCGCTTTTATCCGGACCAATCAACTGCTCGGCCACGGTTTCGCAGTGGACATTGTTCTCATAGTAAACGGGCAGCGGCTTGAACGCTTCATTGAAGGGCCGCAAGCTGACGTGCTTCCACGTCGGATTGGCCGACACCACGATTTCCTGGTCCGCCAAGTAGTGGCCCGGGACCGCCACGCCGATCGCCGTGATGGGCAAGTCCTGATGGGCATTAAGGAAGTCCTTGATGTCCGTCACGATCGCCGGCACGGCAAGAAAGTGTAAGTCGTAATCGCGCGCGGTCTGGCGCTTGCGGGAGGCGTATACCTGACCGCAGCGGTCAATGATGCACAGCGTGTAGCTGGAAGCCGTCAGTTCAACGCCGAGCACCTTCGGCCCACCCGGCGCCACTTCCAACAGGATCTTGCGCCGGCCGGATTGATGCTGGGCGGCCGCTGCCCCACTTTCCCGGATCACCCCAGCTGCCAGCAGCTGCGCGGTCACGGCACTGGTCGTTGCCGGCGTGATGCCGGTCAGCCGCACGATGTCACTGCGGGAAATCGGTCCTCTAGTGTAGAGCTGCTTGAGGATCTGCTGCTGCAACTGTGTTTGCCTTTTCGTCATGGTAATCATCCTTTCCCCAAACTTATTATAGCATTTAATTATAAATAATAATATTAAAACACCATATTTGGGCTTGTAAGCGGTTGACTATTTATAATTTGTTGCTTATTGTAAAAGAGTAATCAGCAGCGGCCAACTCGGACGGACCGCCGTCTGATGACTCATGCCATTATTTTTGGGCAAGCACGTGACGCTGTCACGTGCACAAAGGAGGACTTACACATGGCTGATTCAAAGCAAGGCGGCTTCAACGGTGTCATTGAAAAGTACCTGATGCCGGTCGCCACCAAATTAGCACAATTCAAACCACTGATCGCCATTCGTGATGGGATCACCGTCACCATGCCGCTGATCATCGTGGGCTCATTCTTCATGATCCTGGCGAATTTCCCAGTGGCCGCTTGGACCGCGTGGATCGGCGCCGTCGCCGTGCACGGCGTGACGCTACTGTCGGTTTTTACTAAGATCACAAACGGGTCGTTCGGTCTGCTGGGCTTGATCGGGTGCTTCGGCATCGCGGCCAGCTACGCCGAACAGCACAAGACGGATGGTAAATCCGCCGGCATCATTGCCGTTGCTTCATACTTTGTCGTGACCCCCAGCATTTTCACCGGGGCCAAGGTGCCAGCTGAAGGCATGCCATACGACTTTCTGGGCTCCAAGGGCCTGTTCGTCGGCATTATCATCGGCCTGGTCACTGGCGGCGTATTCCAGTGGTTCATCAACCACGACATTCAGGTCCACATGCCTGATACCGTTCCGCCGGCTATCGGCAAGAGCTTCTCGGCGCTGATCCCGGGCTTTGCGATCATCACGTTCTGGGGCGCAATTTACGCCATCTTCGCCTGGACCGGGTTAGGCAATATTCACCTGCTGATCATGAACATTCTGTCTAAGCCGCTGGGCCTGCTTGGCGACACGCTGGGCGGCACGTTAGTCGTCACCTTCCTGAACAGTGCCTTCTGGTTCGTCGGGATCCACGGCGCCAACGTTGTCGACAACATCTTCCAACCGATCTGGCTGATGAACTCCGGGGCCAACCTCAAGCTGGCCCAGGCCGGCAAGTTGACTCTGGCTCATGGCGCGCACATCATCACCGAGCCGTTTGTTGATAACTTCGTCTTCATGGGCGGCGGCGGTGCCACCATCGGCTTAGTCCTAGGGATTGGGATCTTGGTGCTGATGCACCGCTCAAGCAAGCAGTTGGAAACGCTGGCGCCTTTGACCATTGTCCCTGGTTTATTCAACATTAACGAACCGACCATGTTCGGCATGCCGATCGTGCTTAACACGACCTTGATCATCCCCTTCATCCTCGCGCCGATGTGGAATACCATTATCACCTACTTTGCGATGGCATCCGGCCTTGTCCCGTTGACCACTGGCACCATGGTTTCTTGGACCATGCCACCAATCATCTCAGGGTTTCTGACCACCAACAGCTTCGCCGGGTCGCTCGTCCAGCTGTTTAACATCGTCATCGATATTCTGATTTACCTGCCGTTCCTGTTCGTTGTCAACCGGACGCAAAAGACCCAAGAAGCCGGCGAAGCAGCGAAGCAGGCCGCGTAAATCTTGCTTAATTTGAAAGGAGTTTCTCATGGTTAAACGTTTGATCAGTACCACCACCAGCGAAGTCCTCGCCATGAACGGGGCCGAGCTCAAGCAAAGCATCAAGCCTCTGAAGGCCGCACCGTATTGTCCGAAAATGTCGTGCTCACCCCACCGCAAGACGGCATCACGTACTCCGAAGTTGCCGCCGCATTTGGCGCCGACCTGATCCTGCTTAACGGCATGGACGTCCTGAATCCCATCATTCTGGGCCTCTATCCCGGCGAAAATGACCTCTCAACCGCCAAGCCGCGCCACGACGGCGAAAGCATTCACCGCCTGCAAAAACTGGTCGGCCGCCCGATTGGCGTCAACCTGGAGCCGGTCGACCCGAACGCCGACATGGCTGAAACCCGGCTGGTCATCCCCGAGGGCCGCATGGCTTCCGAGAAAACCCTGACGGAGGTTCAGCGCCTGGGCTTCAACTTTGTCTGCCTGACCGGCAATCCTGGCACTGGCGTCACCAACGCCCAGATCGCCGCGAACATCAAGGTCGCCAAGAAAGTCTTCAAGGGCCTGATCATTGCCGGCAAGATGCACGGTGCCGGCGTCAACGAGCCGGTCGTTTCAGTGGAAGCCACCCAGTCCTTCCTGGACGCCGGCGCCGACGTCATTCTGGTGCCTGCAGTCGGCACCGTGCCAGGTCTGGACGACGACGAGATCAAGAAGATCGTCAAGCTCGCCCACGCCAATGGTGCGCTGGTCATGAGCACCATCGGGACCTCACAGGAAGGTTCCGGCGCCAGCTACATTGAGTCCGTGGCGATTCGCAACAAGATTGACGGGGTCGACATCCAGCACATTGGCGATGCCGGTTGGGGCGTCGTACCGCCAACCGAGACCATTTATCCGCTGAGCAAGGCGATCCGTGGCACGCGGCACGCCATTGCTCGCATGGCCCGGTCGATCAACCGTTAATCCAAACTTCTCATCAGACAGCGACGCAATCAA
>NZ_BBAJ01000112.1 GCF_001311195.1 Lacticaseibacillus camelliae DSM 22697 = JCM 13995
ATTATCATCGTTGCACTTGGCTTGAAAATTGAGGCATTTATAACAATTTAATGTCATATTTGATAGTTTCAAATTCTGGTAAAGTCAGTGAAGTTGCATAGTTCACTCTATCAAATTTTTTTTAAAGCCCGAATTGTCAAATTAAGTGCAACAGTGAAGACTCATCCATGTGAATTGGTTTAGGTAGTGGGCAGGGATTCCTCCAGGCCCAGGGGGGAGGCCTGGAGCGCCGCGATTGCGCTGCGGTATCCAAGGCACTTCCTTAACCGGTGGTTTAAGACATCTTGGATCTTACGAATCTTCTCCTTAGAGACTTCCCATAGTGATTGACCCTTTGGAATGAATTCTCGAATCAAGCCGTTGGCATTCTCGTTACTGCCACGTTCACTGTGTATAGGGATGGCAGTAGTAGATCTTTGTTCCTCTGAGTTGGTCCAAGAGGGCGAACTCAGAACCGTTGTCGAAGGTGATGGAGTGGAATAGATAAGGATCATGTGTGTTCAGAACGTATTGCATGGCCTCTAAGCAAGTCCGGGCGTGATAGTTTGGGATCTTGTAGATCAGCTCATAACGTGTGACACGTTCTGTCAGGGTGAGTAATGCTGGTTGGTCGGCAGAACGCTTCCCCTTCACCAGGTCGCCTTCCCAGTCACCAACAAACCAGCGGTTATTGATTTGTTTGGGCCGCTTGTCGATGGACGTTCCAGCGATGCGTTTATTCTTACGCGCATGACTACGGCCTGGCCTTTTCTCGCGACGCCGCAACTTCTCAGGCAGATCCATGTTGGTCACTGACAACAGTCCGGCATCAATGTAGCGATACACGGTCGGCGTTGAGGGGCACGAACGATTAGGCCAGAGTTGCTGGAACTGATGCACGTACCCATCAATACTTTGTTCACGATACGCATGCTTCTTGATCTGAGCGGTCAGCCAGTTAAAGAAGTAGGTACACTTCTCCAACATGCTCTTGGCGTGGGAATGGGTCTGTCGTTCTTCGTGTTGTCGTTGGGCAGCATCAAAGAAGTAATCCTTGTAGTAATGATAATTCGAATCCCGTTGCTGGACTCGGCCGCGCTTAAGCTCACGGCTTACCGTACTAGGGGAATGATGGATGATGTGTGCAATATCGCGAATGGAATATTCATGGGAGTGCCAAAGCGCATCAATTATTCCGCGCTCGCCCTCTGTGAGTTGAGTGTACGAGCCGAGACTGTTAGACTGATTGTGGGTCATGAAGGTCACCTTTCTTGGTAGTTTAGTCGCTTCAAGGATAGGTCTTCATGGCCTATTTTGTTAAATCAACCCGGTCGATTGGTCTAACTCAATCGGTGTTGCACTTCAATTTTAAATCCGGCTCTTTAATTTGAACCATAAAAAGCCTCCTTGTGTACTTGATGACTCAAGCATACAAGGAGGCTACGGCGCGAACCATATACCCGTTTAACGACCGCTTACGTTTATGTCTTGGCGGGGGGGCCAACGATTTGCTTGACTTGACGATCTTGGGGGAGTGCCAAGGGATGGGAGATATCCAGAAAAATTACTTCGTAATGTGCTTGAAGGCTTCCGTCTGAGCCTTAATACTAGTCTCCGCGGCGAGCCGTTCAATGCTGGAGGCCCCGAAGAATCCGTCAATGCCGTTTACCCGCTGGATGACGTACTGGGCATCCTTGGGTTCAGCGATTGGTCCGCCGTGACAGATTACCATCACATCAGGGTTCACAGCCCGCCCGGCATCAAGAATATCTTGGACCTTCTTGACGCAGTCATCCAGCGTCAAGGCCGTTTTCGCCCCAATGGCGCCCTTGGTAGTCAGTCCCATGTGGGCGACCAGGATATCGGCACCGGCCTTAGCATGGCGGTGGCTTGTTCTGGATCAAAGACGTAAGGTGTAGTCAGCATATCCAAGTCGTGGGCTTTACGAATCATGTCGACTTCCAAGTCATAACCCATGCCGGTCTCTTCCAGATTTTTACGGAAGGTACCATCAATCAAGCCAACGGTCGGGAAGTTCTGGACACCATTAAAGCCTTGATTCTTCAATCCTTTGAGGTATACGTCCATGATCCGGAAGGGGTCAGTCCCGTTGACACCGGCCAGGACTGGGGTATGCTTGACGACCGGGATAACTTCGCGACCCATTTCTTCCACAATCGCATTGGCATCGCCATAAGCCAGCAGACCAGCGAGGGAGCCGCGGCCAGCCATCCGATATCGGCCCGAATTGTAGATAACGAAAACATCGGCGCCGCCGGCTTCGCTGCTTTTTGCTGTAATCCCGGTACCGGCACCGACGCCGATCAGGAATTCTCCATGGCTTCTTTTTTTCCTTGAAATCAGCAATGATTTGTTTTCGAGTACGCTTATCCATTATGCAGTAACCTCTTTCTTTGTTTTATCTTGTTTGGCCTTGATCAGGGCCAATAATTCATCGTCAGCCACCTGCGTAAACTCTGGATCATTAATGTTCATATCCAGTTCAATAACCTTAACGCAGTCGTTAGCCAGCGTGTCCTTAAACGCCTTGAACAAGGCTGCGTCTTCTTCCGGTCCAAAGAATGGCTGACCCGCCGCATCAATCTTCGAAACCCCTTTCAATGGGATCATCACGGTCACCGGCGCCGTGGCTTTGTTCACTTTACGAGCAATTTCCTGCCCGAGCTGAACATTTTCGGCCACAGTGGTCCGCATCAAAGTCGTTGTCGGATTATGTTTAAAGAAATTTCGATCCTTAAATTGCGCCGGCACTGAATCATACGGACCAAAGTTGACCATGTCCAGTGCCCCAAACGAAATTACCTGAGGAATCTGCGCGGCGATGCCAGCTTCTAAGCGATGCGGCCCAGCAGAAAGGATACCACCCACCAAGTTGTCGGCCATCTCGGTTGTTGTCAAATCTAAGATACCGGTAAAGTAACCACCCTTGATCAAATGCTCCATAGTCCGCCCACCAGTACCAGTAGCGTGGAAGACCAGTGTTTCATAACCTTTTTGATCCAACAGTTCCCGGGCATGATCAACGGCGGGGGTAGTCACGCCGAACATGGTTGCGCCGACCAAAGGCCGAACATCGACATCTTGGACAAAGTGAGCATTCACCATACCGGAAATGGCAGCGGCTGCGTTGTCATAAATCACTTTGGATAATTTGTTCAAACCGGAAACATCGACAATTGATGGCATCATCATGATGTCGCTGGTCCCAACATAAAAACTAGTATCACCGGAAGCCACGGTGGACACCATAATCTTAGGCACTCCGATTGGCAACTCACGCATTCCTGGAGTAACCAGAGATGTGCCGCCAGAACCGCCAAAGGAAAGGATCCCATCGAAGCGATGCGCCTGATACAATTTTGGCAGTATCTTGGCAAATCCCTGACTCAAAGTGGCGGTGGCCTCACCCCGATCCGCATCACGGATGGACTGGATAGAAACACCCATTGCATCCGCCAAGACGGACGAATCAACATCGGGTACAAAGAACGGCTGATACACACCGGTGTGAATGGTGAAAACTTGATTACCTAACGATTCCAGAATTTGTTTGACATATGCAAACTCTCGACCTTTAGTATCGAACGTGCCGGCTAGTGCGACTGTTCCCACGATTGCTTACCTCCTTCTGAAGCTTACAAATTCAGTCTACGAGGTAAGCCCTTACTTGAAAAGGTTTACATGTTCGTATCAGTAGTGTCTATGTTAGAAGATTGAATTTGATATTTTTTAGGGGAAATGCCGAAATATACCCGGAAGACTTTATTGAACTGGGCATAATCCGAATAACCGACGAGTTGGGCGATTTCCTTCAGTGGCAAAGATGTCGATTTAATGAGCTCTACTGCCTTATTGAGTCGAAACCGAATGAGGTAAGTCGTGAAGGATACTCCGGCTTTCTTTTTAAATAGGGTACTCAGGTATGAAGCAGACATATGCAGCATATCAGCTAATTCTCCGATATAAACCGGCGCAGCATAATTTTCATCAATATAGCGCTTGATAAAGTCAGTAGGGGGGTAATAGTTTTGCGCGCCCTCCAGAATTTGAACAGTGAGGGTATCACTGGCCGTTGTTTCTGCCGATTTGAAAGCACGCATTTGTTCGCTGATCGTTTGCTCCGGGATTAATCGTTCAAAGGTCGACCCGCCAATATAACCTTGAATTGCTGGAACACGATTGTACAAATAGCGCACTTCGGTGAGATCGTTGATAATACCGCCGTAAATCATCAGGAAGCTGTGACTGTCGGCCGCTTTCAGAGCCTGGCAGATTTCATTGACCCGTTTGATCATACTGGTAAAACTGCGCACTCGCCTAGCACCTAGCAAACCGCCTTCTGTGAGACCGAGGTGAATACAAATAATATCTGTTGGAATTTGAGCAGCGAGGATGGCTTCATCAGGCGTTGTGACAAATGCCGCCGTACACAGCTTACGTTCATGGGCCGCTTTGATTAAAACCATTTCCTGCGCAAAGGTTGCACCTTCCTCAGTCAAAGCCTCTCGAAATTGGCCGTCAATCAAGGTAACAGTTGGGTAGTTCACCACACCGACAATGGGCAGCTGCTGGAGCAGCGTCAGCAACTGCTTGGGTGATTGCGTCGGGTCGGTGGCGTTGAGGCCGACAAAAGTCGGGAAGCCATTAACGATTGGCAGAATTTCTTGGCGGGCAATGGTCATGATCTGCTGATTGCTGTTGGTGAAGGCAAGGTAACCACCGAGGGAACTGCGGCCCATCTGACGAAATTTACCGGAATTCAGGACCATCACAAAATCAGCGCCAGAATTTTTTTGCGTGTAAGGCGTTCATCCCCGTGGCGGTACTCACGCCAAGCAGATGATTTCCTTGGCGGATCTGTTGATGCAGGGCGTTCAAAAATTTGCTTTGAATCGTCAAGTTAGTGTCTTCCTTTCACTGCTCCTGTTCGTATTATCCCACAGAAGAAATGGGAAATGGGAACTAGAAACCAGCAGTCACCTGAGAATTGTTAACTACGGGTCAACCCCAGTATCCTCAATTTTGTTTACTGCGCTGTATCGCCGCAATCAGCCGGCCAATGTTCTCAGAGACCAGTTCAATATCTGATGCGGCGTCTGCGATTGCTTTTGCCAACGATTTAGCCGCCGTTGCCGTCGGAAAAATCGCATCAATGGCGTCTGGTCGATATAGAATGCTGAGACCGTCTCCAATATTACCGGAAAGGACGATCACTGGCGCCGTTGGGGCAACTGATTTAGCGGCGAGTGCCACACCAAAGGGAGTTTTGCCGTACTGCGTCTGGGAGTCGATGCCGCCTTCACCGGTAAAGACAAAATCAGCGTCTTGGACCCGTTCCTTCAAATGGGTGTATTCAATCACGAGGTCAATGCCTTTTTTTCATTTGTGAGTTAGTAAAGGCCATCAATCCTGCTCCAAGTCCGCCAGCGGCACCAGCCCCGGGTGCATGGGCAATGTTTTT
>NZ_BBAJ01000113.1 GCF_001311195.1 Lacticaseibacillus camelliae DSM 22697 = JCM 13995
CCAGCCCGAAGGCCCCAGCGGTGAACAGGAAATCGACCTGCTGCTCCCGCGTCAGGTGAAACGGCTCGCGCACCGCCATCAGCGTCCCTGCGACGACCCCGGCGCTGCCGGCGGTGGGGGTGGCACAGATCAGGCCCATTTTGGCGTTGACCTCGTTCACGGCGACGCGTTGCGCACCGCGGCCAGCGCAATGGGCCCGAGGTAACTGGTGCCAGCATCGAGGTACTGATCCAAGCGCTTGGCATCGCCCCCGGTCAGCCCGGTCACCGACTTGACCCCGGCAATGCTTGGGCAATCGAGTCCGCCATCACATCCAGATTGCGGGCCATGAGCGACCGGATCGCTGGCTCGCTGCGGCCGGTATTTTGAGCCTCGGTCGCCACCATCAGCGCAGCCACGCTCGGGTAGTCCTGGGCCTGCTTCACAAGTTCCTTGATTGAATAAAACATGGCGTCCTCCTACTCGAAATACGTGGCGTTGTCGACGTTTGGCAGAGCCTTCAGCTTAGCGACCAGGTCGGGCCGGCGCTCGTCGCACTCCATGATCATAATGGCCTTTTCGCCCTTGGCCTCCCGCGTGACGGTCATCGTGCCAATGTTGACGCCGTTTTCACTCATCAGGTCGGTCGCCCTGGCGATCATCCCCGGCACGTCCTGGTGGACCGTGATGAAGGTCGGGGTCCCCATGCTCAGCGACAACTTGAAGCCGTTGATTTCCGAGATCTGAATGTTCCCGCCGCCGATCGAGACGCCGGTCACGGTCATCGCCCGGGCCCCTTTTTGAAGCGCGATCTTCGCTGTGTTGGGGTGGTCGACCTTATCGCTTTTCGGCACAAATGTGACCTTGATGCCACGCTCGTGCGCGATCTTCAGCGAATCCGGCAGGCGCGCGTCGTCCGGGCCCATGCCAAGCAACCCACCAACCAGCGCGATATCAGTGCCGTGGCCGCGATAGGTCTTGGCAAAGGACTCGTACAAGTAAATATCCACCCGGTCCGGTTCATCGCCAAAAATCTCCCGCACGACCTTACCGATGCGCGCGGCGCCGGCGGTGTGCGAAGAGCTTGGGCCCACCATCACGGGCCCGATGATGTCGAACACACTGTTAAACCGCAATTCTTTTGCCATGATCAGACTCCTTTTGTTCCTATCGAACCACGCCCACCGCCGCGGGTCAAGCGCAGGCAACAAAAAAAGCGGCGCCGCAACGCCGCTGAAGTCATTATTTTTTTGAAATAGTAGCGACCAGTTTCCAGCGCACTGGTCGGCATGAGCAGCTTGCCGTACTCGGCAAGCACGTCGGCCGACAAGCTGACGCGCGCGCCGTATTCCAAGGCCAGCGCCGTTTGATCGGCGATTTCGCCGCTGGACGCTTTGTTCGCGTAGAAAGTCAGCACGAGGTAGTAGTCATCGTTGTACGAGTACAGATCGGAGCTGGCGCCTTCAAGCCGCAGCTCCTGGGCTAGCGCGATGAAGTCTTCAAAGCTTTGAAGCTTAAGAACAACCTCGGTTTTGTCCGCCTGGCCGCCGTCAATGAAGCTGCCTTCGTCGCTGGCCTCGTCGCTGCCATCCGGCTCGTCAAAGGCGTTCAGCTGCTGGCGAATAAAATCGGGCACGCCGTTTTCATCCGTCTGCGGCCCTTCTTGCTGTCATCGCCACCTTCGTCTTCGTCCTGGTTGCGCGAGATCAGGAGTTCCAGGCCACTTTGGCTCGGCATCACCTGAAAGGTCACGCCGCCTTCACTGGCGAAGGTGTGATCCTTATCGACCTCATCGAGAATACTATAGAAGAAGGTTTCGATCTGCTTGTGGTTGCCGAGCAGGTCCAGCACTGTGATCCCGCGTTCGGCTAAATCATCGTTGCCGAGCAGGACGCGGATGGTATTTGCGTTAAGTCGTTCCATTTCCATGATGGCTGCACCTCACTTTGCCTTTGAATCTCAGTATATCAGATTCTCACTGACACGGCATTCTACGCTAAAAAAAGTAAGGAATGCAAATGCGGCGCCCCCACCTTCTGCGCCCAGCAAAAAGGCACGATTCGCGGGAATCATGCCAAAAGGTCAAAACCCTGCCAGCAGCTGGGCTTGCTGCAGCTCCAGAGCCCGCACGGACCGCGGTAAAAACCGCCTGATATCATCTTCATTGTAGCCGACCTGCAGGCGCTTATCATCCATGATGATCGGCCGGCGGATCAGCGCCGGATACTTGGCAATCAAAGCGACCAATTCGTTCATTGAGATTGCGTCAAGGTCGATGCCCAGCTCCTGGAAAATATTGGACCGCAGCGAAATGATCTCCTCGGTCCCTTTTTCGGTCATGCTGAGCACATGCTTGATTTCATCGATACTCAGCGGATCCGCAAAGATGTTTCGTTCCACGAACGGAATGTTATTTTCCTGTAACCAGGCGCGGGCTTTGCGACATGAAGTGCAACTTGGCGAAACATACAAATATACCATCGTGCTCGCTCCTTCTATCGTTGCGTGACTGCGTTTTCCTGACAAGCTAATTATAACTAAAGTGGATATAGAAAAACAATCACGCTTCAAAAATAAAATTTTGCTTTAGCGCGCGCACTAATTGTGATATAAGTAACAAGTATTCGTTCCGCAGTGCGAAATGCCGTCAGTCGGTCTTTTGTTCGCCGCCATGAATCGTTGACCGGGTGAACATCAGTACGATTAAATTTTAAACGTTATTTTTGCGCAAATAATTTGTCCCCATCAATAATCCGATTGTCGCTGGCCAAAATGACCGGAATCTGGCCCGCATTCGCCTGGGCCTGCGCCTTCAGCTCAGTCAGGGAGACTTCCTGCGGCAGGTGCGTCAGCAGCAGTTCGCGGACCTGCGCCGAAGTGGCCAGCGCCCCGGCCTGCGGTGCAGTCAGGTGCCACAAAGGCGCTGGGTGGTCAGCCAAGAAGTTGGTGTCCGCCATCAGCAGGTCGGCGCCCTGAGCAAACGGCGCCAAAGCGGCAAACGCCCGCGTGTCGCTGGTGTCCACGAAGACCTCCCCAGTCGTGGTTTCTTCGATGCGCACGGCAAACGCCGGCACCGGATGCTGCGTCTCCAGGAAAGTCAGGTGCAGCGGCCCCAGGTCGAGCACGGAATCACCGCTGTACCCCATGCCTTTGGTAAACGGGCCAAACGTCAGCGCCGCAAAGTTCAGCGGATCCTTCGTGTGCCCGTAAATGGGGAGCGGATCGGCCTTCTTCGCCCCACTGTGCAGCTGGTAGTAATACTGCAGCACGCCGACGTCGGCCGCGTGATCGTGGTGGTAATGCGTCAGCAGCACCGCGTCCAGCGTAAACGGATCGGTCACTTTTTCCAGCGCCAAAAGCGCCCCGGAGCCGCAGTCCAAAAGCAGCTTGTAGCCGCCGCTTTCGATCAGGTAGCTGGAAGTGCCAACACCGTTGTCCGGGTACCCACCGTAATATCCCAGAATCGTCAATTTCATCAAATCATTCCTTTCCGATAAGTAAGCGCTATACTAACTGTATTGGGGGTAATGGAATGACACACACAATGCAATTAGTACTCGGCAGTAAAACTTACATGCAGATGATCGTCAAGCGGGCGACCACACCGGTCAGGCTGCTGAAGGACGCGGAAAAAGACCGTGACTTTGCCACCCTGGATCTGACTGGGGAAATCGCATTCGTCGCGCCGCTGCGCGGGACCATCCTGGCCCATTATGGCACAGTTCCGCAAACCGGGTACGTCTACATGATGTACTTCAAGCTCACCGATGAGGAAGCCCCTGTCTTCGAGAAACAGGCGCAAGCGTTGGTCGCTGAGGCCGATCGCCTAGAGGGCTGCAGCGCCATGGTCCTGATGCGCACCGACAACCCACAGCGCGAATACTTACTACTGTCGGCTTGGGCCGACAAGTTGGCCGTTTTCACCGCCAAAAACACGCCGCTGTTTGCTCCGGTAATGGCCTTCACCAAGCGCGCGCAGGAAAGCTTCGGCTACCACCAAGCCTTTTATACCATCGTGGACCCTTACCATCCGGACCACGCCATCAAGCCAGAGGCCGTCGAGGAAAACTAAGGCCGCTCGGTCAGCTTGACGGTCAGGATCCCAAACGCCAGGTACACTAGCACGTACAGCATGATAATCGCGATCACGAGCAGCACTCCGGGATCATTCAAGAACATGCTCAGGTAGTGGATGATCAGGCCAGAGTTCACCGCGCCAAACACCAGCGGCAGCGCAAACACCATGCCGGTTTGGGCACTGGCGACCCGCCGCTCAGTGGGGCGCGGCATCCCCAGCTGACGCAGCACCGTGCGCGCCTGGTGGTCCTCTGCGGCCAGCATCAGTTGCTTGATCAGCAAAATGCTGGCGGTGGCCACGATGAAGACCACCCCCAGGATGATCACAATGAACAGCGCCATGCCGAATACTACGTTCATTTCGGCCATCAGCGGCGCCTTGAACTGCACAGCACGGCGGGAGAAGTCGGTTGCCCCGGCGACCTTCTTCACCCGCGGTGCTTTTTTGCCGGCCAAAACCGCCGCGCTGCCGCTGACGTAATCCTCACTAACCGCCCCGTCGAGCCGCTTGACCGCGGCGTTCGCAGCTGGCGTGTGGTGCAGCGTGTAGCCCGTCAGCGAATCCAGCAGTGCATGCAGGTCAGCGTATGCGCGATCCGGCACCACTAACGCCCGGTCAAAATAGCCGTCATCCCCCAGCGGAAACGCACCGGTCACGCGGGTCACGGCAAACCGTTCCCGCGTGCGCGTCAAAGTCAGGGACCAGTGCTGCCGTTTGCCCAGCCAGGTGTGCCGATACAGCGTCCGGCCGAACAAAATCATGGCGGCCTGCCCTGACTGAAGCGAAAGCTTGGGCAGCGTGGGCTGCATTCGGCGGATTCGCGCGTAGTCACTCAAAGCAAGCACGTTGTAAATGGTTTCGTCGCCGTCACCGGTGCCGTGGGTCGGCTCATTTAACCGCCCCGCCGCCAGCTTGGTTGGGAGCACAGCGGAACGTTTGATTGCCTGCGGTTTAAACTTGCCAAACGTACTTTTCACGCCGGTGCTTGAGGCCACCATGTCCAGGGCCACACTACGGGTCACCGAGCGTTGGCCAAACTGGTACAGCATCGCCCCACTGCCCAGCACTGTGATGGTAACCGTCGCCAGCACCGTCGTGAGAAACAGCGAGTGCACATTGCGCAGCAGGCGCTTGTTTAAGTTCGTGACGGTCAGCAGGCGCGTGGCGTCCTGCCGGACCCACGGGCGGCGCTGAAGCCAATTCATGAAGGCCGGAAGCGAGAATTTGAACACGAGGTACAGGCTGACGATGCCGATGACCGGCACCGCAAACAATGTCCAAACGCCGCCCCCCTGATAACGCTGGGCCATCGCGTAAGTCAGGTGAACCAGATTGAACGCCGCCAGATAGCTGCTGGCC
>NZ_BBAJ01000114.1 GCF_001311195.1 Lacticaseibacillus camelliae DSM 22697 = JCM 13995
CTGAGACATTAAGTGGTTTCAGCCCAAAACACAAGCACTTCTGCAATGTGATTCGGTGTGGAATCGCGGTGCAGGGGTGCTTGTTCATTTGGTTGTTGCTTGATGGAACGTGCCCAGGCCATTAATGGACGCCGCTGTTTTTAATTGCCAGTGGCGATCAGTTTTTGGTGAAACAGGTTGTAGACCGTTTCAAATAGACTTCGGTAGTCGCCATCGGTGGCATCCAGGTACCAGTTAAATTTGGCAATGTGAGCGGGCAGTGCCGCCAAAGCCCCGGGATCGACAAAATCGTCCAAAGCGGTGACCAGCAGGTCCGCATCTTCAAGCGGCGCGTCGTCTGAAAGCAGTTCGACGACGTTCAGATTGCGGACAAAATCGATGATGTTGCGATTCACGGTGTCCGTGGTTTCCATGACCAGCTTGACCTTGACGGTTTCCTGCCACTGGAATTGCCGCAGATAGGGTACAAGGAGGTAGAAAAGCATTTCGACCAGAGGCCGCTTGGCGCGCTTGAACGCGGCAAATCCTGGGTCGTCTGGCAGGCTGTCAATGTACTGACTCAGCGTCTGGCGTGCGTGTTTTTGCATGTAGTTGGGCAACGACGGCTTGAAGAAGTCGGATTGCTTAACAAAATTCCCACCCATGAGATAGAAAGACGCGGCCACGCGCATCAAGTTAGCGTGCAGCTGGGGATAGTCAAAGGGGTCAGGGGAAGGGGTGCCGGTTGAATGGTCGTGGACCGCTTCGGGCAGCCCGGCAACCAGCTGTGCGGCCGGACTGTTGATTGCTTCAAGATACCGGCTCATCTTGACCGTGTCAGGATTGGGTGCTGAGAAGCGGATCGTTTTTTTTGCTGGAAGAAGTAGAAAAAAATGGTCTCCGCGTCCAAGGCGGCTTGCGGAACGTTGGGATTAGGCTTGCTCGGGTAAACCGCCGTCGTTGAGCACACGCTGCGGGACTGACTCGCTAAACGCGGCGTTCAGGGTGACAAAGTGGCCCCGGCTCATGCGGGTGCGACAGACGCCCCAAAACAGGCGCTCTTGGCTGGCCGTGATCGGGTTTGAATCTGCGGTGGGTAGGGCTTGGTACTGCTTGCTCAGCCGGGTAAAATCGAGTGCGCGAAACGGCCAGCGACTGCCATGATAGCTGAGCCAGTAAAACAGCTGCAGGAACAGGCGAACTTGTTTTTCATCACCGACAAACGTGGCCTGGGTGAGTGAGATCTTGACCTTGAAGCCGGCCAAAAAGCTGCGGACCATGGCCGTTTTGCGCATTAGCGTGGACCTGCTGATGTAGTGCTCGGCACAAAACCGACTGACGCTTTGCTGAGTGCCCTGCACGAGATAGTCGACGAACTGGAAGGCAATCGAGTTGTTCAGCAGGAACAGCCGGTAGTCATCGACTGACAGAGAAAGTGCGGCGCCGTCGGTCAGTGACTGCTTGATTTTGCCTACTGGTTCACCGGAAAGGGTCACCAGGTCGCGGGTCAGCTCCTGGAAGACGTTGTAGCTTTGCTGGTACGACAGCGTTAAACGCTCGGCCAAGTCAGTAATGGACAGGCTTTGCGTTTGGTTTGTGACGAGCGTGCGAAACATGGTGAACTTTTGCAGGTCGGATTTTTCCAAGAAAATAGTTTCGAAATTCATGGCGCTCGCCTCCTCCGCGGTTTGTGTTCGGATAATTAATCAAGGTCAGAATACCACATGTTTGAGTCTGGGAAAAAGTGGGTCACCCCAAAACTATTTGATAAAGTTGATTAATTTTTGCGGAGAGACAATCAAATAGCGGGTCGATAAATACTGAACAAAATGAAGGCAAAGTTACACAAATTGGGTACGCTAAGCACAACTGATGGTCCTGAGCAATTCGCCTCTAAGAAAGTTCTCATTAATAGCAAAATATTATTGGCCTATTTTGAGCGCGGCGCCTATAATTGTTCTTGAAATGCAGGCTCATGCATCGATCACACGAAAAGAGGCATTTTTATGAGAGGTCGCGAAGATATCTTTCTGGCGCAGTCCCAGGCGGAGGAGACGAGTCTTTTCCGGCGAATCGTCAACGCCCGGTCATCGCAAACGCCAGTGGCGGAAAGGCTGACCCGCGAGCGGGCGGACGAACCGCTGGTGACGGACGTCAATCTGAAGCAAATCGCGGCGCTGACCCGGCGCAATTATGGCTCAGTTTACAACACCTACAACAGCCTAGTGGAAACCCTCCAGGAGATGATCGGCACTAAGACCACCACGGTGCGCAAGCTGTTCAACGTGCCGTCTAGTCAGGTGCGGCTCTTTTTAGTGCAAAAGGATCACCCGTACCGCTTCCTGCACACGCTGGTTTATCACGACTACAAAGATTTTGCCGAATTTCTGAAGGCGAGCCATGCCAGCAAGGCCACGATGCTGCGACACTTGAAGCCGTTGCGCGATTTTGCGCGCAAGTTCGGCGTCCGTTTCTCGTACGAAACCCTTAGCCTGCAAGGTGATGAAAAACGGATCCGCGTGTTTTTGACGATGATCTTCTGGCTGGCGACGGATGGCGCCGGTTGGCCTTTCGATGATTTGAAGCGCGAGGCGGTGGGCCGGGTCGTTGATGAAACGGTCACCTTATATGATATGAACAAGCCGAATTACGTCACGCGCGAAGTGACAATGTATTACACCGCTATTGCGCACAAACGGTCCAGTGAGGGTCACGTGATCACCTATGATCCCAATCAATTGACGCTTCGCTACCCGACCGCGAACATGTTTGAGGAACTGCAGCCGAGTTTGGCGCAGGACTTTTTTGTTCCCTAAGTTTTCCACTGAAGGGCAAATGGGCGAGAGTGCAGCGATGTACTTTGTCTTTAATTTTCTGCCGCTGTTTGGCACGACCAACAGCCAGACCATGGCGCGGACGATGGAACGGTTCCGGCATTATAACCTGCCGCTTTACACCTTGGTCACGGAGTTCTTGGCGAAGTTACCAGTGGCTTTTCTGACCAGTGATCGGCTGCCTGAAGGGGCAATGAATCTGCTGAAGGCCAACTTGCTGGCCAATGTGGTGTTCACGCTGGAGTTTGGCGAGGACCTGTCCCAGGTGATCGCCTACGAGATCAATGAGCATCTGGTGGCAATGCCTGACAATTCGCTACTCAAGAAACGGGTCAGACAGACGCTGGAGCATGTGGTTTACGTGAACGAGCTCGACGAACTGAAGCCCCACCTGGATGCGCTGACCGAGGCCTTTTATAAAGACGTGCTCCAGGTCGCCCAGCAGTTTGCCCCGAAGAGCAAGGTGCGCGTGGCGGCGATGACCGAGCAGGCCGGACTGGGTTACGTTGATTTGCTCAGCTTTTTGATGGCCCAGCCGTTTGTTGAGTTGGTGTCACCCGATGATGGGCTGGAGAATGTCGATTTGGTCATCGAAAGTGCGACCGTGCCGGATGCAACTAAGCGGCGGGCCGGGATCTTGACGTACAAGTGGGCGGCGAGTGCCTCGAACGACTGGTTCGGGGAGCTGTACGCTGAACTGCGCCAGATCTGGGAAAATAAAAATGAAGGCAGTCGCGACGAGAATTTTGACTACTGATTGGTTGCACCAATGGGTGGTTTGCAGTATTCTAGCAGTGACAAAATAACACGTGATTAGGTGCCCATTTTGAGACTTCCAGAGACCCGGCGGGCGGTGCGAGCCGGGACGTCTCACTTCCAGCACGACAGTGGGCGGCGACGAGCCGCACGGCGCTGACCGTTAGCAGCAAATTAAGGGTGGTCTTTAGACCAAACTTGGGTGGCACCGCGGAAGAGCCTTTCGTCCCAAATGAGATGAAGGGCTTTTTGTATGCAATTACGTAGAGGAGGATATGCATGTTAGACATTAAAGTGATCCGTAAAGACCCTGCCTGGGCCAAGCAGAAACTGGCGGCCCGTGCAGTCAAGCCGGAGGAAATTGATGACTTACTCGCCGATGACGACAAGCGCCGCGCACTGATCGCGCAGACCGAGCAGTTAAAAGCTAAGCGCAACGAGGTGTCCGGCCAAATCGCGCAGAAGAAGCGTAACAAGGAAAACGCAGATGATGATATCAAAGAGATGCGTGAGGTCGGACAGAAGATTGGCAAGCTTGATAAGGAACTGGCCGCAGTTGAGGAAAAGCTCAATTATGTGCTGGTGCGGCTGCCGAACTTTCCTGCTGACGATGTCCCGATGTCTTTGAACGAGGACGACTCGCGTGAAGAGTACAAGTGGGGCAACATCCCGCACTTTGATTTCAAGCCGAAAGCGCATTATGAGCTGGGCGAATCCTTGGGTATCCTGGATTTTGAACGGGCAGCCAAGGTGTCTGGGGCGCGGTTCGTTTATTACAAGGGTGCAGGTGCGCGCCTGGAGCGGGCCGTTTACAACTTCTTCTTGGATGAGCACTATAAGGAAGGGTATGAGGAAATCATTCCGCCGTACCTGGTCAACAACGATTCGATGTTCGGTACGGGGCAGTTTCCTAAGTTCACCAAAGACGTTTACACGATCATGAACGAGGACGATCCGTTGACGCTGATCCCAACCGCTGAGGTGCCGCTGGTCAACTATTATCGTGGTGACATTATCGATGCCGAGAAGCTGCCGATCAGCGTGACAGCGTTGACGCCTGCTTTTCGGTCTGAGGCCGGGTCGGCGGGGCGTGACACCCGGGGCCTGATCCGGATGCATCAGTTCAACAAGGTCGAAATGGTCAAGTTCTGCAAGCCTGAAGACTCGTGGGATGAACTGAAGAAGTTGGTTCACGACGCTGGGGACCTGCTGCAAAAGCTGGGCCTGCCGTATCACGTGATTACGCTTGCCTCAAACGATGCTAGTTTCACGTCGGCGAAAACCAACGACCTTGAAGTTTGGCTGCCGGCGCAGGATACGTACCGGGAAATCTCGAGCTGCAGTAACTGCACGGACTTCCAGGCGCGGCGCGCACAGATCCGTTACCGCGATGAGAACGGCAAGCCGCAGTTTGTTCACACACTCAATGGCTCCGGGTTAGCGGTGGGTCGCACAGTCGCCGCAATCTTGGAAAACTACCAAAATGCCGATGGTTCGGTGACAATTCCCGATGTGCTGGTGCCGTACATGGCTGGGCAAACCGTGATCAAAGGAGAATAAGTGCAGACAGTCGCAGGGATGCGGCTGTTTTTTTGGCGTTTGCAGAGGCTTTTTGGCAGTCATTGCGGTGATTTACTCGTTTCTTTTTCAAAAAGTAGTTGACGCGTCTTCGCCTGGTTGGTAATATAGTCAACGTTGTCAAAAACGCAGCGGCGCCTAGCTGCTGCGCGGGTGTTTGAAAAAAAACGGTTGACAATGCGGTGCCTAATTGATAGACTGTTAAAGTTGTCTTTT
>NZ_BBAJ01000115.1 GCF_001311195.1 Lacticaseibacillus camelliae DSM 22697 = JCM 13995
AAAATTGAGGGGGTATTTTGTCTCTAATTCTGCAACATCCATGCGCTTTCCTCCGTATCGGTTCCCTACCTTGACCGCTGCTCAATGCCAGAACCAGTCAGCTGGCCGAAAAAAAACAAGCGATGGTCGCGACTACGCGACCACCACTTGTCTGGCGGGGAACTCTATTATTGTGAATTTGGCGTCTCTCTAAATTTACCGTTTTTAATGATAAATCAAATCAGGCGCAGAGACCACAATTTTTTTAGAAAATCTCGATCAGGTAGCTGTGATCAAAGGTCGTGATCGGGTCCAGCTTGTTGATGCCGAGCTTCTTAGTGAAGTCACCGGTCGCATCGATAGTGTCGGCAATCCCCCACCACGGCTCCAGGCAGACAAAGTTGCCGGTTTTCGGGTACGGGCTCCAGACGCCCATGAACGGCGCATCGGCCACCGTCAGCATCACGCCGTGGCGCGTCTTATCCGACCGCAGTGAGAACGCCGAGCGGCCGTTCAGCTCGTAAATCACCGCGTCATTCTTAAAAAAACTCGTGGTGCAGCTGCAAGTTGGCATCGGTCGAGGCAAGCGTGCGGTGGGCGTAGTCAATGCCCTGGCCAGCCACCAGCGGCACGCGGACCCGCGACTTCAGCGGCTGGAAACCCAGGTAGTAATCCTCGAACTTCGTGTCGTCAGTCAGCGGGACCTGGAAGCCAGGGTGGCCGCCGATACTGAAGTACAGCGGATCCTTGTTGTCCGGGTTTTCCACGTGGTACGTCACGGTCAGGCCGTTGTTCTCCAGCAGGAAGGTCAGCTTGAGCACAAACTTGAACGGGTACATCTTCAGCGTTTCGGCATCGTCGGTCAGGGTGAACACCGCCGCGTCTTGGACTGCTGCTCGACGGCAAAATCGCGGTCCCGCGCAAAGCCGTGCTGGGTCATGTGGTACGTCTGACCGTTGTAGCGGTACTCATCGTTCTTCAGCGCGCCAACAATGGGAAACAGCACCGGCGCGTGGCGTTTCCAAATACGGGGATCCGCCTGCCAGATATATTCCCGGTCGGTGTTGTTGTTGATGATGCTGGTCACTTCGGCGCCGTGCGGGTCGATCGTGACCGTGAGAAAATCATTGGTCAACGTTACCATTTAACTCATTCCTTTGATAAATATTGATTAGCCATAAAAGTCACTGGCTTTAATTAAACCATGAGAACGCTTCACTTTCAAGCCGAAAGCGCCGCGCAAAAAATGACGCGCCGCCTGGCCCGTCATTTTTTTGGTCGTCGGTTACAGAATGTACCGCGTCATGTTCTTATCCGCCGCAATGTCGCCAACCTTATCGTTGACGTACTTCTCGGTGATGGTGATGTCACCCATTTGCATGTCAGGGCCTTCGTACAGGACGTCCTCCAGCAGCTTCTCCAGGATCGTCGCCAGCCGCCGCGCGCCGATGTTGTCGGTGTCGCGGTTGACGTCGATGGCGATCTCGGCGATGCGCTCGATGGCCTCCTTGGTGAAGGTGACCTTGACGCCGTCGGTTTTGATCAGCGCCATGTACTGCTTGACCAGCGCGTTGTCCGGCTCAGTCAGAATGCGGACAAAGTCTTCCTTCGTCAGGTCCTTCAGCTCAACGCGAATCGGGAAGCGCCCTTGCAGCTCGGCGATCAGGTCGGACGGCTTGGCGGTGGCAAACGCGCCGGAGCCGATGAACAGCACGTGCTCGGTGTTCAGCGGCCCGTACTTGGTGTTGACCACAGAGCCTTCAACGATTGGCAAAATGTCGCGCTGCACGCCTTCGCGGGAGACTTCCCCTGAGGTGTTCTTGTTGCCCGCGGCGATCTTGTCGATTTCGTCAATGAAAATGATTCCGTTGTCCTGAGCCGACTTGATGGCATCGTGGTAAATGTCGGCGTGGTTGACCAGCTTGGCGGATTCCTCGCGAATGAAGACTTCGCGCGCTTCACGCACGGTCATGGTGCACTGCACTTTGCGCTTCGGCATCATCTGGCCCATCATGTCGGACAGGTCGATGCCCATGGCGCCCATGGTGTCACTGGCGCCGGCCGGCTTTTTGTCGTCCTCAACGGCCACCGTGATTTCCTTGTCCTCAAGCAGCCCTTTTTCGAGCTGGTCGGCGACGCTCAGACGCTGGTTGCGGATCTCGTCGTTGAGCTCGCCGTCTTCTTCCTTGGGCTGCTGCTGGACGCCCTCGCCGTTTTGCATGTTCTGCAGCATGGTCATCATCTCGGCCATCGGGTTTTGGGTCTTCTTTTCCTTCTTGATGGCTGGAACCAGCAGACGCACCAGGCGCTTGTTGGCCTCGCGGGTCGCACGGCCGCGCACATTCCCGTAGGCCTTGTCCTCTTCCATCTTGACGGCGGTGTCCGCCAGGTCGCGGACCATGGACTCCACGTCGCGGCCGACATAGCCGACCTCGGTGAACTTAGTGGCCTCGACCTTCACGAACGGCGCGTTGACGACCTTCGCCAGCCGGCGGGCGATTTCCGTTTTGCCGACCCCGGTGGGCCCGATCATCAGCAGGTTCTTCGGGGTGATGTCCTGCTGCATTTTCTCCGGCAGCTGCATCCGCCGGTAGCGGTTGTACAAGGCAACGGCGACGGCGCGCTTGGCCTCGTCTTGGCCAATGACGTACTTGTCCAGCGCCGCCACGATTTCTTTAGGTGTTTTAACTGACATAAGCGGCCTCCTTAAAAGCTTTCGACCCGAATGTTCTGGTTGGTGAAAATGTCGATGTTCGAGGCGATCTCAATGGCCTCCTTGGCGATGTCCTCCGCACTCATGTCGGTGTGGCGGATCATGCCATCGCGGCCGCCTGGGCGTAATTGCCGCCCGAACCGATGGCGATCACGTCAGCGTCTGGTTCAATGACCTCGCCTTGGCCGGAAATCAACAGCAGGTCGTCCTTATCCAGCGCGATCAGCTCGGCCTGCAGCTTTTGCAGCGTCGGGTCCTTGCGCCAGTCCTGGGCCAGCGCAACGGCCGAGCGCCGCAGGTTGCCGGCGTGGCTTTCCAGCTTCTTTTCCAGCCAGTCTTCCAGCGTGATGGCGTCGGCCACACCGCCGGCAAAGCCGATGACGACCTGGTCATTGTAAATGCGGCGGATCTTCTGGGCGTTGCCCTTCATGATCACTTTCTCGCCCAGGGTGACCTGGCCATCCCCGGCGATCGCGGTGTGCCCATTTTTTCTAACGGCTGCGATTGTTGTCATTGTTTAATCTCCTATCTGAGTAAAATGACGTTCTGTCATAATGGTTCCTAGTTTACCGGTCTGCCTGGCGCGAAACATCAGCCTTCGACTGATTTTAGCACTGTCTGGTCGAGAGTGCTTAATTGTGCCGGGGGTAATACTTCATGTAGTCCTGCTTCAGGTGGTCGGTCGTCATGTGCGTGTAGATCTGCGTGGTGGACAGACTGGCGTGGCCCAGCAGCTCCTGCACCGTGCGCAGGTCGGCGCCGTGGTTCAGCATGTGCGTGGCAAAACTGTGCCGCAGCATGTGGGGATGAATGTCGGCGGTCAGGCTGGTCTGCTTGATCAGCTGGTCGAGAATGTACTCGATGCCGCGCGAGGTGATGGGCTTGCCGCGCTGATTGACGAACACTACATTGGTGGGCTCGGCTTTTTTTTCATCAGCTGGACCCGGCCGTCCTTGAGGTAACGCTGCAGCGCCCGCTTGGCGTAATTACCGAACGGCACGTAGCGGTCCTTGTTGCCCTTGCCATGAATCAGCATGACTTCCAAGTCGAAATCGATCTGCGGCAGCGTCAGGTTCGCGCACTCGGACACCCGAATGCCGGTGCCGTACAGCACCTCCAGCAGCGCGTCGTTGCGCTGGTCCAGCGGCTTGTCGCCGGCGGTTGTGGTGAACAGTTCTTGAATCTCCTGCTCGTAGAAAAAAACTTGGCAGGTGGTTGTGCGACTTCTTGGTTTCGACCAGCTCAAACGGATTGACCGTGGCCTTGCCGACGCGGATCAGGTAGCGGTAAAAGCTGCGCATGCTGCTCATTTTCCGCGCCACCGAACTGCGCGCCAGCTTGCGGTCGGCCAGGTCGGAAAGATAGGTCTCCACGTCCAGCCGGTCGACTTTTTCAAACGTCGAAAAATGCCCACTGGCCTTCAGGCACTGGGTGAAGTCATCCAGGTCCTCGCGGTAGGCGTGCTGCGTGTCCTCGGTGTAATGGCGCTCCACCTTGAGATATTCCATAAACTCCTCGACTTCGTCCATGCGCTCACCTCCTGTCTTCTAGTTTAACGCAAACAGGACCGCCGCTGCCGGCGATCCTGTAAACGGTTAGGCTTGCTGAAGCTGACGCTGCTCAAGCGCCGCCAGCGCCCGGTCCGCGTAGGCCTGATTGCGCTCGATTTTATTCTTGATCGGCGTATCGAGGCTTTCCATGATCCCGAAGTTCGCGTTCATCGGCTGGAAGTGGCGCGGGCTGGTGTGCGTGATGTAATGCGCCATCGCGCCCATTTCCGTATCTGTCGAAAAAGTCTCGGTGGGCTCGCCCAGCGCCAGGTGCGCGGCGTTGATGCCGGCGATCAGGCCGCTGGCCGCCGACTCCACGTAACCTTCCACGCCGGTCATCTGGCCGGCGAAAAACAGGCCAGGGCGCTTGGTGCTTTCATAGGTGTCCTTCAGCACGACCGGCGAGTTCATGTACGTGTTGCGGTGCATGACGCCGTAACGGACGAACTCCGCGTGCTCAAGCCCTGGAATCATGCGAAAGACGCGCTTTTGCTCGCCCCACTTCAGGTGTGTCTGGAACCCGACCATGTTGTACAGGCTGGCGGCCGCGTTGTCTTGGCGCAGCTGCACCACGGCAAACGGCCCTTTGCCCGTGCGCGGATCGATCAGGCCGACCGGCTTGAGCGGGCCGAACAGCAGGGTCCGCCGGCCGCGCTGGGCCATCACTTCGACCGGCATGCAGCCTTCAAACACGGTGAGGTTTTCAAACTCGTGGCCTTCCGCGACCTGCGCGCTCATCAAGGCGTCCTGGAACGCGTAGTACTCGTCGCGGTTCATCGGGCAGTTGTAATACGCGGCCTCGCCGGTGTCGTAGCGCGACTGCTTAAAGGCGATGTCCGTATCAATCGAGCTGGCGTCAACGATCGGCGCGGCGGCGTCGAAAAAGTGCAGCCCGTCCTCGCCGTTCAGCGCGACGATCCGCTTGGCCAGCCCTTCAGCCGTCAGCGGGCCGGTCGCCACCACGGTGATGCCCTCCGGAAAATCATCGACCACCTCGTT
>NZ_BBAJ01000116.1 GCF_001311195.1 Lacticaseibacillus camelliae DSM 22697 = JCM 13995
TGTAAGCCATGTAGTAATTGCTGATGATGGCGAGCAGCAGCCAGCCCAGAAACGGCCACGGGCGCCGGCGCGCGATCAGGGTGTCGACCCCCAGCGCGATCAGCGGTAAAAATACGGCCGCGTCCAGCCACATCAAGTTGAGCTGATTGGCCAAGGCCCAGCCGGACAGGGCGTAGGCGGTGCCAAAGCCGACGATCCAAGGCAGGCTGCCGCGGTAGCGCTTGACGTACAGACATCGTGGCCCCGGCTGCGGCGTATTTGAGCAGTGTCATCACGGTGATAGCCAGGTCGAGCGCAGACTGTGGGAACAGCAGCAGGATCAGGTTGAAGGGACTCATCAGGTAATAGGCCAGGTGCCCAGCGCATCCCCGCCAAGGTCCTTGTTGAACGTGAAGAAGAACTGACCAGGGTGGCCAAAAAGGGTCTGGCGATAATAGCTGTAAAAGTCAATGTATTGCTGGCCCATGTCAACAGTCATGATCGAGTTATTGCCGAACGGCCAGACCTTAGTGGCGATGTAGTAGCCGGCCATGATCAACGCCGGCACCGCGGCGGCCAGGACCAGTGGGTGTTTTTGCAGCCAGTGAATGAGGCGCATGGCAGGCTCCCTTCTTGCGCGCTTACAAAAGAGTAAACTTTGGCGGGTTCGGCGCGCGAATTTGCTTGTTCCATAGTAACATGAAAGCCAGCAAGGCGTGGCAGAGCCGGCTGGTTTTTGCTACACTTGAAGGGTTACTTAAAGGAGAGAGACCGTGAAATACATTCGTACGCCAAAGCCGAAGCGGGAGCGCTCGCACATTCCCGCGCGGCTCAACATATTATTCTTCTTCGTGTTCTTGCTGCTGGCAGCGCTGGTGGCGCAGCTGGCCTACCTGCAAATCATGAACGGGTCGAAGTTTCGCGCGGATGTCGACTCGACGGATTCAGCCGTGGTCACCAGCGCGGTGCCACGTGGCCAGATCTATGACTCCGAAGGCCGACTGCTGGTGGCCAATTCCGCCAACAGTGCCATTGTGTACACCAAGAGTGTTGGCGTGGCGGCGGCCACCATGCGCAAGACGGCCGACGAGCTGGCGAAGTACGTCACGATCGACGAGTCGGGGATGCGCAAACGTGATTATGCGGATTATTACCTTGCCGACAAGGATAACGAAAAGGCGGTGATCGCTCAGCTGCCCAAGGCCCTGCAAACCACGACCGATACCAGCAAGCAGTACAAGGCGGAAGTCGCGTATGCGGTCAAGCACCTGCCGGACTACTCCGACCGGGAGAAAACGGCGGCGGCCTTTTACAAGAAAATGAACGGCGCCGCGCAGCTGACCACCGTGTACCTGAAGGACCGCGACGTGACGCGGGACGAGGTGGCGCAGGTCGGTGAGCACCTGACTTCGATGCCTGGGATCAACCTTGGCACTGACTGGGACCGCTCATACCCGAATGGCAAGTCCATGCTGAGTATCATCGGGACGGTGTCCTCGGAAAAAAACCGGGCTTCCGGCCGAAACCGTCAACGAGTACCTGGCCAATGGGTACGCCCGCAATGATCGCGTCGGCACCTCTTACCTGGAAAAGGAGTACGAGAACGTCCTGAAGGGCGCCAAGTCACGCACCAAAGTCGGCATTGGCAGCAATAACAACATTGTCAGCCAAACCACCGAGTTCAAAGGCGAGCAGGGGGCCAACCTCAACCTGACCATTAACTCGGCCTACCAGAAAAAGGTGGACGCCGACGTTCAGCGGGTCTTCAACCAGGCCCGGTCCGCGGGGATGACCAATGTTTCC
Organism: Lacticaseibacillus camelliae DSM 22697 = JCM 13995; assembly: GCF_001311195.1. Lineage (GTDB taxonomy): Bacteria > Bacillota > Bacilli > Lactobacillales > Lactobacillaceae > Lacticaseibacillus > Lacticaseibacillus camelliae. The sequence continues at coordinate 1,783 of NZ_BBAJ01000116.1, forward strand.
GACGGGGCGTACGCCGTGGCGATGAACCCGCACACCGGTGCGATCCTCGCCATTTCCGGGCTGCACCAAGATGACAAGACCCACACGATCACCAATGACTCGCTAGGGGTCTTAAACCGCTCGTTTGCGATGGGGTCCATTGTCAAGCCGGCGATGGTCCTGGGCGCCTTGCAGGATGGGGTCATCACCGTCAACAACAACACGCAGGCCGACACGGCGATCTACCTGAAAAACACCCCGGTCAAGAAGTCCGATTACGGGATCAACACTTTTAGTTCCCTGAATGCGACGAAAGCCCTGGAAGTCTCCTCAAACACCTACATGATGCACTTGGCGATGAAGGAAGGTAATGCTGATTACGTGCCGAACTCCCATTTGATCATGAATAAGGATATCTTTACGAAGATGCGCGGCTACTTCAATCAGTTTGGACTCGGTCAGAAAACCGGCGTCGACCTGCCAGGAGAAATCACCGGCCAGGAAGGGCCCACGACCATGGACGGGCTGTTCCAAGTCGGCTCGGCGCTGGACTTGTCTTACGGGAACTTCGATACCTACACGCTGATCCAGGCGATCCAGTACGTCAGCACGCTAGCCAACAACGGCTATCGCATGAAGCCATACATCGTGAAGAGTATTAGCCAAACGCTCAGCAACGGCAGTCAGGGACCCGTGCTGGACACCACCACGCCCACGGTCCTGTCCAAGATCAAGAATAATCAGGCTCAGCTCAATCTGGTCAAACAAGGTATGTGGCAGGTGGTTCACGGGACCTCCGGCTATGCGACCGGGACCGCGCTGCAATCGCTGAATCCTGGCGTGGCCGGGAAGACCGGGACGGCGCAGACCTTCACGCCGGATCCGACCAACCCGAACGGCAAACCGATCGAGGCCATCACGCAAAGCTTCATCGGCTACGCGCCGGCAAAAAATCCGCAAGTGGCCGTCGCGGTGGTCGTCCCGAACTTGGGTAAAATGTCCAGCTACGCGTACGACATCGCCAAGCTCATGTTCCAGGACTACTACAGTTTGTACAATGTCCCCAAGGAGAAAAATTACAACGCCAAGGCGGCCAATCCCGGTTAACGGCCGCTCGCTGGCGCCACAGCTAGGAAAAGTCAGGCAAAGATGCTAAACTATTGAATGAGCTTGGGAGCGTTTTTTTCCGATCACTTGTGGCAACCGGCAGCGGGCTCACCCGGTGCCGGTTTGTTGTGTGAAGCCTCAGGAAGGAGCCGTGCGGTTGCAATATCGATTGAGACAACTGAAAAATTCACCTTACATCACGTACGCGTTGTTTGGACTGACGGTGCTCGTGTTTCTGCTCGAAACCGTTAACGGCGGGTCGACCAATAATTACGTCCTTGTCCGGTTTGGGGCGCGGTGGAACCCGCTGATCGAAGCCGGCCAGTGGTGGCGACTGATCACGCCGATTTTTGTCCACATCGGTTTGATGCACATCTTGGTCAACGGGGTCACCCTGTTTTACCTGGGCGGCATCACCGAGCTGATTTTCGGCCACTGGCGGTTTTTGGTGCTGTACCTGGTGTCCGGGTTTACCGGTAATTTGGCCAGCGCGGCATTTAACCCGACAGGCCTGGCGGCAGGGGCGTCCACGGCGCTGTTCGATGATGGGTGCGTACCTGATGCTGTACGACGGGTATCGCGAGAATTCCGGGATCCGGGCGATTTCACGGCAGTTCGTGATGCTCGCGGCTTTGAACATCGTCTTCGATCTTTTCATGCCCGGGGTCGATATTTACGGCCACATCGGCGGGTTTCTTGGCGGCTTTCTGATTGCGTACGCGCTGGGTGCCCCGAAATTGGGCGAGACGTCAATGCCGCGGCGGGTCGGTTCTCTCTTTGCCTTGGTGGCCGCGAGTGCGGCACTACTGATTTTTGCGTTTGGAAGTGCGCTATGAAGACTTTTTACGATGTGTTGCAACTGCTTGAACGGTACGGGACCTACATTCACGTCGGTAAGCGGCTCTGGGATATTGAGCTGGCTGCCGTGGAAGTGGATCGCTTGCACGAGTCTAAGCTGATCGATGACCGCACGTACGCTTCGGCGAAGATCATTTTGCGCCACGAGCACGAACAGGAAGAAAAGCATCCCTTGATTAATGATGATGGAGGAAAAAGTAATGGCTGACAAAAAAATTGATGGGGGTCGACCTTGGCGGTACGACCTGCAAGTTTGCAATCCTGACCGAAGACGGCGAGATCCAGCAGCGCTGGAGCATTGACACCAATATTCTGGATGAGGGCAGTCACATCATCCCTGACATTATTGCCTCGATTCAGGATCACCTGAAGCTGTACAACATGACGGCCGCCGACTTTGATGGGATCGGCATGGGCACTCCAGGAACCGTCGATCCGGCTCAGGGTACGGTCATCGGTGCGTACAACCTGAACTGGAAGACCATGCAGTACCCGAAGCGTGAGATTGAGGCGGCCACGGGCATCCCGTTTGCCATTGATAACGACGTCAACGTCGCGGCGATGGGCGAGCAATGGAAAGGCGCCGGTGACAAGTCAGACAATGTGACCCTGGTCGCCTTGGGCACCGGTATCGGCGCCGGTATCGTGTCTGATGGCATTCTGCTGCACGGCGTGGCCGGTTCTGCCGGCGAGGTCGGCCATGTGACCGTTGAGCCGAACGGGTACATGTGCACCTGCGGCAAGCGCGGCTGCCTGGAAACCGTTGCCTCCGCGACTGGCATTGTGCATGTCGCGCGGGACATGGCGGAAGAGTACGCCGGGGATTCCAAGCTGAAGCAGATCCTTGACGACGGGGATGACATTTCCTCAAAAATCGTCTTTGACTGCGCGCAGGCTGGCGACAAGCTGGCGCTGATGATCGTAGACAAGGTGTGCTACTACCTGGGATTGGGCCTTGGTAACCTCGGCAACATCCTGAACCCCGAGTACCTGCTGATCGGCGGCGGCGTTTCCGCGGCCGGCGACTTCCTGCTGACCCGGGTCCAGAAGTACTTTGACCAGTTCACGTTCCCGAACGTCCGCAACACGACCCACCTGCGTCTGGCAACGCTGGGCAACACGGCCGGCGTGGTGGGTGCAGCCAGCTTGGCTCGGCCGTAATCGGATTTTAAGCAAAAGCGCAAGCCTCGGGTCTATACCTGAGGCTTTTGTGATAAACTAGAAGTAACATGCGCCGTCCACAGACGACGCTTTGAAAGGACGTTTTTGGTTATGGGGAATTTTTTTGCTGGTGTTGGTTGGCTTGGGCCTGCTGGTCTGGGCGGCTAATTGGCTTCTGACGCAGTGGCAGAAGTCACGCTTGAATCAGTCGGTGGGGAGATCG
>NZ_BBAJ01000117.1 GCF_001311195.1 Lacticaseibacillus camelliae DSM 22697 = JCM 13995
CGGACAGGCGCAGCACCAGCTCGGTCAGCACGTCGACCGGGTTGGAGCCACCAGGATGATGCCGTCGAAGTGGTTGGCCATGATGTTCTTGGTGATGTCCGTGATGATCGCCGCGTTTTTTCGCCAGCAGCTGCAGGCGCGTTTCGCCAGGCTTTTGCGCGACGCCCGCCGTGATCACGACCAGGTCCGCGTACTCGACATCGGCGTAGCTCGCCGCGTAAATGCTTTTCTGCGCCACGTACGGCAGCGCGTCGGACAGGTCCTCGACGTCGCCTTGCACGCGGGTCATGTTGACATCGATGATGCCCAGGCTGCCGCCCACCCCGCTGGTGAGCAGGTTAAACGCATAACTGGAGCCGATCGCACCGTCGCCGATCAAGACAATATTGGCAGATTTCATGAGGCGTTCCTCCTTATGGACTGAGTGAAGTGACCACCGCTGCGGGCAGGCCTGAAGACGGCTGGCCGCGCTTTAATTGCGTCTTCAGTATACAGGCCGCGTCGGTGAAAAGAAAATATTTGCGCACCGCACAAGGATCTCGCACCCACCATGTTCGCCCTATCCGAACCGCCAATAATGCGTTAGAATTAAAGCGCATACATAGGCGACGTGCTGCTAACTCATTGCCAATTGCACCTGCCGCATATCATAGGAGGAGTGGTCTTGAAAAAAAATCCTCGTTGTCTTAACTAACACGACTCAGTTCACCAAGAAGCCCGAAGCCACCGGCCTCTGGCTGGGTGAGGCGACCGAGTTCGTCGACATCATGGCGTCACATTACCAAATCGATTATGTCAGCCCGCAAGGCGGCTATGTGCCACTGGACCCGCGCAGCCTGAAAGCCGCCGACGCCGCAGTGCTGGCGCGGTACCGCGACCGTGAGTTCCAGCGCAACGCTTTGTGCGACACGTTAGCCCCGGGCGTGATCAACCCCACCGACTACGCGGCCATTTACTACACCGGCGGCCACGGCGTGATGTTCGATTTTCCGGAGAACCCAGCGCTGCAAACCATCGCGCAACAAATCTACGCTTCAGGCGGCTATGTGACGTCGGTCTGCCACGGCATCGCCGGCCTGCTTAACTTGCGAGACGACCAAGGCCAGTACCTCATCGCCGGCCGCCACGTGACCGGATTCACGACTCAAGAGGAAATCCTCTCGCAAAAGCGCGGCCTTGTCCCGTTTTTGAACGAAAAAGTCGCGGCAGACCGCGGTGCCCACTTCGACAAAAAGGTCCCGTTCCGGCCGTTTGCGATCAAGGACGGCCAGCTGATCACGGGGCAAAACCCGTGGAGCGTCAAATCCGTTGCCAACACCTTGCTGCAGGCGCTGGCCGGGACAAATTAAAACCCGCGCCACAGAATCTGCACGGGTCTTGAAACTTTACTGATAGAGACGAGCGGCCTTGCTTGCTTCGGCAAACTTGGCGCCCGCCTTTTTGTTCGCACTTTTCAGGGCGCTGAGCTCCTGGCTGAACACATCGACTTCACCCGTCAGCGCAGCCAGGCGTTTCGCGTCTACCACCAGCTCACTGGGGTGTAGCGCGTGCAACGCGAACAGAATGTCCAGTCCGACGTTGAGCAGTTGCGGCTGCCACAGGTGCTGCAGGTGGACCTGAATACCTTGCAGACCTCGCCCTGGTACTGGCCCGCCAGCGGTTTGAACACGGTCGGCCGGTAGTGGACCTGCCTGCTTTGCCCGGCCAGGGTCTGGCTGAGCATTTCGCTGAGTTTTTGGCTGTTCAGCCACGGCGCCCCGAACTGCTGAAACGGCAGCGCGGTGCCGCGCCCGACCGAAACATTGAGCCTCTCAAGCAGCCCCAGTCCCGGCAGCAGCGCCACGCTGGCCAGCGTAGGGAGAAATTGCTTCGGTGCGATCCACGGCAGGTCATTTTCCGCCACCGTGCCGGTCGCGTCCCAACCGGTCACCGGCACCACCCGCAGGTCGCAGTCGATTTGCGGATTGGCCCAGCGCGCCAGCTCACCCGGCGTCAGGCTGTGTAAAATAGGTAGCCCTGCCACGCCATCAGCAGAAGCCAGCGCCGCCGGCATCGGCGTGCCTTCCGGATCCAGGCGGCCAAGCGGCAGCACGCGGTCAAAGACCACGAAAGGCACATCCGCCTCGGCTGCCGCCTGCATGCCCGCCAGCTCCAGCGCCACACTAGCATCGAACCGCACGCCGGTGGCCGCGATGTCGTAAGCCAGCACGTCCACGTCAGCCAGCGCCCCCACGGGCAAATTGGCGCCAGTGAAGTTCACGACCGGCACCGCCGAAACCGGCGCGGTCGCCTCTCCTTGGCAGAACAGTTTAACGACTTTCCCTAACGTGTTCAGCACCTGCGCGTCAGGGGTGAAGTCCTTAGCGACCCCGGTCTGATTAGTGATCAGCGATGCGCTGCCCCTTCAGTGTTTTTTCTGCCATTTGACTGTTGTCGATTCCGTTATTGGCCATCGTCTGCCCCCTGTTTTTCGTTAAGTATAACGTACCGCACCTGCCGCCAAGTCGGCAAATTACTCGGCTTTACAGTTCCGTCATTCCCATGCCGCGCTGGCCCCAGCCGTGATAGGACGCCGCCAGCCAGGAGAGAAAGTGGACCCCAGCAGACGAAAGCTGACCGCGGGCGGCCAGCGGGGAAAGCTGACGTTGAAGGTCGGCTGCGACCCGCGGCTCGTAGACGTGCTTGGTCAGATCCGCCTTGGCACTTTGGAGGATCGCCACTTCTTTTGCCGGGGTTGCATCGTCGGCCAATAGCTGATCCACTTGTTGCAGTAAATTAGGCGCCTTGTCTTTGCTCATCATGAGCCTCCTTGAATGAGATGGCCTGAACTGGCCAGCAGAAACCGGTCACCAAAAACCAATGCGTCCAGCGTACCACCACTGACCCCCGTTCGGCCACGATTACTTGACCGGCGCCGGACCGACCGAATAAAGGCGGCTTATGAACTCGTTTTAGCTGGCGAAACCATGCGCCAAGAGACAAAAAGTGCCTCGCCTCACTAACTGAATAGCGAAACGAAACACCAGTAACTGATTAAATCACGCCGTTCACCAGCGCGAGAAAAGTCGTCAAGATCAGCATATCCGCGGAGCCGCCAAGACTCAGGTTCCGCCTTAAAAAGTCGCTGTTCATTTGGGCGAGTAACTTTTTGCCAGCGTCAGTGTGGGTGCCCCCGGCATCAAGAATTGCCTGCGCCTGGGCCTGCGCGTCAGCCACGACAGCAGTGGTCCCGGCGCGGTGGATCAGATTGGTATCCTCGAAATGGGCCACGATTGCCAGCAAGCTGTCGAGCAGCCGCTCGTTCAAGCTGCCTTGGGCCTGCTTCAGCGTGGGCAACCCATGCGCAAAGACGCTAGGATAGCCGGCTTCGGCCTCGCCGCGCACCCCGGTCAATCCGTGGGCCAGGTAGAGTTTCTCCCCGGCCGTCAGCGCGGCCGCGGGTTTGCCTGCCGTGTGGGCGAAGTCCTGCTCAGTCAGTCCCGCCAGCATCTGCTGAACGACGGCCTGCACCGATGCGGCACCTGGTGCGGCCTGCTGATAGGCCGTCGCCGCGACCAGGATGCCCAGCGAAAAGATCGCGCCTTTGTGGGTGTTAACCCCGCCAGTCGCCTGGTACATCGCCTTTTCCGCCTGGACGCCGGCCGGGCGCAGCTGTTGGAACAGCGCGGGCAGCTCAGCTGTCCACCCCGCGCCCGCAGTGGCACAGAACTGCAGGTAAGGCTGCAGGCTGAGGCTGGAGTCGATGAAGGTAAACACCGTCATGTCCGGATGCGGACCGGCGCTGACCGGATCGACCAGCCCTGGCTTGGGATTGACGCTCACTTCGTAAAGAAGTGCACGCGTGGCAAAATTGGCGAGCTGCGCCGAGCTATATGACGACATAAAAGAGTCCTTTCACTTGTTCTGCATCATGAAGTGCCGCAGCGTCTGGTTGAACGGCTCCGGCACCTCGGCCATGATATCATGACCGCAATTGGGAATCATCACCTCACGCACATGCGCGTTGCGGCGCATCACCCACTGGCCGTACCCATTGTTGAAATACGGGGTCTGCAAGGCGGTCACAAACAGTGTCGGCGCCGTTTCCGCCGTCGCCGCCCCGCGCCAGTCCGCTTCGTAATGATTCTTGAGCAGAGCAAGCCCTGCCTCATGGGAAAACGGATGGCGACTTTCGGCGCGGATGAAGGTGTTCATCACCTGGGGCGCCATGCCGTGCAGGGTCTCGTGGCCCGGGCGCGGTCGCACCAGCTGCACCGGTGCGGTGCGTGCGGTGAGGCCCTGAAACCCGTACGGCCAGTCAGGCGTGTTGATCATTTTCGGCGACTGATCCACGATCACTAGTCCGCTGACCGCAACTTCTGGATACTTTTGGCGAAACGCCCACAGCACGCTGGCACCCATTGAGTGCGCGACCAGCAGCGGCCGGGTCAGGTTCAGTCCTTTAATGACAGCCAGCAGATCATCCGCCAGCTGCTCAAGACTGGTTGCCACGGCCCCGATCGATTCGCCCTGGCCGCGGTAGTCGAAACACACGGTTTGCGCGCGCCGGCTAAACGTTGCCATTTGCGCGGTCCAAATCTCCTTGTAGCTGCCAAACCCGTTGAGAAACACCACCGGACGGCCGCTGCCTTCAGTTTGAATGGCTAATTTTGCTTCAGGCACTTCTAACACTTTTAACGCTCGCTTTCAAAATGCCAGGGGTCATCTGTCAATTGGGGACCGCTCGCCGTTTTCATCATGATCTGAGCGTCCCGGTGCTGGGCGTACTCCTCCAGGGAGAAGCGTCCTGACCGTGAACCACCTGAATGTCCGCGTGCGCGCCGGCAATGGCCTGCAGCCGCTGGACCAACTGCGCGGCGGCGGCCAAGCTCAGCGGCTGGGCTGGGCGATTCATGATAACATCCACGTCCGAAACCGGGCGGGCCATTTTCAGCCCGGTCACCAGCTCGAACTGC
>NZ_BBAJ01000118.1 GCF_001311195.1 Lacticaseibacillus camelliae DSM 22697 = JCM 13995
AGCGCAACGCGATGGGCGCCGCGCAGGCCTTAACGTCTGCGGACATGGCGCTGGCCGGCATGCGGTCGGTGATCCCGCCAGACGAGGTGATCGCCGCCATGGACGCCGTGGGCAAGCAAATGCCCAGTGCCTTTCGCGAAACCGCGGAAGGCGGGCTGGCGGCCACGCCAACCGGGCGGCACATTCAAAAACGCATTTTCGGAGACTAGCACCATGAAAAATGAGGCAAAGCCAAATCAAAGTGGCTTTGCCTCATTTTGGGTTTCTGGTTACAAAGTGTTCAACTGGCCGCGGAACTCGTCAACCCTGCTGTACCCTTTTTTGGCCATTTCGGCTTTCAGCTCGGTGGTCAATCGTGAAAACGCGCCAACGCCTTCCGTGGCCAGGACGCTGCCCAGTGAAACCAGGTTGGCGCCGCACAGGATCAGCTCGTAGGCGTCGCGGCCGGTGGTCACGCCGCCGGTGCCGATAATGCCGATGTCCGCGCGCAGGCGCTGGCGAAAGGCGCGCACATTGGCCAAGGCGACTGGTTTGGCGTACTGGCCACCGATGCCGCCAAACCCGCCTTTAGGCCGGATCGTGGTGGTGTCGGTTTCCGGATCGATCCACAAGCCGTTGCCTCGGCTGTTGATTGAATTAATAAAGGTCAGGGGATAGCGGTTGAGAATCGCGGCCACCTGGTCAAACTGGGCCAGGTCAAAGTAAGGCGGCAGCTTGACGCCGGCGGGCTTCTTGAAGGCCGTGAAAATGGCGGTGAGAATCTCCGCGGTGGTGGCCAGATCGTAGGCGATTTGCGGCTTGCCCGGGACGTTCGGGCAGCTCAGGTTAAATTCGGTCAGCCCGGTGAAGCCGGAATCCTGAATCTTTTGCGCAAGGACCGGGAAGTCTGAAGCTGCATGCCGGCCACGGAGAGAAAAATGGGCTGCTCTGGGTGCTGCGCCTGAAACTGCTCGGCGTAAGCAAGGTAGTAATCGACGCCTTGGTTAGGCAGCCCCATGGAGTTGATGGTACCCAATTCCAGCACCGCAAAGCGCGGTTCGGGATTGCCCGACCGCGGCTGCAGCGTGCCGGTTTTGGTGACCAGGGTGCCGGCGGGACTAGCAGCCACTTCGTCCAGCTCGGCGGCGGTTTCGCAATGCACACCGCTGGCGTTCATGAACACATTGTCGAACCGGTAGTCGCCTAGGGTGGTTTTCAAACTAGCCAAAATGATCACTCCTTTGAATCCAGTGTCACGTCATCCTGCCTATTAAATCACATCTGCGGCGGTTTGCTACGCAAAAAGCTCAAAGCAGACTTTGAGGTCACAAAGCGGAATTGATGGCCAAACTGGCCATGGCAAGCGCGGCCGCGATGAGGCAGACCCGGCGTGGCAGCTGCGGGTCACGGCCCCGCAGCATGGTGATCAGCCAGCCAATCAAGCTGAGCACAAACACGGCAAGGCTGAGCAAAAAGAGCCAGGCCAAAACTGTGCCCAACGGGCTGACGCGACCGGTACTCATGCCGTGGGATCCTTTTGGCGTTTCTGGTGATAGGTGGTGAGGTGGGCCAGCTGGCCGGCCATGCGCCGGATCTCATCCGGCGGCGCCTGGGGCAGCGTGAAGTGCATCTCCATTTTATGCGGATCGAAGTCCTCCGTTGCGGACACCAGTGAGTAAAACACGTTCGGGTCAGGCTCGTCATCGGGCAAAGAGGTCAGCGTGTAGGCTGATAAAGGCGCGGATTTTTTCGGCAGGCCCAGCAAAAAGTTGGCCAGTACGCGGTAGGCGTAGTAGACGGTTTCTTGATAAGTGGTGCCCTTAGCCGTCAGGTCCGGCATGTTAACAAACTGAATCACGTATCCGTCAGGCGTTTTTTCGTTGCGGGCCGCAAAGAAGTAGCGGCGGGTCGCCTTGACCATAACATCGCATCCTCTCAAATTCTTCGCTATTATTATAACACGATTAAAAAGGGTGGCAATAATATATGAATTTCTCATCTTATTATTCTTGGCCGGCGGCAACTAGAAAAATTGCTCGACCGCTTGCAAACCGAGCCTGGGCCCGTTATAATAATTTCTGTGTTGCGGTTGTAGTTTAGTGGTAAAACTTCAGCTTCCCAAGCTGACGTCGCGAGTTCGATTCTCGTCAACCGCTTGATCCTGGTGCCAATGGTGCCAGTTTTTTTATTGGGTGAAGAAGCCGAAGAAGGCAAGGCGCCGTGTTCAGTGAAGCTGCGGGTGGTGTGAGCAGCTCACGGCCCTGCCAGCGCGCGGCCGAGTCCGAAGTGAATAATGAGTGGACATTTTGTCAACAAGAGTGGTACCGCGGGGGAACTCGTCTCTTTCAAGAAATCATTTGAAGGAGACGAGTTTTTTCTCGCAGAAAGGAATAGGCACAAGATGGATTTTAAACAAGAAGTGATCAAGGCCTTGCATTTGGCAATCGGTGACACGCTGACCGAGGCGGCCATCACCAAGCTGGTCGAAACCCCTAAAGACGACAAAATGGGAGACTACGCGTTTCCTACCTTTGCGCTGGCGAAGGTCTTTCACCAGGCGCCGCAGCAAATCGCCACGACGCTGGCCGGCAAGATCGACGCGACCCCGTTTGAAAAAGTTGAAGTGAAGGGTGCCTACATTAATTTCTTCTTAGACAAGGTCAGCTTTGCTAACACGGTGCTGACCACCATTGCCAAGGAGCCGTTGCACTATGGTGACCAGCAGCTGGGCAGCGGCAACGTGCCGATCGACATGTCCAGCCCTAACATCGCCAAGCCCATGAGCATGGGGCACTTACGCTCGACCGTGATCGGTAACGCGCTGGCCAATATTTTGACCAAAACCGGCTACACGCCAATCAAAATCAACCACCTTGGCGACTGGGGCACCCAGTTCGGCAAACTCATCGTGGCGTACCGCAAGTGGGGCTCTGAGGAAGACGTCAAGCGCGACCCGATCCACTACCTGGTTCAGTATTACGTTCGGTTTCACAAAGAAGCCGAGACGCAGCCGGAGCTGGATGAGGAGGCCCGCGCGGTCTTCAAGCAGCTGGAAGACGGCGATCCCGAGGTGCACCAGCTCTGGTCTTGGTTCCGCGAGGAGTCGCTCAAGGAGTTCAAGCGCATTTACAAAGAGCTGGGCATCGAATTCGACTCGTATAAGGGTGAGGCCTTTTACAACGATAAAATGGACGCGGTGACCGACGCGCTCGAGCAAAAGGGACTGCTGAAGGAAAGCCAAGGCGCCGAAATTGTGGACCTGAGCAAGTACGACCTGAACCCGGCGCTGATCCGCAAGTCAGACGGCGCGACGCTCTACATGACCCGTGACCTGGCGGCGGCCATCTACCGCCACGACCAGTACCACTTTGTCCAAAGCCTGTACGTGGTCGGCAACGAGCAGCGCGAACACTTCCAGCAGCTCAAGGCCGTTTTGAAGGAAATGGGTTATGATTGGGCGGATGACATTCACCACATTCCGTTTGGGCTGATCACGGCTAACGGCAAGAAGCTGTCGACGCGCAAAGGCAACATCATCCTGCTGGAAAAGGTGCTGAAGGACGCGGTGGTGCTGGCCAAGAAGCAAATTGCCGAAAAGCACCCTGACTTGGAGAATGCCGAGCAGGTCGCGCACGAGGTCGGCGTCGGTGCCGTGGTCTTCCACGACCTGAAGAACGAGCGGCTTGACAACTTCGACTTCAACTTGGAGGAAGTCGTCCGGTTTGAAGGCGAGACTGGGCCGTATGTTCAGTACACCAACGCCCGCGCCAACAGCATTTTGAAGAAAACGGATCAAAAGCCGGTCGCTGAAGTAGCGCTGACCGACCCTGCGGCCTGGCCCGTTCTCAAGGCCCTAGGTGACTATCCGAACGTGATCGCCCGCGCGCTGCGGGAGTATGAGCCTTCGGTGATCGCCAAGTACGCCCTGCGGTTGGCCAAGGCCTTCAACCAGTACTACGCGAACGTCAAGGTGCTGGTGGACGACGCCGAGTTGCCAGCCCGGCTGGCCATGGTCAAGGCGGTGTCGACGGTGCTGACCGATGCGCTGCACACGCTGGGTGTGGGCGCGCCGGCCGAGATGTAACGGGAGGCAGCGATGAATAAATCGGAACGCCAGGCGGTCCTGGCCAAAATCATTAACTCGCAGGTGATCACCACGCAAGACGAGCTGCTTGAGGCCCTCAAGGTCGCGGGCATCGAAGCGACGCAGGCGACCATTTCCCGCGACATTCGCGAGATGCAGGTGGTCAAGGCCCAAGACGCCAGCGGGCAGTTGCGCTACACCATTTTCCGCGGGGATTCGCAATCGCAGCTTGAGCGCCTGAGCAATTCCGTGCGCGAAGTCGGCCTGTCCATCACCCGGGTGCAGTTCTTGAATGTGATCAAGACGCTGCCCAGTAACGGGAATCTGATGGCGGCCATTATCGATGACATCGGTTTTGCCCAGGTCGTTGGGACCCTGGCCGGTCATGACACCATCGTCGTGATCAGTCCCGATGAGGCCAGCGCGAAGTGGTTCAACGCGCAGTACCAGAAAGCGTTTATTTCCTAGGCCAAAGGCTGAGACATCAAGCAGGTTTAGCCCAAAGCACAAGCGCCTCTGCAGTGCGATTCGTTCTTAGGATCGCGGTGCAGAGGCGTTTGTGCGCTTGGGCGTTGCTTGATGGAACGCGACTAAGGAATTTTGGCTTGCGCTGGTGCGAGGCTCAAAATGGCGCAGGGGCAGATGTCTTGAGGCTTTCGTTAGTCAGCGGCTTGATCAGCGTCAGCGCGCTGGCGTGGAGCATCAGGCGCGGCGCAGGGCGGCCGTGATATAAGGGGTCACCGATGATCGGGTAGCCCAAGTGGGCCAGGTGGACGCGCAGCTGGTGGGTGCGGCCGGTTTCCAGGGTCAGCGCGAGCCGGGCGACGTCGCCTGCTTCCGCGACCGCGCGGTATGGTGATGG
>NZ_BBAJ01000119.1 GCF_001311195.1 Lacticaseibacillus camelliae DSM 22697 = JCM 13995
CAATTTTCTTCAGCGCCGGCCGCCCGGGCTCAACCACCTCACGCGCGACCTCGTCGGCGTCGACCACCGGGCAGCCCAACTTACGAAATTCGGCCGCAACGGTGCTTTTGCCCGTCGCAATACCGCCGGTCAATCCTAACAAATACGTCATCTTACCTTACGCTTCCTCAGTTTCTGACAATGTGGGCAAAAATGGGTCCCGCGCTGACCCACCTTAATTTTGACAATGGTCGTCTTGCACCGGTCACACGGCGTGCCTTCCCGGTCATAGACGTGCAGCTGATCCTGCATGGCGCCACGCTGCCCGGTCGCGTCCACAAACGAGTGAACGCTAGTGCCGCCGAGCCGGATCGCCTTTTGCAGCTCCGCAATGATGTTATCATGCAGCAGCCGCGCCTCTTTCTTGGTGATGGTCGAAGCCGGCTGGGCCGGGTGCAGCCGGCTGAGCCAGAGACTTTCGTCGGCGTAGATGTTGCCGACACCGGCCACCACGCTTTGATCCAGAATCACCGATTTAATGGGCGCCTTGCGCTTATGAATGGTCTGATAAAACGCCTCGGCGTCAAATGTTGCCGGCGTCGGCTCAGGCCCCATCTTGGCCAGGCCGGGCACAACGATTTCCTCGGTGCCGGTTTGGACCAGCTGCATGCGGCCAAACTTGCGCATATCCAGGTAGCGCAGCTGGGAGCCATCGGTGAACGCGATGCCCACATGCCAAAACCGCGGGGCAGGATCATCTTGCCTCAAAGCCAGCTGGTACTTGCCTTCCATGCGCAAGTGGGACACCAGAGTCAGCCCATTATCGAAACGGATCAACAGGTACTTGCCACGCCGATCGATCCGCGTAATGGTCGCACCTTTGAGCTGCTGATTAAAATGCAGCACGCCGCCGATCAGGATCTTCTCCCAATCCGTCGTGACCTTCTGAACGGTTTTGCCAACAATCAGGTTTGTCAGCCCCAGGCGGACATTTTCAACTTCTGGTAATTCCGGCATCTGCTAGCCCTTCCTCAACTCTTATTTGGCGTCAAACCAGGTGTTGCCATAATGACTTTCGACCTTTAGCGGCACGTCCAGCGACACTGCTGAATCCATCACCTTCGGGACCAATGCCGCCAGCTGGTCCATTTCCTCGGCTGGGCCCTCAAAAATCAGTTCGTCGTGCACCTGCAGCAGCATGCGCGACTGCAAGTGATGCTCATCCAGCATCTGCTGCATCCGGATCATGGCCACCTTGATGATGTCGGCCGCACTGCCTGAATTGGCGTATTCATCGCGGTGCGCTCGGCGAACTGACGCAGGTTGAAGTTGCGCGAGTGGATGTCGTTCAGGTAACGGCGGCGGTGGAATAAGGTTTCCACGTAACCCTTTTCGCGCGCCGTTTTGACCATGTTATCCATGTAGTCGTGGACCTTAGGGTACTGGGCAAAGTAGCCGTCGATGAACGCCTTGGCTTGCGGCCGCGTGATCCCGATGTTCTTGGCCAGCCCAAAGTCGGAAATCCCGTAAACGATCCCGAAATTAGTCGCCTTGGCCTGCCGGCGCATGTCCGGCGTGACCTGATCCGGCGAATCCAGGTCGAAAATCTTCATCGCGGTGTTCGCGTGAATGTCGCGGTCCTCCTTGAAGGCCTCTTGCATATTCTTGTCACCGGAAATGTGCGCCAAAACGCGCAGTTCGATCTGCGAGTAATCCGACGAGAAAATCTGCCAGCCGGCTGGCTCGGCACGAAGGCCTGGCGGACCTGCTTGCCTTCGTCGCGAGCCGGGATGTTTTGCATGTTCGGGTCTACGGATGACAGGCGCCCCGTCGCCGTCAGCGTCTGCAGGTAGCGCGTGTGAATCTTGCCATCGGGCAGCACGGCCTTGAGCAGGCCGGCCACATAGGTCGACTGCAGCTTGGCCACGGTGCGGTAGTCCAGGATGTCCTGGACGATTGGGCTGGCAGATTTCAGTTGTTCCAGCACATCGACCGAGGTCGAATACCCCGTCTTCGTCTTTTTGATCACCGGCAAGTTAAGCTTTTCAAACAGGACCTCTCCCAGCTGCTTTGGCGAGTTGAGGTTGAACTTCAAACCGGCCTCACCGTATATCTTCTCTTCCAGCACGTGCATGGTGCTGGTCCACTGGTCGCCCATTTCCGTCAGCTTAGGCTGATCCAGGACGATGCCGGCGATTTCCATGCGGGCCAGCACCTTGGCCAGCGGCATTTCCATGTCGGCGAACAGCTTGGTTTGGTCCTGGTCATCAAGGTCCTTGAGCAGGTGCGGCCGCAGCGCCAATATCGCCTGGGCCTTTTCCGCAAAGTGCGTGAACAACTTCTCGTCGTCCGGGACCTGGCGCTTAGCCCCCTTGCCGTAAACGTCCGCATCCAGCGGCAGCGTGTAATCGTGATCTTCGGCAATTTGACCAAAGTCGTTGCTGTTTTGATCCGGGTTCAGCAAATAAGACGCCAGCAGGACATCAAAACCGATGTGAGGCAGCTGCAGATCCAGCCGGTTAGCCGCCACCAAATTGCGCTTGGCATCAAACACCGCCAGCTCGTGGCCCGCCAACCAAGTCGAAAGCGGCTTAAGTGTCAGCAGGGTCACATCAGTCGAGACATAGGTTTCGTCCTTGGTGCCAATGAAAAAACCAATCTGCGGCGACACATGGTAGTTGTCGTCAAGCATTTCGATCTCAAACGCGACCGGCAGGTTGGTCTTAGGCAGCTGACCCAAATTGGCGTCGGTCAGCACCACGTAATGCAAATTCTTCTTGGGCTGTTGCGCCTCATTTCCGGGCAGCTTTTTCAGCGCCTGGCGCATGTCGAGCCGCGTGTACAGGTCGCGAAGCTTTTCGATGTCCGGCCCCTTATAGTCCAAATCATCCAGGCCAATTTCGATGGGGGCGTCCTGATCGATGGTCGCCAGCGTTTGGCTCATGATGGCCTGGTCGTGGTCGTTGATCAGGTTCTCCTTCATTTTGCTCGGCTTCAGGTCATCGATGTTCTTGTAGAGATTATCGATCGAGCCGAACTGGTGAAGCAGCTTGAGCGCGGTTTTCTCGCCGACCTTGGTGACGCCGGGATAATTATCGGAGGTGTCGCCCATGAGGCCCTTGAGGTCGATGATCTGCTTTGGCTTCAGACCCATGGTGTCCTCAATGTGGGCCGGCGTGAACGGTTCCAGCTCGCCGACGCCTTGCGCGTCACCTGGACGGTCACGTTATCGGTTGCCAGCTGCGTGAGGTCGCGGTCGCCGGTAATGATGTCGGTGTGCCAACCGCGGGCCTCGGCTTCGCGGGAAAGCGTGCCGATGATATCATCGGCCTCGTAATCCTGCAGCGCGTAGTGGCGAATGCCGTGATCGTCCAGCAGTTCATGGATGTACGGCAACTGTTCGATGAACTCTGAGGGCGCCTTTTGCCGCTGGCCCTTGTAGTCATCAAACATTTTGGTGCGGAAAGTCCCCCCGCTTTTGTCGAATGCAACCAGCACGTGCTGGGGCTTGAACTCATCCATCACATTGTCGAGCATGTTATTGAACGTCATCACCGCGTTGGTGTGAATCCCGTCCTTATTGGTGAAGCGGTCCATCTGGGTGTACATCGCGTAAAACGCCCGAAACGCGAGCGAGCTGCCGTCGATCAGCAGTAATTTTTCTTGTGCCATAGCTGCCTCCTGTTCTGCCTTTCATTATAGCAGACCCGCTGAGGGATTTTTGGGTAGACAAAAGGCCTTACCACAAGGGCAAGACCTTCTTCTCAATCGGGCTCCGGCTTGGCAACGCCCGAACAGCTAGACTAGCCTGCACACCTTAGTTAAATCGGGCTACGGACTGGCAACGGCCGAGTGTCTAGCTACGCCCAGCGGCTCGCTCGCCTTGCGAGCAATCCACTGGGCTAGGCTAGCCATCGACCTAAGTACGCCAGTCCTTCGCACCTTAGTTTCTGTTTGAACTGCCACCGAACAACTGCAACAGGACCAAGAAAATGTTCAGGAAATCCAAGTACAGCGCCAAAGCCCCTTGAACTGCCAGGCTGTTGGTGTTGACCGTGTACCCGCCGCGGCTGTCCGCGGTCAGGTAAATCTGCTTAAGCTTTTGGGTATCAAAAGCGGTCATCACAATGAAGATGATCAAAATCGCGTAACTGATCAAGTACATCAACCCAGTGGAGTGCATGAACATATTCACTAAGCTGAGGATGATCACGCCAATCAGCGCGGTGAAGGCCATTGAACCGGCGCGACTCAAATCTTTCTGGGTCGTGCGGCCGACAATCGACATCGTGAGAAAAATCACCGCCGTCGTCAAGAATGAAATGGCCACGATCGACTGCCGGTAGGACATCAGAATGACCGTAAAGGTGACCCCATAGCTGGCCGAGATTAGGTAGAACATCAGACTCGCATAGGCCGCGTTAGCCTGTGCCCGCCGGCTGCTGACCCCGAACGACAGAAGAATCGGCAGAAACAGCAGCACATAGAACATGATGGGGTGAGCGCTGATGAAGCCGACGTACTGGGGCAGAAAAACCGTCCCGAGCAGATACGAGATCACTGCCGTCAGCAGCAGTCCCAGCCCCATTGTCGAGTACACCTTGTTGAAGAATCTGGTCATTCCCGAATCGTTGACCACTCGCCGTTCTTCTTGCATGTAATCATTCCTTTCAATAACCTAACTTGGCTCTATTATACCAGAATCCCTAGGCTTTCAAGTTGGACTTTAGTCTGAGTTCGCGCCGTGTCACATTGGCAAAAACGAGGCCGAGACACAAAA
>NZ_BBAJ01000120.1 GCF_001311195.1 Lacticaseibacillus camelliae DSM 22697 = JCM 13995
AGCGCGGCGCCGAGCCAGGCCAAGACCGCGTGCCACCCGCTGGCCTGAAACCGGCGGACGCGAGCCGGAGCGCTTGCGGCTGTCGTCATGGTCACATTGCCCGCGTAGATGGCATTGATGAGCCCGAGCACGGCGTACACCACCAAAAACAGCAGGGTCAACTCCGCCGCCGCCCGCGGCGCCCACAGCAGCCCAACGACGCGGTGAACCCCCATTATCCGCAGCAGCATCATTGCCAGAAACTTCGAAAATCCCCAGCCGCCGCCAATGCCCAGAACAATCGCGCCGGTGCCCAAAATCAAGGACTCCCCCAAAAGCCCCAGGCCAATGCGGGAGACTGGCATGCCCAACCGGCGGTACAAACGCAGGTTAGACGTGCGGCGTTCAATCAAGATTGAATTCATGTACAGCAAGAAAACGATCGCAAACAGCAGGATCACGACCAGCACGCCGACGAGCAGTGCCGGCACGGCCGCGGTCACATCGTTCATTGCCACCGTGCGCGCCAGCAGAGCGTCATCTTGGATCAGGGCCAGCATCGCGTACAGCATCGCAATCATGAGCGCCGCCATCAGCACATACAACCGGTTGACGGTCCGGTGGCGCCGCAAACTAGTGCGGATCAAGCGGCCCACGGCGATCCCCCCATTGATAGTGGCTTCCATGTCGATAATGCTGTTGAAAAAGGCCTGCCGGCTGGAGTGCCGCGTCACTTCGGCGAAATACGCGCCATCGCGAATAAAGATGATCCGGTTGCAAAAACTGGCGGTGAAGGCATCGTGAGTCACCATCATGATTGTCACGTCTTCCTCCAGGTTAAGTTTGGCCAGGTACTGCAACAGTTCAGTCGCCGCCATGGAATCCAGACTGCCGGTCGGCTCGTCGGCCAGAATCAGGTCGGGGTGGCCGATCATCGCGCGGGCCGCGGCGACCCGCTGGCGCTGGCCCAAGCTGAGCTGCTCCGGGTACCGCTTCAGCAGGGGCACCAGCCCGAGCATTTTGGCAAACCGCATTAACCGCTGGTCCAGGTCCTTGGGCACCGGCGGTACAAAGGTCTGCGGCAGCGTGATGTTATCGGCGACGGTCAGGTCTGGCACCAAGTTGAACGCCTGAAAAATAAACCCCAGGTCTTCGCGGCGGTATTTGGCCGCCTCACTGTCGCCCAGCCGGGTCAGCTCGCGCCCGGCCACCGTCAGCGTGCCGGAAGTGGGCTGGTCGATCGTCGCAATCATGTTGAGCAGCGTCGATTTGCCGGCGCCGCTGGGCCCCATGATGCCGACGAACTCCCCGGCCTCGATGTGAAAGCTGAGGTCATTGAGCGCAGTCACCCGGTTCAGCCGATGCCCGTATACTTTGGTTAAATGTGCCACGTCGACCACACGCATGCGCGCGCCTCCCTGTCTCTTTTTGTCCATGATACCAGAAACCAGGCGGCGCAGACGGTCACCTTTCGATACTGTTAGGCGCTTGTGCAGCCGCGCGCAAACCGCTACCATACAATTAAGAATGGAGGCCACGACATGTTCAAAATCATGATTGTAGAAGACGACCGCACCATCGCCGACCTGATCGCGGAGGCGTTAAACAAGTGGGAGTTTCAGGCGAGCACGGTGACGGATTTCAACCGCGTGTTCGACCAATTTCAGGCGACGCGCCCCGACTTGGTCCTGCTGGACATCAACCTGCCCGTCCGCGACGGCTACTACTGGGTGCAAAAGATCCGCGACGCCTCGCAGGTGCCCGTCATTTTCATTTCCAGTCGCAACACCAACATGGACATGGTGATGGCGATGAACCTCGGCGCCGATGATTTTGTGGAAAAACCATTCGCCATGGAGGTGCTGATCGCCAAAATTAACGCCCTGCTGCGGCGCACTTACAACTATCAGGACGCCGGAAGCGCATCCCTCACCGTCAACGGGCTGACCCTCGACTTCAAAACCGGCATGGCTACGTCAACGACCAGGAGATCAACTTGTCCAAAAACGAGTACAAGCTGCTGCAGCTGCTGATGCGGGCACACGGCAGCGTCATCAGCCGCTCGCGCCTGCTCAAGGACCTGTGGACCGATGAGCGCTTTGTCGACGACAACACGCTGACCGTCAATATCAACCGCCTGCGCAAGAAAATCGAGGCGGCCGGACTGCCCGATTATATTCAGACCAAGGTCGGCCAAGGGTACATGGTGAAGTAGCATGACACTTAAAGCATACTTGCACGACCACTTGGCCGCCATCGCCTGGTTTTTCATCGGCCTGGCCCTGCTGTGCTTCGGGCTGTGGCTCGACCCGGGCCAGCGTGTGCGCTGGGATACCCTGCTGTACATCGCCGTGCTGGTCACCGGACTGGCCGCCGCGCTGCTGGCGTGGCACTACACCCGCACCAAGAAGTGGGTCAAGGCGTTCACCGATCGCCAAAGCGCTGGGGCCGAGGCGCTGGACTGGCCGCTGAACCCGGCCAGCAGTCACGAGCACGCGGCAATCAGCGAGGCGTACAACCACGTCTTGCGCGAGCACCGGCAGGCCCAATCGGAGCTGATCGCCCGCCAGCAGGACCAAAAAGCGTTCATCGACTCCTGGGTCCACGAGATCAAGGTGCCGCTGGCCGCCGCCGGGCTCCTCCAGGACAGCCTGGACGGGCAGGCACCGGAAAAGCCGCTGGACGACTTGGCGCTGCAGCTGGACAAGATCAACTTTTACGTCGAGCAAGTGCTGTACTACTCGCGCCTCGACAGTTTTTCCAAGGACTACCTGCTGCGTGAGTACGACTTGAAGCCCTTGGTCGACGGCGTCATCGTCGACCAGCGCAACAGCTTCATCGACCGGCGCATCAGTTTCACCTTAAACGGTCATTCACTGACCGTCGTCACGGATGAAAAGTGGCTGCGCTTCATCCTGGGTCAGCTGGTGTCCAACGCCCTGAAGTACACGGCGCCTGGGGGCAAGATCACCGCGACCATTCAAGACGCCAAAACCGAGGCCACGCTGACCATTGCGGATACCGGTATCGGCATCCCCCAAGACGAGCTGCACCGCGTCTTTGAAAAAGGCTTCACCGGCACCAATGGCCGCAACGCGAACCAGCGCTCGACTGGCCTGGGGTTGTACCTGGCGGATCAACTGAGCCAAAAACTCGGCCATCACCTGACCATCAGGTCGACTGTTGGCAAGGGCACGGCCGTGACGATCCATTTTCCCCACCTCAGCTTTTACGGGGAAAGCGGCGCGACCTTGACCAAACCGGATTTGAAGTAGGCAAAAGCCCGCGGAAAATTTTTCCCGCGGGCTTTTTGTGCTACCTGACCAAGTTTTTCCAAATTTTGACTGAACCGGCTTCAAGCGAGGCCGGCACGTCGATGATGCGCTGGTTGGAGCTGCCCCGAAACTGCAGCGTCAGGTCCTTCTTGGCCTCAAGGAAGCGGCCGTCGACCAGAATGTCAAGCATCTTCAGCAGCTCAAGCTTGTCGTCGGACTCCTTCATCAGCTCGTCCAGGTGTACCCGGTCCAGCTCCAGATGTCCTTGGTGTGGCCGAACTCCTGGCGGACTCGCCGGCACAACCGCAGGCAGACCTGCGTGTTCAAGAATGGCTCGCCGCCCAGCAGCGTCAGGCCCTGCACGTAGCTCTGGCTGAGGTCCGTGATGATGCGATCCTCCAGCTCCTGCGTGTACGGCGTGCCGTAATGGAAGTTCTGCGCCACCTTGTTGTAGCAGCCTGGACAGTTAAAGCGGCACCCGGACACGTAAATGCTGCACCGCACCCCTTCACCGTCGACAAACACGAACGGTTTGTAGCTGGCCACGTACTGCAGCGACAGGTCGGACGCGAGCCACTCCTTGGGTTTTGGATTATTCGGCAATCTTGTTTGGGCCATGTTGCTCACTCCATTTCATAGGTTCAATGCTACCACAGCCAACCCCCAAGATATAGTACCCAAGCACAAAAAAGTGTGCATTCGCCATGGATGTGGTGGTTGCACACTTTTTGGTTAATGCAGACCCTTGGCCCCGATGTCGCTGCGCGTCGCCAGGTCGCCTTGCAGCGGCTGCATGCGTGCATACGCCTGATGCTGGGCCTCGACCAGGCCCTTGCCTGCACCAATCACGGCAAAAATGCGGCCGCCAGCGCTGACGTAATTGCCGTCTCCTTTTGCCACCCCTGCCGGCACCCAGTAATGGCGCTGCGCCGCGTCGGGCACGACCAGCGGATAGGCCCGGCCGGCGTGCGGGTAAGCGGGATCCACCGCCACGACGGCACAGTAAGTTTGGCCGTCTAGTGCCAGCTTTTCGGCCGTGCCGGCCAGCAGATCAAGCGTGAGCTGGTAAAAGTCATTTTGCACCTGTGGCAGCAGCACCTGGGTCTCCGGATCGCCGAAGCGCAAGTTGTATTCAAGGATCTTGGGTCCGGTGCTGGTGAACATTAAGCCCACGTAAAGCACCCCGCAGCCCGTCAGGCCGTCCGCGGCCATACCGGCGAGCGTTTGGTCGACTAGGTCGCAAGCGGCCTGCTGCTGGGCCTGGCCGAACTGCGGCGTCGGGCTGTAAGCCCCATGCCGCCAGTGTTCGGACCCGAATCCCCGTCAAAGCGCCGCTTGTGGTCCTGGGCCAGCGGAAAAATCACGCGAGCCTGACCGTTAAACATGGCAAGCACCGAGGCCTCTTCGCCTTGCAGATATTCCTCCAGCAACACTGGGGCCGCCGCGTCAGCCGCGTACAGCGCGGCAATGGCGGTTT
>NZ_BBAJ01000121.1 GCF_001311195.1 Lacticaseibacillus camelliae DSM 22697 = JCM 13995
TGGTGTCGCAGGTGTTTGCCCAGCCGGCTGACCTGATCGCATTGCGCGGCCCGGCCGCGCTGGGTCACGTGCGTTACGCCACGGCCGGCGGGGCAATCCTCGAAAACATTCAGCCGCTGTTGTTTCGCTTTTCCGACGGGGCGGTGGCGCTGGCCCACAACGGCAACCTGACCAACGCGCTGAGCCTGCGGGCTTCGCTGGAGCAAAATGGCGCGATTTTTCAGTCGACCAGCGACACTGAGGTCCTGATGCACCTGCTGCGCCGCAGTCCGGCGAAAACCTTCAAGGGCCAGCTGATCGACGCGCTGAACCAGGTCCACGGGGGTTTTGCCTTCGCCCTGCTGACGGAAAATGGCCTTTACGCGGCGTGCGATCCCAACGGGTTTCGGCCGCTGGTGGTCGGCCAGCTGCCCAGCGGCGGCTATGTCATCTGCAGCGAGACTGCGGCGCTCAACGTGGTCGGCGCCGAGTTCATCAAGGACGTGCAGCCCGGCGAGCTGATCACGGTTACCAACGCCGGGATGACCGCGGAACAATACACCACGCACACGCAGCTGGCGGTGTGCTCGATGGAGTACATCTACTTTGCCCGCCCGGATTCGGAGATTCACGGCGTCAACGTGCACCAGGCGCGCGTGGCCATGGGCAAGCGGCTGGCGCAAGAGCAGCCGGCGGCCGGAGACATCGTGGTCGGGGTGCCCAACTCCGGCCTGTCCGCCGCCATCGGCTACGCGCAGGAAAGCGGGATCCGTACGAAATGGGGCTCATCAAGAGTCAGTACGTGGCGCGGACCTTTATTCAGCCACGCAGGCGCTGCGCGAACGCAGCGTGCGCCTCAAGCTTTCCGCGCTCAAAGCGGTGGTCAACGGCAAGCGGGTCGTGCTGATCGATGATTCGATCGTGCGCGGGACCACCGCCAAGCAGATCGTCCAGCTGCTCAAGGAGCCGGCGCCAAGAGTGTGCACTTGCGCATCGCCAGCCCGCCGCTGCGCTTCCCGTGCTTTTACGGAATCGATATTCAGTCCACCAAGGAATTGCTGGCCGCCAATTACAGTGTGGCGGCCATGCGTCAGCTCCTGGGGGTGGAAAGCTTGGGCTTTTTGTCCGTGCAGGGGCTGGAAGATAGCGTGAATCTGCAAACCACCGCGCCGAACCGCGGCCTGTGCGTGGCGTATTTCACCGGTAAGTACCCGACGCCGCTGGACGATTACGCGGCGAACCTGAAAGAAGAACTCTCAAAGCTGACACTGAACGTCGAGGAGGTGGCTGCACGATGAGTCTGAATTATGAGCAAGCCGGGGTGAATGTCGCGGCCGGCAACGAAGCCGTTTCGCGAATCGCCCCGCTGGTCAAGGCCACGCAGGACCAAAACGTGCTGGGTGATTTGGGCGGCTTTGCGGCGGCCTATGCGTTGCCGAAGGTCAAGCACCCGGTCCTGCTATCCGCCACTGATGCGTCGGCACGAAACTGCTACTGGCGCTTGAGTGCGACCAGCATGAAACCATCGGCATTGATTTAGTCGCAATGGTCGCCAATGACCTGGTGGCCTCCGGCGCAACACCGCTGTTTTTCCTGGACTACCTGGCGACCGACCAGCTGATCCCCAGCCGCGTCGAGGACGTGGTGCGCGGAATCGCGTACGGCTGCCGCGAGGCGCAAATGAGCCTGATCGGCGGTGAAACGGCCGAAATGCCAGGGATGTACCCGCAAAAGCACTACGATCTGGCCGGTTTTGCCGTGGGGCTGGCGTCCCGCGAGCAGTTGCTGCCGCAAGGGGTCCAAACAGGCGATGTGCTGATTGGGCTGCCGAGCAGCGGGGTGCACTCGAACGGCTTCTCCCTGGTGCGGGCGCTGCTCGCAGAAACAAATTTCGGGATGATGCCGTTGTCTGACGGCACCGAGATCCGCACGGCGCTTTTGACCCCCACGCGCCTGTACGTGAAGCCGATGCTGCGCCTGCTCAAGGCCGGTTTGCTGCACGGCGCTGCGCACATCACTGGCGGCGGGTTTACCGAAAACGTGCCGCGGCTGCTGCCAAAAGACCTGGCCGCGCGCTTTGATCCGCAAGCCTGGCAGTGGCCGGAAATTTTTCAGCGCATTCAGCAGGCTGCGGCGATCAGCGATGACGAAATGCGCAAAACCTTCAACTTGGGCATCGGCATGGTGCTCGCGGTCGCGCCGGAAAATGTGGCCGCGGTGCTGCAAGCCGATCCGCACGCCAAGCGCATCGGGCAGGTCGTGCCGCGCACCCAGCCGCGGTGGAATGGGGGAAGCCATGACCAAAAAGCTGATTGTTTTCGCTTCTGGCACCGGTTCGAACTTTGAGGCGCTGGCCGATCATTTTGACCGGACCAAAACAGCGGCGATCCTGGCCCTGGTGTGCGATCAGCCAGGGGCACCGGTGCTGGCCAAGGCGAAGCGCCGAGGCATTCCGGTGATCGCGCTCAACTACCGCGATTACCCGGATAAGGCTGCGGCTGAGGCGGCGCTGATTGCCCACTTGCCGGCGTGTGACCTGATTGTGCTGGCAGGGTTCATGCGGATCATCGGGTCCACGCTGCTAAATGCCTACCCGAACCGCATCATCAACCTGCATCCGGCACTGCTGCCGAGTTTTCCCGGGCGCACCGGCATCGCTGATGCATTTAATTACGGCGTCAAGGTGACCGGCGTGACGGTTCATTACGTCGATGCCGGCATCGACTCTGGCAAGATCATCGCCCAGGCGCCGGTGCTGATCGGCGAGGGCACCACCTTGCCCGAGCTGGAAACGGCGATCCACGATGTTGAGCACCACCTGTTGCCCCAGACAATTGAAGCACTCATCAAGGAGGAGAAAATCTAGTGAAACGCGCATTGTTAAGTGTGTCCGATAAAACCGGCCTGCAGGAATTTGCCGCGGGACTGATCGATCGCGGCTTCGAACTGGTGTCCACTGGCGGCACCAAGGCCACTTTGGAAAAGGCCGGCCTCACCGTGACCGCCGTCGAAGCGGTGACCGGTTTTCCCGAAATGTTGGACGGCCGGGTCAAGACGCTGCACCCGAACATTCACGCCGGCATCTTGGCCAAGCGGGATGAGCCGACTCACATGGCGGCGCTCAAAGCGCGAGACATTCAGCCCATCGACCTGGTGTGCGTGAACCTGTACCCGTTTGCGGCAACGATCGCCAAGCCGGAAACAACACGGGCAGAGGCCATCGAACAGATCGATATCGGCGGGCCCAGCGCCTTGCGCGCGGCGGCCAAAAACGCGGCCAGCGTGTGGGCCGTGGCCGATCCCGCGGATTACGCGCGGGTCTTGACCGGCCTGGATGAGGACGATGCAGCGCTGCGGACGCAGCTTGCCGCCAAGGTCTTCCAGATCACCGCTGCCTATGATGCCCAAATCGCCGCCTACCTGGATCCTGAGCCCTTCCCGCAGCAGTTCACCCCGACCTTCAGCAAGGTGCAAAGCCTGCGTTACGGTGAAAACAGTTATCAGCAGGCCGCCTTTTACGGCTCACCCGACGCCCCGGCTGAATCGCTGGTCAACGCCAAGCAGCTGCACGGTAAGGCGCTGTCCTTCAACAACATTCGCGACGCCGACGCCGCGCTGGCCATGGTCAACGAGTATCAGGAACCGACTGTGGTCGCGGTTAAGCACATGAACCGTGCGGCATCGGCCAAGGGGCAACCATCGAGGCGGCCTGGGACAAGGCCTACGCAGCCGATCCGATGTCGATTTTCGGTGGCATCATCGCGCTGAACCGGCCGGTGGACCTCGCCACCGCCGAGAAGATGCACGCGCTGTTTTTGGAGATCATCATGGCGCCCAGCTTTGATGACGATGCCTTTGCGGTGTTGGCCAAGAAGAAAAACGTCCGGCTGCTGACCATCAACCTGGCCGGCGGACCGCTGCCGGAGCGGGTCGAAACCGTTGCGGTCAACGGTGGGGTGCTGCGGCAAACCACCGACACAAAGATCGAAACTGCCGCCGACCTGACGGTGGTGACGAAGGTGCAGCCAACTGCGGACCAAATTGCCTCGCTGCTGTTTGCTCAGCAGGTGGTCAAGCACGTCAAGAGTAACGCGATTGTGGTCGCCAAGAAGGGGCAGACGCTCGGCATCGGCGCCGGGCAGATGAACCGGATTGGTTCGGTGGAAATCGCCCTAAACGAGGCCCAGCAGAATAAGCACTTCGCCGGGGCGGTGATGGCCTCGGACGCCTTTTTCCCGATGGACGACTGTGTGGAATACGCGGCGCAGCATGACATCAAGGCCATCATTCAGCCCGGCGGCTCGATTCGCGACAAGGATTCGATCGCGATGGCAGACAAGTACGGCATCGCGATGGTGACGACCGGCGTGCGGCACTTCCGCCACTAAGGAGGCAGTGATGGTCAATGTGTTGGTGATCGGCCAAGCGGCCGAGAAAGTGCGCTCGGGCGGGCGTTTCTGCGCTCGCCGCAAGTGGGGCAGGTGTTTGTGGCGCCGGGCAACGCCGGCATGGCACTGATTGGGCTGACGCCGGTGGCAATCGATGAGGCTGAAACCGAGGCGCTCATTGCCTTTGCCAAAGATCACGTTGCCTTGACGTTTGTCGGGCCCGAGCAGCCGCTGGCGG
>NZ_BBAJ01000122.1 GCF_001311195.1 Lacticaseibacillus camelliae DSM 22697 = JCM 13995
AAAATTGAGGGGCCGCTTTTGTTTTATCTGGCTTCGAGAAAATCATCCAGGGTGGCGTGGCGCTGCGCCAGTGCCTCATTTAAGCCGGGAAACTTGGCGAGGTAGGCGGGCGTGTCTAGCTCCGCCAGGGCAGCTTTTGGCATTGCTTCAGCAGCCTCGCCACCGCCCCAATTTCCTGATCGCGCCACGCGTCATGGACGTTGAAGCCGCTCAGGATGTGCCGCCGATTGTCAATCATGCCGTCCGCCATGACGGGCTCATTGAAGCTGCGCCAGGCGGTGATTAGCGGATCGGTCGCTGCATACACGGCGTTGGCGTCTGGCAGCGCGGCGGTCAGCTTGGTCATGAATAGCCGGACCTGTTTGGCGTCACCAGGCAAGTCGGAGAGGGTCTGCCAGCGGCTGATGACTTGACTTGCGGCCTTTTGCGACCCATGAACAACAGCGTGAACAGACGGGTGTGGCACCACGAACTGGCCAGCTGCTCATAGCGTGGCAAGCCCTGAAAAACCTGCAGCCGCCGCCAGATTTTCTCCGCCTGCTCAGGAAGAACCGGGATCAACGGAATCATCGCTTCGATCTGGGCGAGCGTCGTTACCGGGGCGGTCAGCGCGTACCGAGTGATCGCTGTGCGTTCCGCCTCTGTCAACGGCCAGTCGCCCCAGGCGGTGTACTCGGCCAAGGCCTTGGCCAGCACCGGCGGCAGCGGCTTAGCCTCAGCCAGCGCCACGCCGCGCTCATGCTCGAGCAGCGCGGCGAATTCATCGGCCGACAGGTGCAGCCGCTGCAGAATGGGAAACAGCAGCTCCGCCTTGAGGTCATTGTGCTGATTCGAGCCGGATCGCCTGGCGCTGGCTGAGCAGGCCATCATACAGGCGCGCCTGTGGCATGCCCTGGCCCAGGCGCACGGCCCGCAATAGCTTACCAACTTCTCCTGCCACTTCTGTCACCTCTTTCACGTTGCGCTCAGTGTACCAGATACACTGGCAACATGGAAGGACGTGGTTCAGATGATGATCAACGTAAAATGGGTGCTGCACCGACTGCCGCACGGGGAAATTGGATTATTGCTTATATTTGCTTTACTGGGGAGTTTTGAAGGCGTGTTGAACGGGTTCGTGCTGGGCCGGCTGCCAAGCCTCACGCAGGCGACGACCGTCCAGCGTTATCAGTATCTGGGCCAGGCGCTGGTCGCGTATGCCGGGACGTACACCTGCTTGTTTATTTTTCAGCTGCTGATTCAAGATGCGCTCAGGCGTCTGAACATTGCACTGAAAGAAACGCTGCTGACGGTCAGCTTCGAGACGAGCGAGGCCCCTTCGGCCGGGCTCAATCGCCTGACCAACGATGCCGCGCAGATTCAAGGTCGCTATTTTGAGGTCATCCTCGCGATCTTGTCCGCCGGTTTTGGCGCCATTACGGCCGCCTTATTCGTTTTGGTGACCAATTGGATGATGGGACTCATCAGCATCGCCTTTTCCGCGCTGACGATGGTGCCGATGCTGTTTGGCCAGACCAAGCTGGCGGCGCTGGGTAAACGGTGGAGCACTGCCAATGCCGCCACATTGGCCGCCGGTAGCGACTGGCTTGAAGGCCGCGGCGATTTGGTCCAGTACCAAGCGGCGGGCAGCTTTTTCGTCCGGGTGAAGCAGCGGCTGGCCGTCAGTGAAAAACGGCTTCAGCAGCAGACGAATGGCCAGCTGCGCGTGCAGTACGGCAACTGGATGCTAACCGTGCTGACGCTGATCGGCCCGCTGGCCATCGGCTTTTGGCTGATCCATGTGGGCGGCTTTGGCGTTACCATCAGCGTGCTGTTGACCCTGCTGCTGTCGGTCGATCACGTCACCATGAATATTCGCATGCTGATTCAGTACTGGAGCCAGCTGACCGGCACGCGCGAGTTACGCCGCCTGCCGCAAGCGCCCACGCCGCTGCTGAGCCAGCGCACACCGACGCACGGCGAAGGCCAGATCGACGTTCAGCGCTTGACCATTGCCTATGGCGACCAGCCGATTCTCGCCGCAACTGACCTGGCGCTGACTCCTGGCACCAAACTGCTGGTGTCTGGTCCCTCGGGCAGCGGCAAGTCAACGCTGCTGCGCGTGCTTGGCGGCTGGCAGCAGCCCACGGGTGGGCGCGTCCTAGTGGATGGTGAAGCGCCAGCGCCGGCGAAAACGACGTACATCAACCAAACGCCGTGGGTCTTTGCTGGTACCGTACGGGAAAATCTGACGCTGGGCCAAACGTTCACCGATGACGCGCTGCTGGCTGCGTTGGGCCAAGTGGGTCTGACCACAGAGCTCGGGGATGAGCCGCTGGACCGTGTCATCGCGCCTGATCAGGCCAGCATTTCTGGCGGCCAGCTTCAACGCCTGGCGCTTGCCCGAGGGCTGTTGCGGAAGCGCCCGGTCATGCTGCTGGACGAGATCACGGCTGGGCTGGACGACCAAAACGCCAAGCAAATCCGCAATTTGATCTATCATTTGCCGAACACCATCATTGAGGCTGCGCACCACTTCGACGACCAACAGCTGCAAACGGATCACGTGCTGCATTATCAGTTGACGGCAGCACATACTCTGGCGAAGATGAGTTGAGTCGACCTGCGTGCAGGGGGTCGTGAATCGATTTATTGTAATCATCTTCTATAGCAAATTTTTCCGTCTCTAAAAAAATTGCCAGTCTCCAGATCTGGAGGCCGGCAATTTTGTTGCGGCCGCACATGGGTAACGCTTGAGGTTAATCCCTAAGCGCCCAGCGGCCAGTCGGCGCACTGAGGTAAAAGGACTCGGTCAGCGGCTTGAATCCCGCCTTGCGGTAAACGTGGTAGGCGGCGAGGTTGTCGCTGTCGACGTCGAGGCGGAAGTCCTTGTGGCGCGTAGCGAGAGCTGGCCCATCATCAGTTGGATGAAGCGGCTGCCAACCCCCTGATTGCGATAGTCTTTGGCAATAAACAGCCCGTAAAAGTAGTCGTAGTCGTCCAAATCTACCGCACAGTAGCCGATGGGCTGGCCTTGGTAGTGGCAGACAAACGAGGCGACCGCCGGGTCAGTCCGAGCGACTTCAAGGTAGCGTCGCGCCTGGTCTTCGTCAGTCCCGGATTCGTCTGCGAAGGCCTCCATATACAGCGGTAGGAGGGTTTCAATGTCGCTGCTGGTCAGCGGGGCGACTGTGAGCACATCATCGGTGGCTTTGCCGCTGCCGGCAGGCGCTATCAGACCAATTTCACTGGCGGGATCTTTTACTAGTTGCGTCTGCTCAAGGAATTGGGGATGACTGGTAAGAAAAGCGGCTTCGGTCGCATATTCACATTTTTGATAGCCAGCGGTCTGCAATACTTTCCTTGCCGCCTGCCACAGCGCAGTGGCAACGCCTTGCCTGCGGTATTCCGGCAGCACGTGGATACTGACGTCCACCACGCCGCCTGGCCCTGGGGCGTCATCGGCATACAGCGTCAGCAGGCCGATCGGTTGCCCCACGGCTTCGGCGAGGAAAAAGGCTGGCATGGTCTGATCGAAGTTCAAGTCGTTCTCGAGGTACGGATCACGGTGCGTGCCGTCCACGGCCTGCGTCGCCTTGATCAAGCTTTGGCCGCCGCGGTTTGGGCCTTTGGTCAGCGTTGGGGTTTGAGTGATTTGCATCATGGTGTGTTCTTTCGGTTTATAACTTCAGCAAGTAGGTGCGTTCGCGATACGATTCGGCGATAATGTAGTCGGCCATGGCCGCCTCGGTGAAAAAGGTGACCCACTGCGGGTACTGCGGCAAGGCTTCGACGCGCCCGGCCGCTGCCGTGAGAACCAGCTCCTGGGTGCCCGCGTCCAGCGCCCATTTGGCCTTGGGGGCCTGGTAGCTTTTCGGCGTGGCCAGCGCCCGCCAGTTATGCGCGATCTCCCGCGCCCCGAGGCTCTGGTACAGGCCGTTGGCGGCTGCATCGCTGCGGGTAAAGATCTCGACAAAATCGGCACCGGCGGTTTTCAACTTAGTCAGGCAGGCCTTAAGCAGCGTCCGCGCAAGGCCTTGCCCTTGCGCAGAAGGGCTCACGGCAAACACTTCGATGTAGCTGCCGCGGCCTTGATGCTGCACGTAGAGATCATGCTTGACGCGGTCGTCATTAAAGACGCCCGCGTCGATGGCACCGACGACGAGACCGTCCATGGTCGCAACAAGCGAAATCACAGTGCGGTAGCCGTCCGCCTCGCCGAACGCATCGCGCTGGTCGCTGATTTGATCACGGAACTGGGAGTGCATGTAGCCAGCGCGACGGTGTTGAGGTAGGCTCGTTCATCGGCGGGTTGGTAGGGCCTGATTTTCATAAGTATCTCCTGACTGGTGGCTGACCGCTTGAGCCGGCCAAATTAATATTTTTATTATACCTGATTAAGCTGACGGTGGGTCCCAGCAGCCCCATGCGCCAGTGGCGTAGAAAATATTGGTTGAGGCGCATATTAACGCGCCGCCTTTGCTTGATACTTCAGGTAGGCCTGGTAAGTGGCCTCAGGCAGTGTGCCCGCCTGCACCGCGGCCTTGACCGCGCAGCCCGGCTCGCTGACGTGGCGGCAGTTGCGGAACTTGCA
>NZ_BBAJ01000123.1 GCF_001311195.1 Lacticaseibacillus camelliae DSM 22697 = JCM 13995
TTCGAGCGTATCTTCAGCGGCACTATCCCGCGTCATCACTAGGTTTCTATGCCTCAGCCACTGTTTTGGCGGGGAGTTTGGCGGGGCTTAGTTGATCGTACTTTACCGCCTGATTCCCCACGAACCGCACCTGATTCTGACCCGCCGTCTTGATCGTGATGTTACCCGCAATCTGTTCGGCGATATCTGCATCCAGTCCGCCCCATAAGTGCGAGTAGTGCTTCAGCGTGATCTCAGGTGACGAATGGCCTAAGCGCTTGGACAACACCAGTACGGAGACGTTGAACTCATTGATGAGATACGACGCATGACTGTGGCGCAGCCCTTTGCCTTCGACTGGGTGCACCTGCGCCAACTTGGCGTAGCGGTGGATAATCCTCGAGATCGTGGACTTGGTCATCGGCAAGCATCGTAGGTCATGATGAAGTCATCAACCCCACCCAGACCGAAACTCTTCTGCACCTCGCGCCAGCGCCATAGAATTGCCACGGTGTCATCATCAAGCGTCAAGATGCGCTTGCCGCTGTCTGTCTTCGTGTAGTCGTGGCGCTCCCAGTCATGCCGGTTCTTCATCACCAGCATGTGGTCAACGTGCAGCTGCTTCTTGGCGAGATCAACATCTCGCCACCACAGCGCCGTGCCTTCGTTGACGCGCACGCCAGTCAGGAAGTACAGCCACAACATCACGAAGTTCAGGTGACCGTAAATGTCATCAATGCAGATTTGCGCGATGACTTGTTCAAACTCAGCTTTCGTCCAAAACGGCACGCTGCTTTTGGCCTTAGGGATCGCCTTGACCCGCTTCGACACATTGCTGGACAGGTACTGCATCTGCACCGCATGGTCAAGGGACTTGCGGAAGCAGCCGAACACCAAACCAGCATAGCCTTGCGAGTAGCCCGCACCGCCGTCTTTTTCATCCGTGAGCAGCCACGTGCGGAAGTTCTGCACGTCGGTGATATCGATATCGCGCAACAGCTGGTCGCCAAAGCGGGCGATACAGATATCAAAGCTGCGATTACGGACAGCGAAGGTGCTTTCCTCCACGTCGGTTTTGTACGCTGGGATATACGCGTCTTTCATGAACTGGCGGTAGGTCATGCGAAAGTTCGTAAACCCATGCGCCTCATGATATTCACGCTTCACCCGCGTAAGTTCCTTGTTCGCCGCAAACGCAGTGTTGAATGGCATTCCTTGACTGTCCTTCCGCCCTTTCTTGCGGACGCGCTTGCCACTCATCTTATCGGTGCCCAACTCGGTTTCATAGTAGAAGTTACCTTTGGCGTCTATGAATACGCCTGGATATTTGGTTTTACTCATTCTCAACAGCTCCATTCATCGGTGACCCGAGAATGGACTCAACGACAGAACGCGGCACGCGCCCTAAGTTTCGGTTGAGATACAAGGGATAACCCTTTTGTACCATCCTTTGCTTCGCTTGTCTAATAATATTGCGCGCGGTGTGCTGCTTAAAACCTAATGCCATCAGATCTTGATAGCAGACAAAACTCTTATCCAATTACGTCACTTCCTTCTCATTGATTGAAGTGAGATAATCAAACCAGATAGGACCCAAATCTTATCTGTGAAGGGTGACTACTTGCTTTGGTCGGCATAGTCGCTCTTTTTTGATGTCTCACTCGGTTCTGAATCCGTCAAAACGCCGTTGCGGTGATGCTGATAGTGGTGAATCAAGTCCCAGTGGCGTTGCGTCAACTTGCCGCCGTCAATAATCGCCTTCAGCTCAGTAGTGCCATTGTACTGATCAATCAGCTGCAACATCTTCAGCGACGGCGCGACCTGCTTCTTGAGCCAACGGGTAATGTGCGCGTAACTCAATGGTTCAGGATTGGTAGAAAGTCGCAGCTTGTCGCGATAATTGCCGATGAAAGCATCCCAGCGCGGATCTGTCGCCCACTGACTCTTCGCTTTGTGACTCGGCGTCAAAAAACGCAGGTAGCGATTGATGATGCCGAACACAACTTTCTCTGGATCATGCTCTGCCAACAAATTCTTAATTGCCGCAGCGGCGCGTTTGCGACGTAACCGGACTTCAAAGCGTGTCCGTATCGGCTGATCTTCAATCGCAATCTCAGGGTGCTTCTGGTGTTGCTCAAAAGCCTTGTCGTAAATACAGAAGTACACTTCACTTTGCGGCGACCCCAGATACAAGGTTCTGCCCGATACCTTCCACTGCTTGGTGCGATTATCTCGGAAACCATGAAAACGTGAGGTGAATTCATCACGGTCACACTTCTCAATCAAGGTTGGTACGTCAAGCAAGCCATTGCGATCATTGATGGCGAGGTCAACTCGGGTGAAATGACCGTCAAGCGCAATGCACGTCTCTAGGAAGTCGTACCAGGTGCGATTCTGCTGGCGCAAATACGATTCAACATAGCGGCAGCCTTGGCCCTTCAGTTCAATCATTGTGCACTGTCTTCGCTTGGATCATAACCGTCTGCATTCACATCTTGATACGGCGACAGCAACACATCGATTTCACCACATTTGAAGGTCGCCGCGTACCCGTATCGCGCCCCTTCTTTGAGATTAAAGTGATTCAGGTTAATCTGGAACAGTTCGGTCACCAGTTCTTCATAGTCGTGCGACTTGAAGGTAACGCCCAAGTAATCAATACAGACGTCAACGTTGTTCTGGCCGGTCAACGACCGCAGTGCCAACGTCAATCGCAACCGCGCTTGTTGGTTAATCGGCTTGTTTCCCGTCAGCAGCTGGTTCAAATGCGATCGACTGTAATCAGCCGTCTTCGCTAATTGGCCCTGAGTGATCTTGTGCGTGCGCATCTCATCATGAAACTGGTTTAGCCAGTCGGTATTCGTCATCCCGCCGACTAAGTTCAAATCTTTCAGCATGTTAGCTCCTTTCGAAGCGACCTGACAGCAAAGCCACCTATCTGCTTACGCAAAGTGGCTTGCCACCGGCGCTTTCGTCCTACTTACATGTATTTTGTCTCTAATATTTGCCCCCCTATTAGAGACCGGGGGCTTGTGGCGGCCGGCTAACGCCGACCGCCGCCGCTCGCGCTAGCGGCTTTCGCGCTGCACGCCGCGCACGGCGGCGTACGTTGCAAGACCCTTCCGGAAGGTCTGTGAGAACTTTCGCTCTCACCATATACAGACGGTTTGTAGGACGCGTTTTGAAACAAAAATTCGAACTGTAACGTATTTTTAATATAGAGGATCATAATCCCACAAGACTTCCAGTTAACTCGAAATTAATTCTCTCCCATCAAAAAAAAGCCCATATCATTGCCAATAAAAGCAATAATATGGACCTCAAGATGAAATAAACCAATGCTTACACTAGTCAGTACTGAACTAGGCTGCTGACTTAGGCCGTTCAGTGATGACTTTATAGTTGATTTGATATGTTTTGCCGGCTCTGTGGGTAATGACGGAAATTGGTATAGAAAAAATACCCAAAAGAAGCATGAGGTTAGCCAACACAATAGCTGAATCAACTTCGACCACCAGAGATTCAGCGGTTCTTGTGTTCACTAAATCAAGCCCAAGCGAGACTTTCAAGAAGGCAAACTTGCGTTCAATCGCACCGCGTCTGTTCTCCGCATCAGTATCCAGCTTGCGCTGCTTGGCATCTACATGCTTCGGCCGGCGGCCCAGCTTAGGCCCACTCAGTTTGATGCCCAGCTCCTTGCACAATGCAATATTCGCTCGGGTTCGGTACAGGGTGTCAGCTAGTACCTCATCGGGATACTGCCCCAGTGTATCCCAACAATGATCGAGGGTTGCGGCCAGATCAGTGCTTTCATTGAAGCTCTCGAAGTCAAAACGCTCAACGTCAATAACTCCGTCTAAAATTGAGCAGTCAATCTTGGCACCGAACTCAACGCGTGCCTTAGCTTTACCGCGAACAATCGGGTGAATGTACGGTTGGCTGAGACTGACAATCCGGTCAGGAACGCTATGAGTCTTGTTGTCGTACATGTACTTTTGCTGATCGTAGACCTTACGGACAACTGCGAGCCGGTTGATTTGCCATTCTGTCAGATGTGCTTCTCCGCCTTGGCTCAACAGTTCATCCACGTAGCGCAGGTCTCGCCGAATGTACTGCAGCTGGGCTTTAATCTGCTTGCGCCGGGCCTTGGCCTGACGGCCAGGGTGGCGTGAATATTCAGTCCATGTTGCCTTAGCCAAGCGCTTATAAGTCCGCGGGATTGCAACTTGTAGCCCTTGCGCCATCTTAAACACCATCTCTTCAAGGTTCAGCCGAGCTTTGTTTAGTAAGGAGGCATCTTGAGGAAACTGAATCTTGATCGGCACGGCGGTGGCATCAGTAATTAGCACGTGAGCTCCGGGCACAATCGCTTCTAGCTTCTCACGGACTTCATCAGTGATGATT
>NZ_BBAJ01000124.1 GCF_001311195.1 Lacticaseibacillus camelliae DSM 22697 = JCM 13995
CGACGGAACTGTAGTTAGAAGTGACGGCTTGGTATTCGTAGCGCGTGATCGCGGCGCCGACTTGGAGCTGGCGCTTTTGCGTGTCGAAGGCTTCATCGGCGCTGGCCTTGGCGGAGTCAAAGCGGGCCTTGAGCTGGCTTTGATCTGGGCCGCTCTGCTTGTGCGATGTGGCAGCAGGTTGATCCTGATCGGGGTCGACAAAGCTCTTTAAAAAGCCGCGCACCCGTGACCCTGTGGCCTCAGGCTGAACCGCATCACTCGAGGCGGCATCGGCTTCGGCGTCCTCCAGCTGGCGGTGCAAGCGATCGACTTCCTGATAGGTGTCTTTCCGCATGGCCTCGAGCTGATTATCGAGAAAATGGTCGGGGTCCTTGGCAAACGCGCGCAGTTGCGGCAGGATCTCGCGCTCGGCGTCCGTGCGCTGTACAATGCTGCGGCTGAACACGTCAATCGTGCCAAACTGGCGGCGGTGGTACCAGTCGCCAAAGTAGACCTCGCCTTGGTCGGACACCTCGAAGAACGGGATGTGTTCGCGCAAGAAGGCGATGAAGTCCTGGCGCAGGAAGTCGTGCAGCTCGCGCACAGCGGCCTTGTCGTAGGCCAGAATGTAACCCGGGGTTTCTGCCAGCGTCAGACGCAACGTCTCGCTGGTCGTATCGATGCCCTGATATAAATGATAGGTCGAGCGGTCAGCCCAGGCCTGAGCGAATGTTTTAAAAAAAATTATTTTGATAATTAAGGCTGGATTCTACTGTCATGTCGTTTCCTCTCGCTTCTTACTGATACGTTTAGTTTACCGCAACCGCAGGACCGGTGAAACCAGTGCCATCAAAAGTTTCCTTATATTGTGCACAATTTGAGCTTTTAAAATGAGAAAGTGCCCATTTAGGCGGACAAACGATGCCGGGCCGGATAGAATAAGTTGCAGACCGACTTTGGAGGGAAGGACGCATGGCAAAAAAAAGACACTGACGCTGAAGTGGTTATTTCTCGGCTCGCTGATCACCAACACCGGGATCTCGTTCATCTGGCCACTGACCACGATTTACATGCACGAGTACTTGGGTGAGTCCCTGACAATTTCGGGGATCGTGCTATTTTTCAATTCCGTGGCGATGATGCTGGGAAACTTGATCGGTGGGCGGTTGTTTGATCGGTGGTCGCCGTACCGCACCATCCTGACTGGAATCGGGCTCGACGTCGGGACCTCACTGGCCCTCATTTTTTGGCACGGCTGGCCGGCGTACCCGTTATTTTTGGTGCTCATGGGCTTTGGCTCAGGACTGGTGAACACGGCGATCAACTCGTTTGCCACGCTGGCGACCAGTCGGCGCGCCAGCTACGTGTTTAACGTCCTGTACTTTATGCAGAACTTAGGCTTGGTGATCGGGACACTGATTGTCGGCTACGTGCTGCCGCTCGGGATCGCGTACATTTTTGCACTGGCGTTTGTCATGTTTTTGCTGTTCTTCGGCGTGGCGCTTGGGCACTTCAATATTCCCAAGCGCCCGACTGCTGAGCGAGTCCAAGCGGGGAAAACTAACCGCAAGAATCCACACCTGATCAACATCATGTTGCTGCTGATGACGTTGTTTTTGACCTGGGTGGCGTACGAGCAGTGGCAAAGTAACATCTCCACCTTCATGCTGTCGCTGGGTATGAACGTGCGCAATTACTCATTCTTGTGGACGTTTAACGCGGTGCTCATTGTGCTGGGGCAACCGATCCTGACCCTGTTTGACGACTGGCTGACCGCGCACTTGCGCCTGCGTCTCGGCGTGGGGTTTGCGCTATTTGGCACGGCCTTCCTGATCCTGATCCCGGCGCACTCGTACTGGATGTTCGTGCTGGCGATGGGCGTGTTGACCTTAGGGGAGATTCTGGCGCTGCCTTCTGTGGCGACCTACGTGGACATGTACACCGAGCTGGCAGAAAAAGGCCGGTTCCAAGGCTATGTGCAGATGTTTGCCTCTGCCGGCCGGGCAGTCGGCCCCCTGGCTGGGGCGCTGGTGATCGAATCTGTCGGTTACCACCCGCTGTTTCTCGCGCTGGCGATTATTTTGTACGTGTCGATCGCGATTTTCTCTTGGCGGGCAGCATCGGTTAAATAACTAATGCAATTCATCATTAATATTATAAAAGTTCATATTTTCTTCACAACTTATGGATATTATAAGAACATAGAAAGACGCAAGCCTTTCTACCCCAACCCAATTTTTCATTTTTACTCCTCCAAAGTAAAAATTGTCAGGCAGTCCCCCAAACTACCTGGCCAAC
This sequence comes from Lacticaseibacillus camelliae DSM 22697 = JCM 13995, assembly GCF_001311195.1. GTDB lineage: Bacteria > Bacillota > Bacilli > Lactobacillales > Lactobacillaceae > Lacticaseibacillus > Lacticaseibacillus camelliae. The sequence goes on from NZ_BBAJ01000124.1 coordinate 2,278, forward strand.
TCCTCAGGCCGCTCACTCAGCGGCCTTTTTGGTGCCGCCAAGGCCAGCCCAATGGCCCAGCCGGTCGTCGCGGCAAAATCCTCTTTACAGCCGGTCTTGGTATGCTACAATAATACTTGTGTTTTGGGTCCGTAGCTCAGTTGGGAGAGCGCTGCCTTCGCATGGCAGAGGTCGTGAGTTCGAATCTCATCGGATCCATAGGGGTAAAAAAACCGGTATTCGCAAGGCGCTTGCAAGGCCTTAGAATGCCGGTTTTATTGTATTTAGGAAAGCTTCGCGGTTTGTCTGGTCTCTTTCCGATTATCTCAAAGGATGATGAAATGATTACCGCAGAGATGACCAGAAGGGGATGCCAGTTGGAACAGAAAAAAAGGCAAAACTATTCGCGTTGCTCTTTACGATTAATAAAGAGAATCTAGCGGGAGACAAAGCGCTCACGGATGACATTTGCCTTGGAACGAATTCATTAACGACGGCAGCCATGGTCCTTAACATATTAGGGGCGATTTACCCCCTATCTGAGCTTTTACCCGTACATGGCGAAAATCTCGAATGCGCTAAACGGTCCGCTTGAGTCAGTCATCATTGTGTATGATTATTCTCCGCCGTTGTCTGACGACTGGCTGAATAACCAGGCACCTAGACGTTTAGCCGATTGTCGGCGCTTCGTGGCTGATAGATCAGTCAAATTGGCCGAGCATATGGCCGGACTAGCTGATGGTGATTCGCCTTGAAAGCGGGGTATTGGCGTGATCAGCGAGGTTATTGTTGACAGCGTCGTCAATATTTTTGAGGACGGTCAAATGAATCAAAAAGCCGGCGCATGGCCGGCTCAGGTGACATCATTTTTTTGATAAACGTGAGATATGCCCAGTATAGCCCGGCCACGATGGCCAGGAACAAGGCGATTTTGATAATCAGGCTGATGATGCCTGCCACCAGCGGCAGCAGAATCAGTCCCAAAATGATGATCACGCGATGACGCCGATTTGTTTCCATTGCGCAGTTCCATAGTGAGCCTCCATGAGATGATAATTTCAGTATAGCAAAGGCTGGTGACGAGCGCGCGGTTTGACCGTAAAATCGGCCTGAGGACTGAGGTGGACGGGCCATATTTTCACGCAATGACACGATAATGATTAAATTGTCCGCCATACAATATCTAGTATTTTTGGCCAATTTGGACGGTCTTTCTGCCATATATAGTGCCCATCCAATCTTAAACGTGATAGAATGTTTCTATGATGTTCGAATCTGAACAAAGGAACGGAGAGGGTATCCATGATCGATTTAAAAGTAAAAATCAACGTAAAAAAACGCGACGGGCGGATCGTCGATTTTGACCAGAGCAAAATCACGGCCGCGATCACGAAGGCAGCAAAGGCGGTGAACGGCGAGCTTGCGCCGACCGACTACACGTTGATCGAATCGATCTCGGATGCCGCGGTCGCGACGATCACCGAGCGCTTCACTAAAGACGTGCGCATTCCCGAGGTGCAGAGCATTGTGGAGCAGGCGCTGCTGGATGCGCACCAGTACGACTGGGGCGAGGCCTACACCAAATACCGGGTAAAGCGCGACATCGAGCGCTCGAAGAAGGCCGACGTCAACTACAACGTCCAGAAACTGTTGGACCGCGACTCGACCGTTGTGCACGAAAATGCCAACAAGGACTCGCGTGTGTTCTCCACGCAGCGGGACCTGACGGCCGGCGCCGTGGCCAAGGCCATTGGGCTGAAAATGCTGCCACCGGCCGTGGCAAACGCCCACCTGCGCGGCGATATTCACTGGCACGACCTCGACTACACGCCTTACATGGCCGAGACCAACTGCTGCCTGATCGACTTCAAGGAAATGCTCAATCACGCTTTTGCATCGGCAACGCCGAGGTAGAGCCGGCTCACAGCATTCAGGTCGCCGTCACCCAAATGACGCAGATCATCGCCAACGTCGCCTCTACCAGTACGGCGGTTGCTCGCGCGGACGTCGGAACC
>NZ_BBAJ01000125.1 GCF_001311195.1 Lacticaseibacillus camelliae DSM 22697 = JCM 13995
CTTCAGGCGCACGGTGTGACGCTGCGCGGCGATGCGGCCGCGCGGACGATTGTGCCCAGCATGCAGCCTGCCACGGCCGCAGACTGGGACACCGAATACAATGATTTAATCATGGCGGTCAAGGTGGTGGATTCAGAGGACGCAGCGATTGGTCACATTAACGCGCACAACACGAAGCATTCCGAAACTATCGTGACAGACGATTACGCTGCCGGTGAGCAGTTTCTTAGTCAGGTCGACGCCGCATGCGTGTACGTGAACGCGTCAACGCGGTTCACGGATGGGCAGGAGTTCGGCTTTGGCGCCGAGATCGGGATCAGCACCCAGAAGCTGCACGCCCGCGGCCCGATGGGCCTGACCGCGCTGACCACGACCAAGTACCAGATTCGTGGCAACGGGCAAGTGCGCAAGTGAAGCGCTCAGAGTAAAAAAACGTCTTTGCGGCAGGCACGGTCTGCGGACCGGCGCGATGCGGCAGAGACGTTTTTTTTGTTAAACATGGCCCCATTGGCGCGAGTGTTCAAAGGCGCGTGGCCACCATGGTCAGCGCCTGGGTGCCGTTCAGCCAGTGAATCACTGCAGCCGAGGTGGCGATGCGCACCACGTTTTCTGTGAAAAATATTTATTTTAATCTAACATTGCTCACAGATAAGCTGTATTATTTGATTTATATATACGAAGAGAGTAGTTGAGTTAATGCGAAAATCTAATCACCGCAAGCCGCGTTGGGGCCGCATTATTCCTTTTGCGCTGGCCTGCATGCTGGCGCTTGGGCTGGTGATCGGCCTGACCGTCAACGCCCTGAACGATGACGGGGCCGATGCGGCTGGCTCGACCAGCCCCCAGGCCTCAAGCGCCAGTCAGGCGGCCTCTAAGGCAACGGCCAAATTGTCCTCGGCCAGCACTAGGAATCAGACCGCTAAAATTAAGCGCACGCTGACCCAGTACCTAAAGGGCGTGACTCAAAGCGGGCACGTTGCCGTCAGTTTTTACAATCTGGCGCCAGTTTCTGGCAGTGCCGCGGCTAAAGCGGCTGACGCGGCGGTTTACCAGGCAGGCAGCCTGGCCGTTGCCGAAAACGGAGATCAGCGCATGGTCGCCGCGTCAACGTTCAAGCTTTACATTACCGCCTGGCTGTTTCATGAGCTGGAGACCGGCGTGAAGACCTGGACGGCAGCCGACGAGGACGGGTTCCAGCGGATGATCGTGAACTCCGAGAATGACTATGCCGAAAGTCTGCTGCAGCAAAGTGGTGCGGCAGCGCTGAATCATTACTTTGCGACGCTTGGGACGGGGTACGTCTTTAAAACCGTGGGCACTGCGACCACGACGAGCAATGACTTGCTCACCATGCTGAAGGCCATCGAACGAGGCACCGGGCCGTTTGCCGATGCCGCACTGCGCCAAAAGCTGCTGACCGCGATGTGCAAGCAGGTATACCGCAGCGGCATTCCGGCTGCGGCCAGTGCAGTGGCCAACGGCAGCGTTGTTCAGGACAAGGTGGGGTGGCTGGGCAGTACGGATAACGATGCCGGTATTGTGACCACCCCGCACGGCGATCGGTACCTGCTCGTGATCATGACGGATAATGGCAGCTATCAGGATTTCTCGCAGGTCAAAGCCATTGCCAAGCAAGTGCAAACAATCGTTTACGGCTGACACCGAATTTTCCTGTCATCGAGGAGATTTCCCCGGTGGCTTTTTATTTGTCTCAAGCGCCGGCAATTGCGCTCGTTGTTCCCAGCCATGAATAACGGCAGTTTTAAAAAAATAATATATTGTTTATGTTGACGATAAGAAAATAAATGGGATATACTCACTGTATCAAAACGGATGGAGGCGGTTACATGACAACGACTGTGACGAAAGGGGCAGTGGTTCGCTGCCAGGCTAACGGCAATATGGAATATCCATTTATCGGTACCGTGGTCAAACGCTACGAGAACTCCGCATGGGTCACGATCGATGAATTTGATCCGCGCGATCAAATGAATGCGCGCGATCTGTTATTTCAAAGCGTGATTGCCTTGAAAAAAAATGACGATTCTCAAGGCCGGTGAGCCGGAGCCGGAGCCGGCAGCTGAAGAGGCGGCGGGCTGACCAACCGCAGGCGGGCCAACTATGCTATAATAAGTAACGTTACCTAACGTTGCACGGCAGAAGGGGGAACTTTTTTTTGGCCCAAGTGATCACGGTCGGCGAGACGGTCGACGTTAAAAAAAGCAAACAAGTGCCACTGAGTTTCACAGGCACCGTGGAAAAGTTGTATGCCAATGCGGCTTTGCTGACAATCGACTCGTTCAACAAGGCAGACAAGGAAGTCGTTGACGACCTGAAGAACCGCACAGTCGTTAACTACAAAGACATTAAAAAAGACGGCCAGGCGGTTGAGCCGCCAGCTCCCGAGGAGCCGACAGGCCGCAACAACCGGTCGGCGAAGACCACAAAGAAGTAGGCTGAGGCCTATTTTTTTTGGCTTGAGGCGTCTGATTGGCCGTGCACAACTCATCCTTGGTACACTTAAGTTATACCAAGAAGGAGGGATAGCTATGGCAGATCTTGATGCAATGAAGGACAAGGTCGTTGGCAAAGTGAAAGAAACTACCGGTAAGGCAACGGGCAATGAAAAGCTTGAAGCCAAGGGCAAAGCCCAAGGACTGAAGGGCGAGGCGAAGGATAAAGTGGCCGACGCCAAGCGGAAGGCGAAAGATTCCACCGACGATCTCACCGAGAAGGCGGCAGACAAGTTCAACGACACAGTTGACAGCTACAAGGATCACCACTGAGACAAGAAAGCCGGGCAGCTGCCCGGCTTTTGTTGCGTCAAATGCGCGAAACCCCCTTGCGTGATAGGTGGAAGGGGGCAACGGTCCCGGCAGTCAGGCGCCGCTTCAACTGCGGGAAAAAAATCTGCCTTGCGCGTTTCGGCGAGACAAACCAGCGCCGGGCCGTTGGCGGAGACAAACGTGGTAAAACCGCCCGCAGCCCGCACGGCGCGGGCGACCATTTCGGCGTGCGGAAAGTAATCATCCGTGACCTGCTCTTTGAGCGGGAAGTGCCGGCTCAACCAGTCGCCGTCTGCGCTCATCATGGCGTTCATCACGGCCTGCGCCGACGCCGCGCTTTTCGTTGGCTCAGGCGGTACCGGAGTATCCACGACCTTGTCAGGCAGGTAGATGGCCCCTTGTACCAGTTCGGTGCCGAAGTTCAGGACGTTTTTCGGGCCGTTGAACACCAGACAGCCGCCGTACAGCGTGGCCTCAATGGCGGCGCGGTTGGGCTCAAAAAAAGTCGGCGACTGAGAGCTTTTTACTCAGGGGGACAGGCTGGTCGCCGATGGTTGCCGCCAATTCGATGCCCAGCATCGTGGCGGCCAGGGAGGCGCCTAAGCCGACTCCGGTCTTGACCGTGGTGTGTAAGGTCAGGTCATGTGGGACTAGCAAGGGGTCCACCGTTTCAGCGACGCTGACGATCAGATTGGTTTGATCAGTAGGAAGGCTGGCGTCGTTGCTGGTCACGCGCCATTCAAAACTCTCTTCGCCAATGTCCAGCGCCACGCCACGGTCAATTGCCAGCGCCAGATCCGGCTGAATGCGTGATGTGATTGTTCCTGGTACCCAGATTGCCATGGCCAAGCCCCCACCTAATTAGATATAAATAAGTATATCTAATTGTATTCTCATATACCAGCGTTTTGAGTGATTTTCCGAAAATGGTATACTGGAAAAATATGGAGGCCGTGATGGTTAAATTAGTGTTGATCCGGCACGGCGAAAGCGCCGCGAACTTTTCGAATACTTACACCGGCTGGTCGGATGTGCCGCTGACGCCACTTGGTGTTCACCAGGCCCATGATGCCGGGCAGGCGCTGGCAAAATTGGCCCTACCGTTCAGCCACGTTCACACTTCGGTACTGAAGCGGGCGATTCAAACCGCCTACGTGGTTCAGGATGAGATCGGCCAAAACTGGCTGCCGATCACCAAATCCTGGCGTCTGAACGAGCGCCATTACGGGGCCTTGCGCGGGTTGAACAAGGACAAGACACGTGAGCTGTTCGGCAAGGCGCAGGTGGCTCGCTGGCGACGCGGCTTTTGCGC
>NZ_BBAJ01000126.1 GCF_001311195.1 Lacticaseibacillus camelliae DSM 22697 = JCM 13995
TCTCCTGACCGCCGATTCGCATACTGTTGCATGCCGTGTTTAGCAGGCAATGACGAACTGTCAGCCGGTGAATGTCGTAGCCAGCGATTGTGTCATCACCAGAGTAGACGCCGCAGTTACTAATTCGGATATCCCGTGAGTGATGTAGATTGAAACCGTCGTGGCCGCCGCGAATTTGCACGTCGTCAATTGTGACATGATGGCAGCCCAGAAGTGCGTGTGACCAGTTGGCGCTATTGACGAATGTGTAGCCTTTAAGCGTCAGCTGACTGACCCCCACCATGGCGATGCCCATCGGCCCGCGGAATCCTTCTTCCCCACGAGAATCCGTCAGTGAGGACCCGTCGATCGCACTGCCGCTCTCAGCAATAATCTGAACGTTCCGCTCGTGATACGCGCTGATCAGTGCCGCGAAGTAATGATCCGGTAAGTGCCATTCTTTAATATAAAAGGGATCATGCACATAGTCGACCGGGTTGGCTTCGTTGAAGTCAGTGTAGTCATTGAGGTTAGCGCTGCCGACGAGCACGGCCCCGGCTTTTAGTCTTAACGTGATGTTTGACCGCAAGCGGATGCTGCCGATCACATACCTGCCGGTCGGCACTTCGATAACGTCGCCGCCAGCACTTGCACAGGCGTCAATGATCTGTTGAAAAGCAGACGTTTGGACAGATTGTGAAAGGCTTGAAACGCCGTGTTCCGTGACGGTCACTTTAGATTTTGCGGTCAATAAACCACACTTCCTTTTCAAGAAAACTGAAATTTTTGTTTAGCCTGCACATTGATATCGCGGACTACAATGAAGAATACACCGGCGCAAGCCATCTTATAACCGTTATTAATGTACAATGGGTGTGAAAATTTGACTTAAGGCGGTGGATGATGGGGTATCTAATTTCGCTTAATGATCCAATTATTCATGTGTGGTCAGGCCATCTTGTCAAGAAGGCTGGTCCGGCCTGGAAGCACCGACGTAATCATCACTCAGCGGATACTGAGCTGATGCTGCTTGAGAAGGGCACCTTGTACTTAAGCGTAAACGGTGAACCAGTGACCTTAAGGCCTGGGCAACCATTATTAATCCCCCCGGATGCAACCGTTGAAGGCACGCAGGCCACCACGGAAGCAGTATCACTGTTCTGGATTCATTTCTTTGCGGCTATTCAGCCAATTTCGGATGCTGATTCGCGGATCAGTACCGCAAATCGTCAGCGGGTAGCGGGAAACACCGCGACTGCTTTAAATCAATATGCGCTGATCCCAGCGGTCTATCAGGCCGATGATCCGCAAGGCCTGCTTTTGCTGTTTCACCAGTTGCTTCAGGCGGTCAATGAAAATCCGGTTAGCGAACGGCAAAACGATTTCTTTACTGCGTATTTACTGTGCCAAGTTAGCAATGATTTTATGAAGACCTTGCCAGTTCAGAAGCCAGAATCCTTGGCTTCAACAAAGATCTCAGAGTGGGTTAGGACCAACATCTCGAAAACGCTCACGGTGCGAGACGTGGCCAATCAGTTCGAACTGAATGCGAGTTATTTAAGTCGATTATTTAAGCGAGAAATGGGCGTGTCGCTCAAATCGTACATTTTGGATATGAAGATTAGCTACGCGAAGTATCTGCTTGCGTCGACCAATTTACTGGTGGCGGAGGTTGGGGATAAGGCGTACTTCGGCGATCCCAAACAGTTTATGCACACCTTTAAACAGCGGGTCGGCATTTCTCCAAGTGAATTCAGAGCGTCTATGAGCCGGACGCATTTGAACACGGAGACGGTGGATCCGAAGTCGCAGCTGCCGGCACAGTTCGGCACCGAAGCAGTACGCCGACTGATCGGCAAGATTCTTTCTGATCAGCAGACGCCTCAGCAAGAGTCAGGGTCGACAAGCAGTCAGTAATCATTGCTGACCGTGGCGGATGGGTCCCCCGAAAGAAGTCTAGAAAGTGGTCATTTGACACGTAATCGCAAATCGGGCGCGTCGGCATCTTTAGGCCTCACCTTGCTTACTCGGTGGAAATTGATTTGAATAAATCTTTCAAAGGCGGTTTACTGTAATCAATAAGGGGTGAGAACATGCAGACTAAAGAAGCGGTACGTCTGGCACTAAAAGAAGCCATCATGGCCGGCCGCTATGCGATCGGCGATAAGCTGCCAACCGAACAAGCGCTACTGACGCAATTTGACATCTCGCGTTACGGCCTGCGTCAGGCCCTAAAGGCGCTGGCAGATGAAGGGCTGATCCGAGCGGTGCAGGGCAGCGGCTTTTATGTGGCGGATCCGCGCAATAAGCAGCGTAAGCAGGCCGCGCAGAAAATTGTCGGCGTCATTACAACGCACTTGGCAGACTACATTTTTCCGCCGATTATTTCCGGCATCGACAGTGTTGTGAGCGAGGCAGGCTATGGCCTGATGCTGAGCAATACGCACAATGAGTTTGAAAACGAGCAGCGCAGCCTGATCCGAATGATGGATACCGGGGTCGCGGGACTCATTATTGAGCCGACACGCAGCGCCATGGCTAATCCCAATCTGGCGCTTTACCGGCGCATCGCACTGGCGAGGATTCCAGTTGTCTTTATCAATGCCGGCTACACCGGCCTGACGGACTTTCCGACGCTGACGGTCGATGACGCAGGTGGGGAGCGTCAGCTGATCGAGGCGCTGCTAAAGCAGGGACACCGCCAGATCCTTGGCCTTTTTCAAATCGATGACCAGCAGGGCGTCGATCGCATGCAGGGATTTGTTCAGGCTTATCAGGCGAACCAGCCGACCTTATCTACCGGAAACGTCATGCTGTACCAATCCGGTGATCACCTTGCTGACCTGAAGGCCCGCATTCTGGATGTCGTCAATGGGGAGTCACGGCCTACTGCGATTGCCTGCTACAATGACCAACTGGCCATTCGCCTGATTTCTTGGCTGGGCGAAGTGGGAATCAAGGTCCCAGACGATATTTCGCTGGTCGGGTTTGACGACTATGAGATGAGTCGCTATTCGCGTCCGGGGCTCACCACCGTGGTTCATCCTAAACGACGCATGGGCGAGGCGGCTGGCCAGGCAGTGCTTGAGGCGATCGCACACCAGACCCCGGCTTCAATTCAGTATCCGGCAGAGCTTGTGATGCGGCGCTCGATTAGGAAACTGAGCTGAATTGTGTCGAATCAATTAAATCAATTTGATGACGAAGAATAAACCGCTTACCTTGAAGTTGCGAACAGATCGCAACTTCTTTTTTTATGGGCAGGAGGGATCAGATGGACAACTCAATTAAGGCGGCGATTGAAGCCGGTCAGCTCACGCTTGGCCTGGAGCTGGGATCGACGCAAATCAAAGTGGAATTGCTAACGGCTCACTTGACGCCGGTGGCGACGGGTGCCTATGGCTGGACCAACACATTGGCCGATGGGCACTGGACCTACTCACTGGATCAGGTGTGGGTTGGGATTCAGGCCGCTTACGCAGATTTAGCGGCGCGCGTGAAGGCGCAGTACGGCGTTCCCATCACGCAGATCAAGGCGATCGGCATTAGCGCGATGATGCACGGCTACTTGGCGTTTGATGCCGACGACCAACTGCTGACACCGTTTCGAACTTGGCGTGATAACACCACGGGCCAGGCCGCGGAGCAGCTATCGCAGTTGTTTCACTTCAACATTCCGCAGCGCTGGAGCGTCGCCCACCTTTATCAAGCGATTTTAAACGGTGAACACCACGTTAATCAGATCGCATTCATGACCACGTTGGCGGGCTACGTGCACTGGCAGCTATCTGGGCAAAAGGTGATCGGTATCGGTGACGCCTCAGGGATGTTTCCGATTGATCCGGCCACTGATCAGTATGACGCGATGAAGCTGGTGAGCTTTGATACCTTGCCGGCAGTGCAGGCTCACCACTTGCAGCTGCGCCAGATCTTGCCGGAGCCGCTGCTGGCTGGGACGCCAGCCGGGCACCTGAGCGAA
>NZ_BBAJ01000127.1 GCF_001311195.1 Lacticaseibacillus camelliae DSM 22697 = JCM 13995
AAAATTGAGGACATTCGATCGGTTTAGTAGGGAGGCCTTAGCATCCAAGTCTCCCACGTCATTTTCGTAATCATTGACGAGTGCTTTCTCAAGCAGCGTCCAGTTACCAACGTAATTAACCATAGCCGGGCTCACTCTTGACTCATCAATGTGTACCAGCTGGAAATCGTCATCAGTGAAAGCCGCTTCCTCGAGATCTTCGTCGTAGAGCTGAACCAACAAATAAAGCAGTGTCCACTTTTTGGGACCAATCTGTCCCCCTTCCTTGGTCAGATTTAAGAACGCTCCTTTGACTTGAGCATTCGATTTCAGGAGACGGTCGTTCAAGGCCTGATTAATTTGACTACTTGAACTTAGTTTCCCTGACCAAATCTCCTGTGCAATAATCGCATAGCCAGACTCCAGTCGGTTGGTGCCATCATTCATAATGGCGCGGTGTCGAATGAATATGGCGATTACTTTCTGCATCACAATGACCATATCCCGGCTTGAAAACCCTCTTTTACTCAGTGCCAGCAGAATTGGATAGAACAGTTTGACCCGCATCCGATACAGAATATCGATTTGCTGAGCCAGCTCAGTATTGTTGAAGAAACGCTGACGCTTACTCAACGAAGCGGCCTCCAGCATGTTGTAAACTGGTGCCAACTGGACGAGATCATCTAAGAATTCATTGGCCTTGGCACTATTTGTCAGTTCTTGACTCAGCGCTCTGTAGAGATGTGACTCAACTACCAGCCGCTGCCGGGCAGACCAATAAGTCCGGATGAAACGGGTGATGCGATCACTGTCATCCTTGAGCTCACGAGAAACATCATTCCATTTTTGATTAGCGAGATCCATTTCACCGCCCGCCACGTACATTAAGTGGTTTTTGATAATGTCAGACGCTTTCAGGTCTTTGCCACGGCTATTGAGAGTTTCGAAGATAATAAAGGCATCTCGTTGTGTCGGTGCCGAGATCATCACCACGTAAAAGTTATCGACAAAAGAACGGAATAAGCGGCTGAGCCGATCAACTCGCTCCGCCCAAGTCTTGAATTGATTCATAGACGCCGACACGTTCTTGTAAAAGTATTGGTACGCCGCGTCCATATTTTTAGTTGGTTCCGTATAGGCTTTGTGACGTTTACCATTAATTAGACCGCTAAAGAAAGCGTTGGCGTCAAGGCCGTCCCGATCTTTATTACCGCTTTGCAGTGTCAAAGATGGCTGATTCTCTTGGGCTCGTAAATATTTAGCCACATCCCGCTTTACATCTCTCAAGACGTCCCCAGACTCGGGAGACATCTCATCACGATTACTTGAATACGCCTTGGTCGCAATGTCGCTCATCACTGCAAGCAGAATTGAACTGGAGGTCAAGCGTTGCTGACCGTCAATCAGTTCTTGATTACCATCAGGATTCTTGAATGTCACAATTTGACCGAAGAAATGACTACTACGGTTGCCATCAGCTAACTCAGCAAGATCGTTCCAGAAATCATCAATTTCGTTCTCTTGCCAAGCAAAGTTGCGCTGATACTTGGGGACAATAAAGTTATTATCCTGAAACAGATTGCCAATTCGAAACCGTGAAGGCTCGGGAATATCAACAAAACTCATATGCATCTCTCCTTAAAAACCTAGCTCATTCAACTCATCATCAAACATTGACTTTTCCAGTTCCGACTGCACGATAGGCTGTTGAAACTTTTTGAATGCCGTGACTAACTCACAAAATGGATTCACAGAAATTGGCGAAACCGTAAATTGCCGAACCGAAATTGCTCGCTCTTGCAAATCAGCAGAGAAAGGCGTCGTCATCACCAAATCCAACGCGTAATCTAGATTGCTCAATTCGAGAAAACTACCAGGACCCCCGCCCCTTAAGTCACCAAACTTAACGCCACGGTGCATCAGCGCAACAAGCATACGCGGAGTTACGCCACTAACTTGGTCGTTCTGACTGGCGATGCGCTCAATATTTCCTGCCAAAAGAACGGCCTCACTAGTCTTCAGTTCCACTACGTGACGAACCAGTGGGGTCAGCAGCTGTAATGTCGGTAAGTCAAGACGCGGGAGAGTAATCAACAGATTCATTCTTGTTTGTTGTTTCATAAACTGATCGACAAAGGTTAAGGGATCCTCTCTCTGCTGTAAAAGCCCTGTATAAGGGACTCGGTGGCGTTCAACCCATTGTAAAACATCTGTCAGTTTGGCTGGTTGACCATATTTAAATCCACTGATGCCGGCCTGTGCTCGCGTCACCGTTTCTTGCGTCACCGTTTCTTGCCTTGCCGGTTTGAAAACTGGCGTTACCTCTCGTCTCTGAGGTGTCTGCTCTTCATGATCATGCGAGATAGCAGACCGAGGAATAGGCAAAATTTTATCCTCTGTAGTATCCGTTTTCACTGGACTCGATTTTTTTGGCGACCGAATTCAGTATGAAAGCAAAGTGAGAATTGGCTTCACCACCAATTGGACTCAAATAAAAAAAACATACGGTTTAAAATACGTGGCTGAATTTGAATATCCCTCTGTCTCCCTATCAGTAAAAACGGCGCTTCGGCAAGTTTTGGGAGATGAATCACCGCTTTCACTAATGATTTAACTGCATCACTAGCACTCTCACTGAAATCACTGTCTGGATTAGAATAACAATATGCAGCACATAGATTGTGTCCAATAGATTCTATAAGGCTGTCCATCGTTTCATTTCTAGCATCAAGGATAAGTATCCGAGAAACCAAATCATCCGAGATATTGAATATTTGTGCCCACTTTAACATCTTTTCAGTAGGTTCATGCATCTGCCTAGATGTTTGCGGATACGTGGCTCTCAGCGTGGGTAACTCACCGTCATAGAGAAGGTCCGCCAATCGTTCTTGTGCAATTGACTCGGCTTCCTTAACATCCAATCCCTCACCAACTGCAGACCGTTGACGGAATTCTAGGCGTACGTGTACCCCACTGGTAATTACTGTTACCTTTCGGCCCAGCAAGCCTGGATTTTTCTTCTCATAACGCTTCAAAGCTTCTTCTGCAGGTAATATTTGGCGGACAGATTCTTTTAAGATCGTCGGCGTTAAAAACTGGCCAACCATTCCTGAATCAATCTCAGCTGCCAGAAAGCCAATCAGTCGATCCACGCGCCGTCTTCTTAATGATTTGTCTGAAGTTTTGGCATTATTGAAACAAGCGATTAGCTGCTGATAGAGTGCAGCATAAACTGAAGTTACAGACTCTTCTTCGATTGCTTCAAAGCCGGCCAAATTTACGTGAATGTCTTGCAGACAATAAAGTTTTATCTTAGCTAAAATAATTTCTCGACCAATGTTAGCCCACCGATTTTTGGCCTCTGTAGCTGATGCCTCATCGGCAAACTCTTCAATGCCACTTCGATACACAGAAAATTTCAGGGCTGGGTTGAAACGATGCAATGCCTCCCAGCTTAACTCTAACTTGCTCATCAAAATTCCCCCAATGTTTTACTCAGCGCCAAGTATAAACACGAATTAACGATGAAACTCGACACTAGATTGCGCTCATTCCCAGTTGGCTTCAGGGAAGGTTTGCCCTTTACAGGCCGCAGTGATTTATTAAAATTATATCATATCGGCTACTAGTAAGGCCCAAAATTCAGCACTGCTAGAGCAATTATTAACAGATATTAGCTTCAGCAATCATAAAATTCCTTTTTTTGTTAAAATCTTGTTTGTTATTTTACGTTTCAATATTGTGTTAAGCATTTACAAGAATGAATTTCAAACATACGTTATTTATTTATAGGTATTACACTATTGCTGTTCTTTTAAATGATTATTAGCTGTTATACGGAAAAGGACAGCTTAATCGACGCTGTCCTTCATCAATTCGCTATTCTAATAGAACTACTTTTTACGGTGATTTGTGAAGAATTTGAAGA
>NZ_BBAJ01000128.1 GCF_001311195.1 Lacticaseibacillus camelliae DSM 22697 = JCM 13995
AACTGTTAAAGACTTCACCGCACTCAGCGGCCTGACCCCGGCGCCGGCGCGCAGCCCGCAGCCCGGCGATTTCACCCGGCTCAGCGTGCCGCGCGACTTGGCCAAGTACTCCGTGGTGGCGCGCATTGTCGCCACCGCCGTCATCGCGAACATGCAGAAAAACGACGGCACGCCGAAGAACTCGCCGGAAGGGCAGTTCCTGGCCACCATCGTCTGGGACACGCCGCTGGTGCGCCTCGCGCAGCAAAGCGGCGGCAGCCTCAAGCTGTGGATGGTCGACGCGCTGGTCGCCTTGGCCAATCACGGCAAAAAAAAGCTCCTCAGCGCTAACCCACTTTTCAGCCGCCAACCGTTAAAACAGGAGGGATCACCATGAGCGCAGTCAACATTCATCGCCACCAAGCGCCGGCGTGGTTTGAAGCCGCCGACTTTGGCATTTTCATCCACTGGGGCCTTTACAGCGTGCCGGCGTTCGCGCCAGCCCCGGTGACCGGTCCAGGCAAGCACCCGACCCTGTACGAGCAGTTCAAACACCAGCCCTACGCCGAGTGGTACGGCAACTCGATGCTGTTTCCGACCGGCCCGACCGGCCAGTACCACCGCGCGCACTACGGCAACGCGCCGTACTCGGACTTTGCGGCCACTTTTCGCGAGGCCCGCAACGTGGACGTTGAGGCCTGGCCGATGCGTTCGCCGCGGCGCATGCCAAGTACGTCGTGGTCGTCACTAAGCACCACGACGGGTTTGTGATGTACGACACGCAGGTGGAAAATCCGCGGCGGCCCGGCTACCACCTCGATTTTGACTTCGTCGGCCAGCTCGCCAAGGCCGTTCGCGCCCGCGGCATGCGCTTTGGCGTGTACTACTCCAGCCTGCTCGACTGGACCTTCAAGCACGACCGCATTCAAAGTGCCGCGACCTTGCTGCTGGGCTCCGACCACTCCAAGCAGTACCGCGATTACGTCTGGGCCCAGTGGCACGAGCTGATCGACCGCTACCACCCCGACATTTTGTGGAGCGACATCGGCTACCCGGAGGACGCGCGCCTGCCGCAGCTGTTTCGCGACTATTACGCGGCGGTGCCCGAGGGCATGGTGGACGACCGCTGGAGCGACTACCCAAGCTGGATGCGCCACAAGGCCTTGTACCCGCTGTTTAACGCGGGCGGCGCCTACGTGAACTGGCGCCAGGAAAAAACGAACAAGACCGCGGCGCCGCAGTACTACGATTACCGCACGCTGGAATACCACACCGTGTGGACAGGCGCGCCGGATTACTACGAGATCACGCGCGGCATGGACTACTCCTTCGGCTACAACCGCGCCGCCCGCCCAAGCGACTTCATCACCGCCAAGCAGGTACGCGAGATGATCGCGGCTGCCCGCCCGCAGCGCGGCCGCCTGCTGCTGAATGTCGGGCCGAAAGCCGATGGCACGTTGCCGGCGCCGCAGACCAAGGTCCTGCGCGATTTGGCCAGCAAGGCGCTGTAAATTCAATATGTTCTGACTGACCGTCGCGCGAATCGTGACGGTTTTTGCGTGCACCAAAAAGTGCGACCGCCCGGGTCACACTTTTCGTTAGCTCACCTTAGTACTTGTTTTTCATCTGCTTCTGGGCCGTTGCCCGGTCCAGTTCACCGGCGTTGACCTTCGCCATCAGCTGGACGTCGTGGTCGTTAAGCTTATAGAAGGACAGAGCAATCGAAGCCAGCACGGCGCCAATTGCCGGCACCAGCGCAGTGACTGCCCAGAGGCCGCTCAAAGCGCTGGCGCTTTGGGTCACATTTTCGGCCTCCAGCGCGGCAAATGAGCTGGCCGTGATGGCCTTCCAGCCAAACCAGCTCAGCACCGCCAGGCCCAGCGGCGCGTTCATCGAGGACAGCTTCGCGGCAAACGACTGCACGGCAAACGCGATGCCACGCGCGTCGATGTGCGTTTTGAACTCGCCGTACTCCACGATATCGGGCGTGAAGGTCAGGCCCAAAACGCCGATCAGGCCGATTGGAATCGCCCGCAGGACCACCATGATCAGATAGAGCGTCTTATTGTGGTAGCCGACAAAGTACATCGCAAACGCCAGCACTGCCAGCGCAATCATGCTGTAGTAAAACAGCTTGAACTTATCGATACGCTTGAGGATGCGGCCCATGAACGGCGAGAAGATAATGGTCGGGATGGCGACCAGCACTGTCGTCAGCGTGGCAAACAGCGCCGTGCCAAACAGGCAATAGGCCGTGAACAGACTCACCACCTGATCGGTTTGGGTCAGCCCCCAGAACAGGTAGCCCAGGTAATAAATGCCAAGAAACTTGTTGGTGCGCAGGTAGTGAATGATGTCTTTTAAGTGGTAATGGCTCTCCGAACCCGCTTTTGGCTTAATGCGCTCCTTACCGAACACTGACACCGGGAACATCAGTACCAGCGTCATGACGGCGATAATAGCGACCATCTGGGGAAAAGTCATGCCCACCCGCTCGGACACCAGCACCGGCCCGATCACCGTGACCAGAAAGCTGCCGGCCAGTGCGAACAACCGCGCCATTGAGAGCAGCGAATTGCGCTCGTTGACCTGCGTGGTCATGCTGGTGACCATGGCGTAAATTGGCACGTCGCTCATGGTGTAGCTCGTGTCCCAAATGATATAGGCGATGACGAACCACACCAGCTTCATGGTCGGCGTCAGCCCACTGGGAATCAGGAACAATATCAGCGTCGTGAGCGGCACCGTGAAGCTCGCCAGCCGCAACCACGGAATCGCCTTGTTGCCAGAGCGCCAGTGCACCTTGTCGTACAGCACCCCGAACAGCGCATCCGCAAAGACGTCCCACAGTTTAGCAATGAACATCGCCGTGGCCACCGCCCCGACGTTGACCCCGTTCATCATCAGATAAGTCGTGGAAAAGGCTGTCAGGGTCATGTACCCATGGCCTGCCCGGTAAAATAAAGCCAATACGTGATGCGTTCCCGCGGCCGCGTCTCCCTTTTAGGCGTGGGCGCTGCGTTGAGGTGTTCTCAGTCATGAGCGGCTTCCTTTCCCGGCCCCACATGCGGCCGTTGACCTTTTCAACTAATTACAGTTGTCCACGATGATTATACGTTATTTTTCAAAATTCTACCTGTGTCAGCTCGAAAAAGCCGAATCGCACACCGGTCAGCAAAGTGACGAGTTGCGCCCGTCGCGCGGACATTCTCCGGAGGCACAAAAAAACGGTCCCCGTGTAAGGGACCGTTTCTCTGCAACGCTGTGGCAAAAAACGCCTATATCCAGTTAGTTGCGCCGACGCTTGCGTTCCGTGCCAACTGCCAGAAGTGCACTCATCGCACTGATCAAAAGACCCGCAGCACCCAACGGACTGACCTTGTCGCCAGTCTTTGGAAGCGTCTTGCCTTTGGCCGTGTTAGTCGTGCCTGAAGCATTTGCCAGTTTGCTTGGCTTGGTGCCCGTCGTTGACGTATCAACTGTGGTGACCGTCGAAGGTGTTTGATTCTTCGTGCCGGTCGGGTTGGCATTATCGCAGGATTGGTGTTACCACCTGGGTTCGTATTGCCGCCTGGGTTCGTGTTGCCGCCTGGGTTCGTATTACCACCTGGGTTAGTGTCGCCACCAGGATTGGTGTTGCCACCTGGGTTAGTGTTGCCACCTGGGTTCG
>NZ_BBAJ01000129.1 GCF_001311195.1 Lacticaseibacillus camelliae DSM 22697 = JCM 13995
GAGGCTGCTGGCGTGATGGCCGGAGCCGCGAGGGTGACGCCGGTCAGCGCCGCGGCGCCCATCAGGACGGTGCCAATTGTATTCACGTTATGAGTCAGCTTTGTCATCGCTTGCGTCCTTTCGTTTCAGTGAAAATGGGTCACTCACCGTTTTCGGTACGACTGTTTGCATTTTGGCCTGTTTCACGCGTACGGTCAAGTCCGCCAACTCGCCCCAATCGGCTGGGGACGGGGGGTTCGCCCACGTGACCTGGGGAATGGCCAGAGTCGGGTCGGAAAAGTCCGACAAGTAGACGTCAGTGTGCTTAGAGAGCCGGTGTTCGACGACAATGAACGCGTTGTCGAAGCTGGACAGGGTCCGCGAGATGTAGTCGGTGTAAATCGGCCCTTGCGCAAAATCGACGCACACGTACACCTTATCGCGCAGCGCCTCGGTCGGCAGGTAGTTGATCAGCGTGAACATGTAGGAAAAGTACAGGTTGACCGCCATCGTCCGGTTGAGCACAGGGTCGGCGCGCTTGGCCAGCTGGCTGATAAACGTCAGGATCAGCTCATCGAAGCCGGGGTAGAGATTCGCAAAAAAAACTGATTTGCTGGTCATCGATGAAGGTGGTCGGTGCCAGGTAGAATGTCACCATTTGCACGTGCAGCCCGAACAACGCCTGCCGCAGGGGGCTTAAGTCGGTTTCGCCAGGGTCATCCAAAATGTGACGACTTTGGACCAGCACCAAAAATTCATCCGTCATCCGTCCCGCCTTGGGCAGCCGCGCGGCCGAAATTAAGTCGGTTTCGCTGGCCGGCGGCAGGTAATGCCAAATGGCCAAAAAGGCGTACAGGTAGTCGAGTTCGGCAGACGTGACCCCGAACTGTTTTGGCAAAATTTTGTGAATCCCGTCGAGGCGACCATTGGCCCCAGGCAACTCGAGCGCGCCTGGCAGCACCTTTTCAATGTGCTGGCCGTTCATCATCCGCAGCAGCCAGATCTTGAGGAAAAATCGCAGCTTCGTGGTTTGCGTCGGCAACAGTGCCACGTCCAGTTGCGCCTCCAGCGTGCGGATCAGCGCCGCCACCGTTTCGTCCAGCTCTTTGAAGGGGCTGGCGATGCCATTGTACGCCACGAAGTAAAACTGAAACAGCGCCAGCCGCGTCGCAAATTCTGTGTCGGCAGGTTCGTGCGGCGAAAGAAAATCATCGGCCAGATCATTTTTCAACTGGGCCGAGGCCTCATAGAACTTGGCGTTGGAAATGAAGTGTTCCTTCATATATTTGCTTTTGGGCGTGCGTGCGGAAAAGAAGAACTGGTACTCAAACACCGTGAACTCATAGCTGCGCTTCAGGTACATCACCCGGAGCTTTTGCAGGATCACCTTGGTGAGGTGATGGGCGCGCCAGTAGCCTTTTTCCAGGTCATCGAGGTAGCTCGGGGTCTCAGTCGATACCGCGACCAGGTCGGCGTTGAGGCCATCAAACACCTTATTTAGCTTGTACTTGGTGAGGCCGAACTGCTCCTGAAGGGTGCTTTCGGAGAGCGTTTGGTTCGCGGCGTTGCTGATAGCTTGCAGGATGCGGTAACTGGCTCGATCCTCGGCATTAAACAGTGCTGACGCGTTCATCTACTCACCCTCTCAAAATTTATTCCCACTATTACGAATATTATACTGCACATTTGATTGACTTAGGAGACGCAAAAAGCCCCGGCCAAGGCCGAGGCTGCACGGTGCGTTACACCGTGACTTCGTGATGCATTTTCTTCTCCAAAAAGGCGAGGAGTTTCGTGAGGCTGTAGGTCATGATGAAGTACAGGACCATCGCGATGGCAATTGGCAAAACGCCGCGGTAAGTGTCGGCCTGCACGATCCGCATCTGGTAAATCAGATCCGCCACGCCGATGATTGAAACAATCGAGGTTTCCTTGATCAGTGAAATGAACTCGTTGCCGAGTGCCGGCCAGATGTCGGTGAGTGCCTGCGGGAAGACCACGTAGCGCATAGTGTCGCGCTGGCTGAGGCCCAGGCTGCGTGCTGCCTCGGTTTGCCCCTTGGCAATCGCCTGAATCCCGCCGCGGAAGACTTCGGACACATAAGCCGCCGAGTTGAGCCCGACCGCCAGCGTGCCTGCGACCACCGCCGAGACGTTGTAGAACGTGCCGATTCCGAAGTAGATGAACATCACTTGGACCATCAGCGGGGTGCCGCGGACGAAGGTGACATAGGCGTTGGCCAGCTTTTTCAGCCAGGTGATCTTGCCCAGCCGCACGAAGGCGAGACCGGAGCCCAGCAGGACGCCGATGATCACCGCGACCAGTGAAATGCCGACGGTGTACTCCACGCCCTTGGCGAAGTACGTCCAGTAGTGCCACATGGTGTGGGTCTTGGCGCCGGTCGAAATGTACTTGGACGCAGCCGGCAGGAACTGCTTGTTGATCTGGTCCTTGCGCTTTATCTTGGCGATACTCTTGTTGACCGCGGCCTGCAGGGCATACGAGCCCTTCGGCAGGGCGATGGCGTTGCCGGATTCGGCGCCGGACACGGTGAACTTCCCGTCGATGGCGGCGAGGGTCGGGTCGGAGTTCGCGTAGGCGACGGCCGAGGCGGAGTCCTTCACGATGCCGTCGATTTTGTGCGCCTTAAGCGCCAGCACTAGGTCTGAGGCGTTTTGCATGCCGACGACCTTGGCGCCGGGCATCTGCTGCTTGACCAGGTTGTAGGCGATGCTGCCGACCACGGCGCCGACCTTTTTGTCATTAAATGACTTGCGGTCCGAGTAGAGGCCCTTGTCGGTTTTCAAAATAATGATGTCCTGCTTGGACGTGTAGTACGTGTTGGAAAAGTCGACGTGCTGCTTACGCTCTGCAGTCGGGGAAAAGCCGGACAGGATCATGTCGACCTTGCCAGTTTCCAAAGCGACTAGCAGCGAGTCAAAGTCCATGCGCTTGACCACGAGCTTGACGCCCAGGTCCTTGGCGATCTGCTTGCCAATCTCGATGTCCATGCCGACGACCTGCTCCTTGCCATTCACGTTGGTCGTGAACTCGTAGGCGGGTAGTTCGGCGAGTTGCCAATGACCAGCGTGCCTTTCTGCTGAATGCGGGTCAGCGAATCGTCGGTCGCGGCTTGGACAGGCTGCGGCTGAGCCGCCGCGGCGAGAAGCCAGACCAGAAGGCTGGCGAATAATAGGTAGAGCCAAGTGTGCTTGTGCATGATGAACGTACCCCTTCCCAATTAACACAATGGGGCTAGAATACACTAAATAGAATAAATATGCAATATATGTACAGCGTGGGTTCTGCTTTTGCTTCGTTCTCTGAGCCTAGTTATTCGGGTAGATAATCGTCTGACATCCAAATCTCTTGATAATTGACCGCGAATAGAAATACCAGGTGATATACTTTTTTTATTGAATGGGTTTGTTTTGGAGGGCAATATATGAGCTTATACATGCTTCATTTTAATT
>NZ_BBAJ01000130.1 GCF_001311195.1 Lacticaseibacillus camelliae DSM 22697 = JCM 13995
AAAATTGAGGAACTCCTTTAAGATTGTCTTTCCAAAAGTCATTTTTACACTCATTTCCTGCACGATGACTGCCTATGCATTCACGCGTTTCGAGTTTCCATTTAAGAAAATTCTTTTCAGCCTTGTAGTTGCGACTTTGTTTCTGCCGGGTGTGGTAACCCGGATTCCTATGTATATCATGTGGCGCGATCTTCATTTACTTGATACGTATGTGCCATTGATTTTGCCTGATGTATTTGCACAGGAAGCGTTCTTTGTATTTATGCTGATTCAATTTATGCGAGGAATCCCGAAAGAGTACGATGAGGCGGCAATTATGGACGGGTGCAATTCGCTTCAAGTGTTACTTCGCATATTAGTTCCGATGATGAAGCCGGCTTTAATAACAGTTGTACTTTTTCAGTTTATTTGGTCCATGAATGATTTTATGACACCGTTGATTTATCTCTCGACAGTCTCAAAGTTTCCCGTTGCAATTGCATTGAAGATGGCAACAGACGCATCCTCCGGCTTTGTACCTTGGAATCAGACGATTGCGATGTCACTGATTGCGCTGGTTCCTTCGCTGGTTCTGTTCTTCTCTGCATCACGGAACTTTGTGGATGGCATGTCTGCTGGTGGTATCAAGGGTGATTTGAATGATCAAGATGTTCATGCAGCCGTTTATGCCTGCATCGATTCATAGCAAGATTGATAGATTTTTCGAACTGTATAAAGTCACTTTCGCTTTCGCAATTTACTGCATTCCTTGGTGGCTAGTGAACCAGTTCTTCAAGTTTAGTTTGCTAACTAGTCCTCTTTACGGTCTTTGCGTTTTGATTTTGATTCCAAACGTCGTTGTGATGCTACATCAATTTGGGCAGGTTTATCTTGAAGGTCACTCCTTTACCTTAAAAGAGGACATGGCTACCTTCGCTCAACGTTGGCGTGCGTTTCGACAATTACGCTGGGGGTTTAATGCGGTGGTTACGATTATTGGGATGGGATTTACGTTCGAATTTCTGCTTGTCATGAGGCAAGAAGTATTGCACTTCATGATTATCCCATTTTTGATTATTGGAGCTTTTTTTAATGGCAACGCTTTGGAATTACCTGCTGGTGACAGCAATTGACAAAAGTGGGGAGAACCTGCATGAACAGCTTAAAAAGTCGGTTTATTTGGGCTGGCGAAGTATCTTTGGTGCCTTGACTATAGGGCTACTATTGTCTCTCTGGCTGTCAGTGGGGTATCAGGCAACGATACTGAATATACTTGGCATGAACATCGTGGTCTTTTGGATCGGTTATAAGTTAACGATCAAAGCTGTACAGAGGACTATCAACCCTGTACAGGCTGGATTGGAGAATAAATGATGGCTGATTTTACAATTACAGGATTTGCTGATGAGATTGGGCCGGATCTCGATGAGCAAATTCGCGTGCTTCATGAAAACGGAATTTCGCACATTGAAGTCCGAGGAATTGATGGCGAAAACGTGAGCGAGTTTACGCTTGCCGAGGCGAAAGGGTATAAGAAGCGGCTTGATGACGCTGGGATTAAGGTTTCAAGCATTGGCTCCCCAATTGGGAAAATCGAAATTACGGATGCCTTTGAGCCCCATCTGGAACAGTTTAAGCATGTTCTTGAGGTGGCGCGTGTTTTCAACGCTCAATATGTGCGGGTGTTTAGCTTCTTCATGGCGGATTCAGATACGGCAAAGTACCAGGATGAAGTGATTCGCCGTTGGCAGGCCTTTATGGAAGCGGCAAAGGATTATCCCGAAATTACCTTGCTTCATGAGAACGAGAAGGCAATCTTTGGGGATGTACCTGAACGGTGCTTGACCTTGCTTAAGTCAATTGACTCGCCACAGCTTCGCGCTGCTTTTGATCCGGCTAACTTTGTTCAGTGCGGCGTAAAGGTTTACCCAGAGGCATTTGATCTACTTGCACCCTACATTGCGTATATCCACATCAAGGACGCGCATTACGCTGACCGTGCGGTAACACCGGCTGGGTATGGTGATGGGAAGTTAAAGGATATTTTGGCACGACTGGTCAAGGATAATTATCATGGGTATCTGTCTTTGGAGCCGCATCTCACTGAGTTTACCGGGTTTGCACAACTCGAGCAGGATGGTGTCTCGATTGCCGATAATGAGGTAGACGATGGTGCCCGTGCTTTCACGGTTGCAAGTAACGCATTGAAAGCAATCTTAGTCGATCAGTTGCATCAAGAATGGAAGTGATATTTTGACAGAATTACGCATTGGTATTATCGGCATTGGCAATATTGGTAATTTACACGCGGGTTACCTGTCGAAAGGTCAGATCAAGCATGCACGCTTAGTCGCTATGTGTGACACTAATCCAGAGAAGCTTGAGTTGGCCAAAAAGCGTTATGGTGAGCATTACCAATTCTATGACACAGACGAAGCGATGATGGCGGATCCGAATGTTGACGCTGTGATTATCTCAACTCCTCATTACGCTCATCCAGTATTGGCCATGCAAGCGATGAAGGCAGGAAAGCATGTCTTGAGTGAAAAGCCAGCAGGTGTGTACACGAAGAAAGTTCGGGAGGCAATTGAGGTTTCGAAACGGCACCCCGAACTAACATACGCATTAATGTACAACCAGCGGATGAACCCAGTCTATCAAAAGGCCAAGCAATTGGTCGATTCCGGTGAAATTGGCGAGCTGCGTCGGACTAACTGGATCATTACCAATTGGTATCGCTCACAGAGCTACTATGATTCAGGCGACTGGCGAGCTACTTGGGCCGGTGAAGGTGGTGGTGTGCTGCTTAACCAGGATCCGCATCAGCTAGATTTGTGGCAATGGATTTGCGGCATGCCGAGTCGCTTGATTGGTTTCACCTATGAGGGTAAGCGTCGCAATGTGGAAGTTGAAACTGAAGTCACTGCGTACTGCGAATACGCTAACGGTGCTACTGGGGTCTTTGTTACCACTACGACTGAAACGCCGGGGACCAATCGCTTTGAGATTGTCGGCTCTAAGGGCAAGATCGTCATCGAGGATTCCCAACTCAAGTTTTGGCAGAATCAGGTCGATGAAGCCGATTGGAACAAGAATTACAAGGGTGGGTTTGGCGAACCTGAGACCTGGAAGATTGATATTCCAGTAAAATTTGATGGGGATTCCGGGCACCCGAAGATTGTCCAGAATTTCGTTAATCACATCTTATTTGGCGAAACGTTGTTGAGCCCTGCCAGCGATGGCATTTACGGTCTTTCTATCTCTAATGCCATTTACCAATCGAGTTGGGAGCACCGGTGGGTCGACTTTCCAATCGATGAAGATGACTTCCTAAGCCAGCTGCAGAAGCGTATTGCTTCCTCGAAGAAAAAGCAGGTAAAGGATCAAGTCTTAAATACGGACCTCAATTTT
>NZ_BBAJ01000131.1 GCF_001311195.1 Lacticaseibacillus camelliae DSM 22697 = JCM 13995
GCCGGCGCTGATGGCATGGCGCACCGCTTTGCGCTTAGCAAAGGCTGGCCCACAGTGGCAGTAATTGCCACGGGTTTGGACGTCACGTACCCGCCGGTCCACCATCAGCTGCAACAGCTCATCGCCGAGAACGGCTGGTGCTTAGCGAGTATCCGCCAGGCACCCAGCCGCAGAAGTTCCAGTTCGTCGCGCGCAACCGCATCATTGCCGGCTTGGCGCATGGCGTGCTGGTGACGGAGGCCGCGGCGCACAGCGGCAGCCTGATCACGGCCAACTACGCCTTGCAGAACAATCGTGAGGTGCTCGCGCTGCCCAACCGCATCGACGCGCCGACCGGAGAAGGTCCAATCTACTGATCCAGGCCGGGGCCAAACTGGTCACGACCGGCCAGGATATTGCGGATGAGTTGCACTTTTTTCCGTGAACGAGCAATATATATAGAAGAAACTCGCAGTGGGCTAGTGGGCGACCAGTAGCCCTTTTGCGTAGTTGCAGTGGCCCGGGCTCTGCCAGTTCCATTTGACAAAGCCGCTCCGGCTCGAATATGATAGCCAAGGATTTTGGGCAACTGCTCAACGAAAGGGGGGCGCACATGACCGCCAAGAATTTGGTCATTGTGGAATCGCCAGCGAAAGCAAAAACCATCGAGAAGTACCTCGGTCGCAATTACAAGGTCGTGGCCAGTCTGGGTCACATTCGCGACCTGCCGAAAAGCCAGATGGGGATCGATTTTGACAATAATTATGCACCCAAGTACATTTCTATCCGTGGGAAAGGCGACGTCATCAAGGACCTGAAGAAGGCCGCC
The DNA here is from genome assembly GCF_001311195.1 of Lacticaseibacillus camelliae DSM 22697 = JCM 13995. Taxonomy (GTDB): domain Bacteria; phylum Bacillota; class Bacilli; order Lactobacillales; family Lactobacillaceae; genus Lacticaseibacillus; species Lacticaseibacillus camelliae. The sequence continues at coordinate 809 of NZ_BBAJ01000131.1, forward strand.
AACAAGGCCGAGCACATCTACCTTGCAGCCGATCCGGACCGTGAAGGGGAAGCCATTGCGTGGCACGTCAGCCACATCCTGAACCTTGACCCGAAGGACAAGAACCGGGTTGTCTTCAACGAAATCACCAAGGATACCGTTAAAAACGCGTTCAAGAGCCCGCGGTCAATCGACATGAACCTGGTCGACGCCCAGCAGGCCCGCCGTATTCTCGACCGCATCGTGGGCTATTCCATCAGCCCGCTGCTCTGGTCGAAGGTCAAAAAGGGTCTGAGTGCCGGCCGTGTGCAGTCCGTTGCCTTGAAGCTGATCATCGATCGCGAAAACGAGATCCGCAACTTCAAGCCGGAAGAGTACTGGAGCTTGGACGCCGAGTTCAAGAAGGGCAAAAGCGCTAAGTTTGCCGCCAGCTTTTACGGGCTGAACGGCAAGAAGACGCCGCTGCCAAACAACGACAAAGTGCAGGACGTCCTGCGCGGCATCGACAAGAAGAAGCCGTTTGCCATCACCAATGTGGTGAAGAAAGAGCGCAAGCGGTTCCCGGCGCCGCCGTTTACCACCAGTTCCATGCAGCAGGAAGCCAACCGGAAGCTCGGCTTCCCGACCCGCAAAACGATGATGCTGGCCCAGCAGCTGTACGAAGGCATCAATCTCGGCGGCAAGCAAGGCACGGTCGGTCTGATCACCTACATGCGTACCGATTCGACCCGTGTCTCCAGCGTCGCCAAGACGGAAACGTCGAAGTTTATCCACGAAAAATACGGCGAGCCGTACGCCGCGGTTAAGATTCGCCAGGGCAAGATGCAGGAAGGCGCCCAGGACGCCCATGAAGCCATTCGCCCGTCGTCCACTTACCGCACGCCGGAAAGCCTCAGCAAGATCCTGGACAAGGATCAGATGAAGCTGTACCGGCTGATCTGGAGCCGGTTTGTTGCCAGCGAAATGACGCCGTCCGTGGTCAACACGGTGCAGGTCACCCTGCAGCAAAACGAGGCCACTTTCCGCGCCAACGGGAGTCAGACCAAGTTTGCCGGGTTCACGAAGCTGTATGTCTCCAGCCGCGACGAGGCCGCCAAGGACAACCTCTTGCCGGACCTCAAGGTGGGCGACGAGGCCATGCTGGTCAAAACCGACCCGGCGCAGCATTTCACCCAGCCGCCGGCCCGTTACTCTGAAGCCAACCTGGTCAAGGCGCTGGAAGAAAACGGCGTCGGGCGGCCGTCGACCTACGCGCCGACTATCGCGACGATTGAGAAGCGCTACTACGTCAAAATGACGGCGAAGCGCTTTGAACCTACCGAGCTGGGCGAGATCGTCAACAACCTGATCGTCGAGTTTTTCCCGGACATTGTCGACATCAAGTTCACCGCGACCGTTGAGTCCGAACTTGACTCGATCGAAACCGGCAAGACGCACTGGGTCAAGGTCATCGATGACTTCTACCAGCCGTTCAAGCGGGAAGTCGCGACCGCCGAAAAGGGCATCGAGAAGATCCAAATCAAGGACGAGCCCGCCGGCTTTAACTGCGATGTCTGCGGCGCGCCGATGGTCATAAAGCTTGGCCGCTACGGCAAGTTCTACGCCTGCTCGCGGTTCCCGAACTGCCGCAACACCAAGGCCATCACCAAGGAAATCGGCGTGATTTGCCCGAAGTGCGGCAAGGGTCAGGTCGTCGAGCGCAAGTCCAAGCGCAACCGGACGTTCTACGGCTGCTCGCGCTACCCGGACTGCGACTTCGTGTCTTGGGATAAGCCGGTTGGGCGCAACTGCCCGAAGTGCGGCCACTTCCTAGTCGAAAAGCGCAGCCGGGGCAAGGTCCAAGTGGTCTGCCCGAATAATGATTACAAAGAAGAAACTGTGAAGGCCTAAGCGCGCGGCGCGAAGGCTGGGGCACGATAACGCCGCGGGGGCTGCCCTGCGGCGTTTTTAAAAAGAAAAGAAGGATGCTTATGCCCACTGTGAATGTGATTGGCGCCGGCCTGGCCGGCAGTGAAGCCGCGTGGCAGATCGCCCAACGCGGCGTTGACGTGAACCTGTACGAAATGCGCCCGGTCGAAATGACCCCGGCGCACCACACCAGCGCGTTTGCCGAGCTGGTCTGCACCAACTCGCTGCGCGCCAACGCGATTACCAACGCGGTGGGCCTGCTCAAAGAGGAAATGCGGCGGCTGAACTCGGTGATCATGCAAAATGCCGACGCCAATGCGGTGCCGGCCGGCGGCGCGCTGGCCGTGGACCGCGAACCCTTTTCCGCCGGGTGACCGCGGCGCTGAAGGCGAACCCGCACATCCA
>NZ_BBAJ01000132.1 GCF_001311195.1 Lacticaseibacillus camelliae DSM 22697 = JCM 13995
TTTTGTTCTTTGAAAACTGGATATCATTGTTTTAAAGAAATGCCGAGAACACAGCGTATTTGTATGAGTTTCTAAAAGAAATTCGAATCGCGAAACCGATCGATTTAATCGATCAAGGTTAAGTTACAAAGGGCGCACGGTGGATGCCTTGGCACTAGGAGCCGATGAAGGACGTGACTAACGACGATATGCTTCGGGGAGCTGTACGTAAGCTTTGATCCGGAGATTTCCGAATGGGGGAACCCAGCCACCTTTGGTGGTTATCATTGAGTGAATACATAGCTCAATGAAGGCAAACGCAGGGAACTGAAACATCTAAGTACCTGCAGGAAGAGAAAGCAATTGCGATTCCCATAGTAGCGGCGAGCGAAGTGGGAACAGCCCAAACCAAAGTGCTTGCACTTTGGGGTTGTAGGACCAAACATTGGAGTTACCAAAGTGAGTGATAGACGAAGTCAGCTGGAAAGCTGCGCGAGACAAGGTGAAAGCCCTGTAGTCGAAACCGCTCACCCTCCGTTTGGGATCCTGAGTACGGCGGAACACGTGAAATTCCGTCGGAATCCGGGTGGACCATCACCCAAGGCTAAATACTCCCTAGTGACCGATAGTGAACCAGTACCGTGAGGGAAAGGTGAAAAGCACCCCGGAAGGGGAGTGAAATAGTTCCTGAAACCGTGTGCCTACAATTAGTTGGAGCCCGTTAATGGGTGACAGCGTGCCTTTTGTAGAATGAACCGGCGAGTTACGCTAACATGCGAGGTTAAGGTGAAAAGCCGGAGCCGCAGCGAAAGCGAGTCTGAATAGGGCGAATAAGTATGTTGGTGTAGACCCGAAACCAAGTGACCTACCCATGACCAGGTTGAAGGTGTGGTAAAACGCACTGGAGGACCGAACCCGTGTATGTTGAAAAATGCTGGGATGAGTTGTGGGTAGCGGTGAAATTCCAAACGAACTTGGAGATAGCTGGTTCTCTCCGAAATAGCTTTAGGGCTAGCCTCGGAGGATGGATATTGGAGGTAGAGCACTGTTTGGACTAGGGGCCCATCTTGGGTTACTGAATTCAGATAAACTCCGAATACCAATTATCTTACTCCGGGAGTCAGACGGTGAGCGATAAGGTCCATCGTCGAAAGGGGAACAGCCCAGATCACCAGTTAAGGTCCCTAAATTTATGCTAAGTGGAAAAGGATGTGGCGTTGCACAGACAACTAGGATGTTGGCTCAGAAGCAGCCATCATTTAAAGAGTGCGTAATAGCTCACTAGTCGAGTGACCCTGCGCCGAAAATATACCGGGGCTAAGCATAATACCGAAACTGTGGATGCATCCGTAAGGATGCGTGGTAGGAGAGCGTTCCAAGGGCGTTGAAGGTCGACCGTGAGGACGGCTGGAGCGCTTGGAAGTGAGAATGCGGCATGAGTAGCGAAAGATCGGTGAGAATCCGATCCACCGTATGACTAAGGTTTTCTGGGGAAGGCTCGTCCTCCCAGAGTTAGTCGGGACCTAAGGCGAGGCCGAGAGGCGTAGTCGATGGCAAACAGGTTGAGATTCCTGTACTGATCTATTTTGTTTGACCGATGGCGGGACGCAGGAGGTTAAGTCAAGCACACGGCTGGAAATGTGTGTCCAAGCACTGAGTCTTGAAGCGAGTGAAATGCTTACTTCTCTAAGGACAAGGTGTGATGGGGAGCGAAATTTAAGTAGCGAAGTGACTGATATCACACTGCCGAGAAAAGCGTCTAGGAAGAAATAGATCACCCGTACCGCAAACCGACACAGGTAGTCGAGGCGAGTAGCCTCAGGTGAGCGAGCGAACTCTCGTTAAGGAACTCGGCAAAATGACCCCGTAACTTCGGAAGAAGGGGTGCTGCACGTGAGTGCAGCCGCAGTGAATAGGCCCAAACAACTGTTTATCAAAAACACAGGTCTCTGCTAAATCGTAAGATGACGTATAGGGGCTGACACCTGCCCGGTGCTGGAAGGTTAAGAGGATGAGTTAGCGTAAGCGAAGCCCAGAATTGAAGCCCCAGTAAACGGCGGCCGTAACTATAACGGTCCTAAGGTAGCGAAATTCCTTGTCGGGTAAGTTCCGACCCGCACGAAAGGTGTAATGATTTGGGCACTGTCTCAACGAGAGACTCGGTGAAATTATAGTACCCGTGAAGATGCGGGTTACCCGCGACAGGACGGAAAGACCCCATGGAGCTTTACTGTAGCTTGATATTGAGTGTTTGTACCGCTTGTACAGGATAGGTAGGAGCCGTAGAGGCCGGAACGCTAGTTTCGGCAGAGGCGTTGGTGGGATACTACCCTTGCTGTATGAACACTCTAACCTGCGCCACTCAGCGTGGCGGGAGACAGTGTCAGGTGGGCAGTTTGACTGGGGCGGTCGCCTCCTAAAATGTAACGGAGGCGCCCAAAGGTTCCCTCAGAATGGTTGGAAATCATTCGCAGAGTGTAAAGGTATAAGGGAGCTTGACTGCGAGACTGACAAGTCGAGCAGGGACGAAAGTCGGGCTTAGTGATCCGGTGGTTCCGTATGGAAGGGCCATCGCTCAACGGATAAAAGCTACCCTGGGGATAACAGGCTTATCTTCCCCAAGAGTCCACATCGACGGGAAGGTTTGGCACCTCGATGTCGGCTCATCGCATCCTGGGGCTGTAGTCGGTCCCAAGGGTTGGGCTGTTCGCCCATTAAAGCGGTACGCGAGCTGGGTTCAGAACGTCGTGAGACAGTTCGGTCCCTATCCGTCGCGGGCGCAGGAAATTTGAGAGGAGCTGTCCTTAGTACGAGAGGACCGGGATGGACGTTCCGCTGGTGTACCAGTTGTGCCGCCAGGCGCATCGCTGGGTAGCTATGAACGGACGGGATAAACGCTGAAAGCATCTAAGTGTGAAGCCCCCCTCGAGATGAGATTTCCCATTCCTATATGGAAGTAAGACCCCTGAGAGATGATCAGGTAGATAGGCTGGAAGTGGAAGTGCAGCGATGCATGGAGCGGACCAGTACTAATCGGTCGAGGACTTAACCAAA
>NZ_BBAJ01000133.1 GCF_001311195.1 Lacticaseibacillus camelliae DSM 22697 = JCM 13995
AGTAGTTTTTTTTTGCTTGCCACGGCGATTAAGTGTTAGTCACTTAGTCGTCGTTTTTCATTGTTCCAGTGCGGCTTATAGTGTGCAGAGCCTGCCTTAAAACCACTGATCATCACATCCGAAAACCCGTGAACGTTTGGTGCAGTTATGATGAACAAATAGTTTTGACCTGTTTTCTCTCTTTCTTTCTTCACTCAAATGAATTGACAACTTTCTGAACGACAGAATGTTCACTGGGCGGCAAAGATATTCTATTGTATGACTTCATTATGAAAGCGTTGACCCAGCGCGAGCCTAGTGCTAATTTCTACCCCAGTTACTTGATCTTGATTTGACCAGTCTCAGGCGGCAGCGTCTGGGATTGTCGATTATTCTCTGGTTTGCAGTTTGTCTACGGCTTAGGACGATTCCAGCAATTCTGCTTGGGCTGAAGAACATCGAGAAAGTGAGATGTAATGGTTGAGAAAAGATATTGTGGTGCGCGGCCATGACCTACCCGTTTACGATGACTTAGCAGTGTTTGGGCAAGCGATGCAGCAGCGCGGCTTGCACAGCCTGGCGTATTCACCGGCAAAGTCGCTGCCCAAGACCACTGACGACGGGGATGCCGTCAGTTTTGGGCTGGGGGCGATGGTGCGCCGCTCGTTGAGTGAGTATGGCGGTGAAATTGCTACGTTAAGTTGCTATGTCAACATGGTTGATTCAGATACGACTAGAGAGGCTCAGGCCAACGCGCGGCTGGCGAATTATCTGCAGGTGGCGCCCGCTTTTGGGACCAGAATCGTAGCCACGGAGACTGGCGGTGTCGGCTCACCAGCAGAAAACCATCAAGCGGCACCGTTTAACACGCTAGTAAAACGGGTCCGCGAGCTGTTAACAGTTGCCAGGTCTGCCGGAACTTATCTTGCCCTTGAGCCGGGGATCAGCAATCCCCTATATTCGCTTGACCAGGTCGCGGCGTTGATTGCCGCTGTCAACGAGGCGCCTAACTTAAAGCTGATCATCGATCCGACTAATCTTTTAAAAACTCGAGAGGATGATGCAAATGCCATTCTTTCAGCGGCTTTTGACCGATTTGCTGACCGGATCGTCGCGGTGCACCTGAAGGATTATCGCTGGCCTGAAGGGGCTTCCCAGCGGGAGTTAACAGTGCCGGGCCAAGGCCAAGGCGATTTCAAAGCCGCCTTCGCAATCGCAGATCAGCGGCAGCCGTATGGGTTTAAATGCTTGGACGAGTTGCCGGATGGTCAGTTGGATCAAGCATTAGCATTGCCTTGGTTGCGGGCATTATGAAATCTTGAATACGAGGACAAAATGTGTGCTTGTAGTAATTAAATGCCGACTGACTCGAAATGAAGATGAGACATCTTCGATTCGGAATGGCGTGTAGAACTCCCGGTAATTTGCACGTTTGCTGTACTCCTAATAAAAGCGCTTGCATGTAATTGACTTCGGGGCTATACTCATTTTTGGTAGCAGCTTATGTTTAGGTATCTACCAAAGAAATAGTTGATTACACTAATTGCTGTAAGTTAAGCAACTTGCGACCAATGAGGGTTGTGCCCCCTCAGAGGCGTCAAGAGCTTAAGGGTAATAATACAAACTTTGCCAGAAATGGCCATTGCAGATTTGAGCACTTTGTCACCGCCTGCCACAGCGGAGGACACAGTTGTTCTCTGCTTGGTTATTTGTGGCTTTTTTTTATAAAAGCTAATTTGGAAGGCGGGAATCTTCATGGTTGAGATTGACTTGAATCACCTATACAAAAAGTATGATAATGGCACAGATTATGCCGTCAGCGACTTCGATTTACACATCAAAGAGAGGGAGTTTATCGTTTTTGTTGGCCCCTCTGGTTGTGGGAAGTCTACGACGTTGCGGATGATTGCTGGCCTCGAAGATATCAGTAAAGGTACTCTTGAAATTGATCACCAAGTGATGAATGATGTTGCTCCCAAGGACCGGAACATTGCTATGGTCTTTCAGAACTATGCACTGTACCCCCACATGTCTGTATACGATAACATGGCCTTTGGCTTAAAGTTGCGCCATTACAGCAAGGAAGATATTCAGCAACGTGTCGACAATGCTGCTGATATTCTGGGCCTTCAGGAGTTTCTGCAGCGTAAGCCTGCTGATCTTTCTGGTGGGCAGCGGCAGCGGGTCGCGCTTGGACGTGCAATTGTGCGCGATGCGCCGATATTTCTCATGGATGAACCGCTGTCAAATTTGGATGCAAAACTGCGAGTTTCCATGCGCGCAGAGATTGCAAAACTACACCGGCGTTTAAAGACAACTACGATTTATGTCACTCATGATCAAACTGAAGCGATGACGATGGCAGACCGTGTTGTAGTCATGTCAGTTGGCCAAATTCAGCAGATTGGGACGCCAGCTCAGGTTTATCAAAACCCACGTAACATGTTTGTGGCTGGATTTATCGGTGCTCCTGCGATGAACTTTTTCCATGTCACATATCAGGACGGTCATATTTCAGATGGTAAAGGTTTGCAGCTGAGTGTGCCGGCGGGTCGAGCCAAAGTGTTGGACGACCAAGGGTATAATGGCAAGGAAGTTGTTTTTGGCATTCGTCCGGAAGATATCCATTCAGAACAAGCCTTCCTGGATACCTGGCCGAACGCCATCGTTGAATCTGATGTTGTAGTTTCTGAGCTACTCGGCGCGACCGAGCAATTGTATCTCAAGCTTGATGGCACTGAATACGTAGCAAATGTTAATGCACGTGATTTCCATCAACCAGGTGACCACGTCAAAATGGGATTTGACGTTAATAAAGGCCTCAATTTT
>NZ_BBAJ01000134.1 GCF_001311195.1 Lacticaseibacillus camelliae DSM 22697 = JCM 13995
GAAGGCGGCCATTCGAATTTACCACCCGTGCCATGGATCTTACCACCTTCTGCCAAACAATGTACCACCCAGTGCCAAGCATCTTACCATTCAGAAATCAAAGAACCTCCGATATACTTTGAGTACGCGGCGTGTAACCGCGTACATCGAATATATTGGAGGTTTTTGTTATGGCTATTCAGTATCGCCGGATTCTGGAATTATCGCCAGACCACAGCCAGCGCAGCATCGCTGCAAGCACTGGACATTCTCGACCCAAAGTCCGAGAAGTCCTTGAGCGGGCCAAGCAGTCGGAGCTTTCATTGCCCCTTGATCCGCAACTGACAGATGCACAGATTGGGCGAATCCTCTTCCCTGAACTGGCTCCTGAAACAACGGGGCGTGAGTTGCCAGATTTGGAGTATCTGCACGAGGAACTCGGTAAGAAGAACGTGACGTTGTCGTTGCTTTACTACGAGTACCAAATCAATTGCCGGGACTCTCACAAGGTGCCGTACTCATACCGTTCATTTTGTCGGATGTATGGCGACTTTGCCCAGAAATACAAAGCAACCATGCGTATCCGGCGTAAGCCGGGCGAACTGATGGAAGTTGACTGGGCTGGATCAACACTGGAAGTGAGTGACGCCGACACTGGCGAAAAAAATCACGGCATATCTGTTTTTGGCTGTGCTTCCCAGCAGCCAATATGGGTATTGTGAAGCGTTCTTGAGCATGACAATGCCAGATTGGATTCGCGGTCATGTCAATGCCTATGAGTTCTTCGGTGGTGTCACTGAGATCTTGGTGTCAGACAACTTAAAGACGGGCGTCAACAGTCATGCCAAGTTTGACCCGGTTCTGAATCCGGTCTATCGCGATATGGCTGAGCACTACGGTACGGTCGTGATGCCCGCTCGGGTGCGGAAGCCTAAAGACAAACCCAAGGTGGAAGCCACAGTCAAAGCGTTATCCACATGGGTCATCGCAGCGCTACGCAATCAGCAATTCTTCACTCTGGAAGAATTAAATCAGGCCGTCTGGTCGAAGTTGCGGGACTTCAACCAACGGCCTTTCACAAAGAAATATAAGGAATGTCGCAATCGTGAAGAAGGCTTTTCCACAGAAGAGAAGTTCGCCCTTCATCCACTGCCAGCGGCACCGTTTGAGATGGCGGCTTGGAAAACTGCCACCGTAACTCCAGACTATCACATCCAGGTGGATCGGATGTTTTATTCGGTCCCGTTTCAGTACATTGGCAGTCAAGTCGACGTTCGTCTCACGAATAGCTTGATCGAGGTGTTCTTCAAGGATAGCCGTATCGCTTCGCATGCGCGACTCTATGGCCGTAGCGAGCAATTCTCAACGAATCAAGAGCATATGCCAGAGGCACACAAGTTATACGTCTCACACACCGCCGAATCGAGTCGGACATGGGCGGCGACCGTCGGTCCACACATTAGTGCGCTTGTGGAAGATTTACTCAATCACAATCCTGAGCGACAAGCATTACACACAATCTTAAGCCTTCAAAAGCTGGCGAAAAAAATATGGCGCAACGCAACTCGAGTTCGCCTGCGGCGAGGTGCAGCAGGTCGCCCAAGTGCCTACCACTCGCATTATTGAGCGGGTGTTGATCAATCAGAAGAAGAAAACGCCAGAGGCACTGGCAAACAAGAACGTTGAAAACGACTATGGCTTCACTCGTGGAGCTGAATACTTTGGGAGGGTCGGTCATGATCAATCAAGAAACGACTAGGAAATTGCACGAAATGCGGCTTACATCGATGGTCGAGGCCTTAGCAAACCAAGAACATATCGAAAATATTCGGCAAATGGGCTTTGAGGATCGTCTAGAGTTATTGATCGACGCCGCCTATGACACGCGTCAGAACAACAAGCTAGAACGCCTGATCAAAGACGCTGGATTCAGTACCACTGCGCCTTCCATCAGCAACATTGACTACAGTCCAGACCGTCAGTTGGACAAAGACGTCATCACGAAACTCGCCACCGGTGCCTACATCAAGGCTCACCACAACGTGTTGATCATGGGGGCGTCTGGAAACGGCAAAACTTGGCTGGCGACGGCACTTGGTATTGCGGCCTGCCGCCAGTTCTACAAGGTACGTTACGTGCGGCTGCCAGAGCTCATGGACGACCTACTCGTCGCCAAGAATGAAGCGAATGGCGACTTCAAAAAGATCCTGATCAAATACGGCAAGTATGATCTTCTGATTATCGATGAATGGTTATTGACTGCGGTATCTCAAGAACAAGCGACCTTCATTCTAGAGTTAATGGAACGCCGCGCAGGGCAACGCGCCACCATCTTCTGTTCGCAATTCGGACCACGGGCCTGGCATGAGAAGCTCGGACAATCACAGATTGCGGATGCGATTCTTGACCGGATCGTGCATACGGCCTACCACATTGAAATCGACGGAAAGAAATCGATGCGTGAACGTTACGGGATTGGTGGACAAGATGATTAATGAAGAAGTAGAACGCCGTGTCGCCGGATATTATATGGGACTGAAGATGAGTGAGGATCAGTTCATTGAGCTTGAAGGTGCCTTGCTTGATGCCATCTGGCAAAGCGATGAACAAATCTCCGACGACGAGCTGGTGAAAATCGGCGTCAAATTGATCAACCGATTCTTGGAAGAGGACGAAGAAGAAGCATAGATGACAACGATGCCCACTGGTCAAGTAAGACCGGTGGGCATTTCAAGTGGTAAAGTGTTGGCACAAGGTGGTAACATTCGTGGCAGAAGGTGGTAAAAAGTTTGGCAGAGGTGGTAAATTCCGATGGCCGCCTTCA
>NZ_BBAJ01000135.1 GCF_001311195.1 Lacticaseibacillus camelliae DSM 22697 = JCM 13995
AAAATTGAGGAAATAATCATCCCCGCCGATATTTCCCATAGGCTTATATTTGGCGTCAGCTACGACTGCACGGTGATCCACACTTCCAATATAATCCGGATAGACACGCCCTATTCGACTTCCGCTCTGATACTCTTCAAAGAGCGGACGTCCGCCTTTTTGAAGTCGGTTATTAGGATGTTCAAAACCAGCTGGCAATATCTGCGCCAGATATTCTTCCCAAAGCGATGCACCATCAAAAGCCACACCCATTAGTCTTCTGTTGCCGGCTCCTAGTAATGCCGAACGATGAGTGGCAATCAAAATTGCCAGCCGTTGCAACTGCCGGTACTCATGATAATAGGCGTGTCGCACTGGTCGCTGCAGGTTTTGATAAATCAAACGTGATAATCTACCAGGACAAGATGACGTCAACTCACGTACTTGCGCGACTTCTGGCCTAATTGTTTGTAACAAAGGCACCAATGATTTGCGTCCGGCCAGCTGATCAATCACCAACCTAACCAATTGCATGACAAAATTATCCGCAACTAATTCTCTCCGTCGGTACACAATTTTTCCATCATACCAGTTGCCTGTCTGTATTTGAGAATTGAGATCAATTCGTCCTCGTACATTGGAATCCCGCTCAATAGTCTCCACATAACAGCGATAGGGTCCTTTTCGCATTGCCTCCCGTAAATACGCGGCAAAAACATAGGGTAACATGTCTAGCAAGTGGTCCTGTGCCTCTGCGGGAACAAATCCATGGAATACTGCTGGCAAGCGCAACACACGTGCCAACAAGTAATTAAGAAAATAATCATTTTGGGCTGTCGCAAACCAAGAAGTAATTGTCAGATTCTCGGCTTCATAATTAAAAAAATCCCATGATGTTGCTCGTCCAGTATCCGCGGGAATCATGCTTTAAGATGTATTGGTCCTTACTAGAGTTTCTCAACTGTGTCGCCTCTGCGGGCAAGAGAAAGACCCCAGCCTCAATCAGCTCGCTTAGCGGTGTATTTGTAAGCGTTTTGGCCAACTTAGGGATAGCAGCCAATTCACCTTCAGAGATCTTAGAATTATCCTCAATTTTCACTAGCTACGCCCTCATAGGCCTCATGAAATCTCTCAATGGCTTGATCTTCATCAACTGTCCCACGAAGATATTCCTTCAGTAGTGGCTCAAGGTAATCTTGCCAGAGTTGTTCTGGGGAGAGGGTCGCAAGCTCAAGAAAGTACGCGGGACCAATCTGATAGTTTTCGTTCAGTTCGGGATGCTCGATGATGGCCTTGTTTAGGCGATTCATCCGCATATTTGCCTCTGCAGTCTTTTCTTTCAGTTCACCGAGCATGGAACTGCAATCCTTGGGATCGATATTGAGGAACCTGAAGCGCCGCCGCATAGCGAAGTCAAAAGTGTCTACCGAGCGATCAATATCATTCATCGTCCCGATAATATAGACATTTTCCGGAACATAAAACTCTGGTGTGTCTTTAGGGTGCAAATTGGCGTACTGTGTCTGAACTGTACCCTTTTTACCTCTGTAACCTGGATCGATAGAATAAAAAAAAGCTCCCCGAAGATTTTTCCAAGTTCTCCCCTGTTAATTTCGTCAATGATGAAAACATAGGAAGCCTGGCTGGCAGAGTCTAATTTGTTGTAGAGAATCAGACCAACGTGATCAATCATGTAGTTGAGAATCGCCTTGCGATAATTATCATGGCCACCCGCCGGTACACCAGGCAGGCACGGTAGACCCTGTACATCTGATTGTGGCTGTAAAACCTACCCTTTCCAGAAAGCCATTCGCCTTGACCATATTCACTTTGGTACGTGCGCGTGGCGAGACCATCCCCAGTGATGTTCAGTTCAACACCAAACTCTCCCCGCAGGGCATTAGGGACAATGATAAAACCCTTGGAGTCAATCAGCTCCAATAGGCGATCCCAGGAAGCATCAAAAGTAGCCTCAGGGTTTGATTTTTGCTCCCGTGCAGCATTAATAAACTTATAAAACACCCCAGGTTGCCACCGTATGTTGATCTGGCCATTATCTCCGTCGACTGGCCGCAAACCTTCAACGAAATCGGTGTAGTCATAACTAGGGTGAAACTGCACAAAGCCGATATGGCTTTGCAAATCAGGTGATAAAGTTGTCAGGTCGGTTGTAGCTCCGTTGCTGACAATGTCCGCTGCAACCATCTTCGCCAAAAAGGTCTTACCAGTCCCAGGTGCCCCATGAAAAATAACGTTCTTTGATTCTTTCAGTGCTTGTACATACTTCTCAACCTCGCTGTCAACACCTTGGTCCTTAGCAGGAACGTATCGAGCGTCGACTTCCTCCCAGAACTTGATCAAAATGCTTTGAATTTCTTCATCAGTGGGGAAGTCAGCTTCAACAGGTATCGCTTCTAACTGCTCACGTCTCTTATTTTTTTGAATAGAAGCTAACCGTCAAACTTTGAAACTTGTCGTCTTTATATATATAGCCAACATTAACACCGACGATGTTCATATATCCGTCTTCGCGAGTTTGATTGCCGCCCTTGCCTGTCAGCATATAATTCCAATGCAACGGAAAACCACCAACCCGCGGGGCATCATCAGCGGTCTTTTTCTTCATCCCCGTGATGTATCGATTACGCCTGGAATGCTCAACATCAAAAGCTCCTCCATTATTGTGAAAAGCAAATGCTGCCTCATGCAAAAATTCGGTAAATATCGGTTTCATTTTAGTT
>NZ_BBAJ01000136.1 GCF_001311195.1 Lacticaseibacillus camelliae DSM 22697 = JCM 13995
CCTGAACGTCAATGATCACCTCATCGGCGGCCGGGGTGAGGTCGGGCAGGGTGCGCGCCGAAAGGACGGTCGCGCCGTGCTTGAGTTCAAAGCCAAAAGCTTGCATGAAGATCAGCCTCCCTTTTTCAGATGGCTTCAGTTTAGGGCCTGTTCCTGGCCGCGCCAAGCAATACGACTCGATAAAAAGCGCTGATTCGGTCAGATTAGCACACCTTGATTAGTTTGCTAGCGTGTGGCTAATGTCCATGAGTTCGGTTAGGCAGCGCCTTGCTTCGGACTGGTCCGCATATTCCACAGCCCAGACATAGGCGTCTTGAGCCAGGTACACGAGGTGGTAGAACTGTCGGCGGCGTATAGCTGCAGGGTCGGTGCTGAGTGGTTTACCGTATCCGGAGAAGAAACTAGTCCGCGCCAGCCAGTCTGAAGGAAAGTCAAACTCTGGATCGCCAAAGAGTGCGCGGTCGGCATCGATGACTGCCGCCAGTTGCTGATCGTCCTCTGACACCAAGATGTTTGGCTCCCATAAATCTGCATGGACCAGCGCCGGCTTGGTGATGTTCTTGAAGAGTGGGGTCGCCTCATCAAATCTGGCAAATAGCTGCTGCGCGTCTGATTGGTCCAGCAGCGCATGACCGACCAGGAGCTTCAACGCCGTGCGCATGGTCATCTGGATAAAGGTGTTCCATTCGGTGAAGCCGCGGCCAGCAGCAGTATCGCTGAGCCGCCCGAAGCAGGGTGCGGTGATGGCGTGCATTCGTTTCATGTAGGCCCCAAACTGTCGGTAAAGGGCATCCCTGGCATTGGGTGCGACGTCCGGTGAGTTCAATGGTTTGCCGGGGATGTATCTGGTGAGCAGGTAGCTACGGCGTATGCAGGAACTCTCATCTGCTTGCGCCACCACTTCCGGGCACGGCAAATGGACCTGCTGCAGTAGAGCGTAAGCGGCGACGGCGCCTGGCATCAGGTGCCGCTCGTAAGGAATCAGGAGGTCGCGGTTCACAGGCCCTGCGGTTAGCATATAGCGCTGACCGTCAGCCAACGTGAGCGTGTATGAGGTGTTGAACAAACCGCCACTGGCCAGGCGGCTTTGAAACTGTCCTGCGCGCGGAAAATGTTGGGTCACGACCGTGTTGAGCTAGGCATTGGTGAGTGGTTGAAACAGGCGAGAAGTCATGAGCGGACCTCCAGTTGATGGTGTGAGTGAACGGAGCCAGAGCCTCTATGCAGCATCTTCGTGACTGGTTCCGTAATTTGATCAGTTTGACTGGCCCCATCGTACCAAATTTTGGCCGCATTTAGCGGTGCGCCATAGAAAAAGCCGTGTCGCTTCTCACATCAGGAGAGAGCGACACGGTTTCAGATGTTTTTCAACCAGGGAACGAGATCATCGCGATCTTTGGTCAGGCGTTCTCTTTGGCTTTTGGCCGCCAGAAGCCGAGGATCAGGGACGCAATGGCGGTGCCGACCAATAGCGACACGATAAAGCCAAGTTTCTGGTTGGTCAGGGCCAACGCGACGATGCCGCCGTGGGGCGCCGGGACGTTGACGTGAAACAGCTGGGTCAGTCCGCCGGCAATGGCGGAGCCGATGACGCTGCTGCCGATGACGTGGACCGGGTCGGTTGCGGCAAACGGGATGGCGCCTTCAGTGATGAAGGTCAGGCCCAGCACGTAGTTCGACATGGCGGAGGAGTGCTCGGTATTGGTGAACTTGCTCGGGAAGAAGGTCGCGGCGATCGCAATGGCCAGCGGCGGGATCATCCCACCGATCATGACGGCGGCCATCCAGCGGCCGTCCTTGAAGCCGGAAGCCTGGTAAACGCCAATGGCAAAGGTGTAAGCGGCTTTGTTGAAGGGGCCGCCCATGTCGATGCTCATCATGGCGGCAAGAATGGTTCCGACGAGGATGGCATTGCCGGTACCCATGCCTTCAAGCCAGTTGATCAAGGCCCCGTTGAGGAAGGCGAAGATCGGGTTGACGACGAAGAACATAATCAGGCCGATCAGCGCCAGCCCAATGACCGGGTAGAACAGGATGGTCTTCAGGCCGTCCAGGGAGTGCGGCATGCCGGCAAAGAGCTTCTTCAGGCCGACAATCATCCAGCCGGCGATGAAGCCGGCTGCTAAACCGCCGATGAAGCCGGCCGCGTTCTGCGCGTGAACGACAGAAGCGGCGGCGATCGTGGCCATGTAACCACCGACAAACCCTGGCATCAACGCCGGGCGGTCACCGATCGACACCGCGATGTAGGCGGCCAGGACCGGGACCAGGAAGGAAAATGCGTAGTTGCCGAGGTTGTTGGTGAAGGTGAACCACTGGGACTTGGCACCGAACGCATTTTCAAAAATGAAGGACACGGCCATGATGATCCCGCCACCAACGACAAACGGCAGCATGTTGGAAACGCCATTCATGAGATCGGCGTAGATGCGGCTCCAGAGGGTCTTCTTTTCGTCGCCGTCATCGGCCGCAGCCGCTTCCGTGTGGCCGCCGGCTGCGTGGAAGACCGGCCCTTTTTCGTCCAGGGTGTCCTGAATCAGTTCATCGGGTTTCTTGATGCCGTCGATGACAGGGCGGTTGATCAGGTGCTTGCCGTCAAACCGCGGCATGTCGACTTTCTTGTCGGCGGCAATGATGACCCCGACCGCGGCGTCGATGTCGGCGGCGGTCAGCTTGTGCTTGACGCCTTCAGAGCCGTTGGTTTCGACCTTGATGTCGAC
>NZ_BBAJ01000137.1 GCF_001311195.1 Lacticaseibacillus camelliae DSM 22697 = JCM 13995
AAAGTCCGTTCACTTCTCAACTACACGTTCCGTTCGACCAGTTTGAAAACGATTCTGGGCAGCCTGCAGGATGACTTCATGCGGGCATTGGAGCTGAAGGAGGAGCAGGCAAATGCTTAATTTTAAAGATCACGAGTTAGTTAAAATCACCACCAGCGCGCTGAACGCGAAAGAGGCGCGCGACGAGATCACCATCGCTTACAGCAAGCGCATGGCCTTCCTGCGCAACGATCCGCTGTGGCAAGGCAATCTGCCGGCGATTCAGGCGGAAACACTCAGCTACACTGCGCTGATGGCTGATAAACTGCTGGAGACCCTGCGCGCCAGCAAGCAAATCGACACCACTTTTGCCGAGCGGCTGTGGTTCGAGCCCAAAGTGGGCGACGGTGACCACAGTACCATTACGGTTTACCTCGCCAGCCCCGACAAAAACACTGAACTCTTAACCATTGACGGTGCACTGACCCCCAACGGCCGGCTGATCGCCAAGAATCTGCCGACGCTGCTCCAAATCACCGCCAAAGACCCCGAACTGGGTTACACCGACGGCGAGCTGCAGGCTCTGGCGGCAATGATCAAAGTCCTGTACACGGCGGACCTCAGCTTTGCCACCATCGACGAAACCGTTCTGCAGCCGGTGGATGGTCTGAGCTTTGCCACCAAGTTCGACAACTCCAAGCCGCTATCGACCACAGTGGAAATCAAATCGTCTGGCAACATCAAGCTGGCCGTGCCGCTGGATCACGGCAGCGTGATCAGCTATCAGGTGCTCGATGACAACGGGCATGACTGGAAGGACCTCGGCGCCGACGATACGGTCGATGACACCCTGACTTGGGCCTCCACGACCATTCCGAACGAATTGGTCGGCGCCCACCTTCGCCTGCAGGTCAACGTGCGCGCCGCCGAAAATTCCCCGGCGCTGGACGAATTGTTCGTGATTGCCTCTAACAACGCGATCTTGATGCGCCAGGCTGGCCGTGGCGCCTATGCCCTTGACCTGCCGAACCACAACGTGCTCAGCATCAAGCTGGACACGGAGAACAACCGGATCGTCTTGCACTACCCGGAGAAAACAGTGCACGTCATGGAACTGAACCACCAGTACCCGTTCTTTGGCGAGTGGCTCAAGGCGGTCCTGCCGCAGCGCCGCGCATTCAACTAAAACCGAAAAAAAGCGCCGTTATCGGCGCTTTTTGTTTGCTTATTTTGCTTAGCCTTGTACAATTAGGAACGATACTGATTCGAAGGGGCGAGAAAATGGCAAACGAATTACCACAAGTGGCGACCATCGCCGGTGTTGACAGCGATGGCAGTGCAGGCGCTCAGGCCGACTTGCACAGTTTCTTCATGCGCGGCACGTACGGTACGCTGATTCTGACCGCCGCCGTGGCGGGCAACTCTTACGGCATTCACGATAGTCAGGTAATGCCGCTGTCGTTCATCGATAGCCAGTTCAAGGCCGTCGGGGAGGACCTTAAGATCCGGGCCGCCAAGACTGGGATGCTGGCCGATTCTGCCGTGATCAAGGACGTCGCGGCCAACCTAAAGCAATACGATTTCGGGCCGCTCGTTCTCGATCCGGTGATTTCCACCAAGCACGGCAACATGCTGCTGGAAACCGAAGCGTTCGAGACGCTGAAAACCGTCCTCATCCCCATGGCGGATGTGATCACGCCGAACTTTTACGAGGCTGAGCACCTGACTGGGATGAAGCTGACCGACAAGGACGCCATCATCAAGGCTGCTGAGGCGATCCATGACATGGGCGCTAAGAACGTCATGCTCAAAGGCCGTCACGATTCCGCGTCCCAAACCGAAGTCAGCGATTACGTGCTGCTGGATTCGGGCAAGAGTTTCTGGCTCACCGGCCCGTACTATGACACTGAGCGCAAAAACGGCACCGGCGATACGCTGAGTGCCGTCATCACCGCCGAGCTGGGTAAAGGCACTGATCTGGAAGATGCGATTCGCCTCGCCAAGCATTTTGTCGACACGGCGATTGCGCACGAGATCCCCGTTGGCCACAAATTTGGCCCCATCAACCACTGGGCCAACCCGCTAGTGCAACCGAGCCAACGTCCTGAAGACTAACCAAAAAAAGTTCGCTTGCCTCACCGATGGTGAACTGCGATAATCCCTTTGTGGTTGTCAGATGAAATATCATAATTCATCTGACAATCATGGAGGGATATTTGTATGCCTAGATCAAGGTACACAGCAGAGGAGAAGTTAGCTCTTCTGGACGATTCCAGACAGTCAGGTCTTGGAGCCACGACATTTGAGCGTCAACACAGTCTGGGTCATTGCCTGCTAGCTCGATGGCAGAAGCGATATGAGCGTGATGGTCTTGAAGGCCTCAGTGAAGCTAGGAAGAATAAGCACTATACATCATCGCTCAAACTGGCAGCGGTGTTGGCTTATCAAGCTGGTGAAGGTACGTTGACTGAACTGACCATGCGTTTCGGTCTTCGCTCGTCGGCACAACTCCGCAGATGGATTTCCAAGTATAATGAGGACAAGACTTTGACGGCATCGCCGTTCAGAAAGCAGGTCCCCCCTATGAGCCGGAAAACAACATTCGAAGAGCGAATTGAAGTGGTCGAGTACGTGACCAAGGGCAAGCACTCCTACAGCGAAGCTGCAG
>NZ_BBAJ01000138.1 GCF_001311195.1 Lacticaseibacillus camelliae DSM 22697 = JCM 13995
AAAATTGAGGTGCTCAATCTGAATCATTGGTGTCTCAAGGTTTAATCGACCGTACACACAGTACATAATCTGCCCGCTGTGAGAAACACGGACAAAAATGGCTTCCGCAGCCTCGAAATACCCTTCAAGTGGTGTTCGAACTCGTTCAAACTGGTTCTCCTCAAGGCTAACTACGGTAAAAGGTACATCCTTGACCCTAGAGAGATCCTGCTCATCAAGCAAGACATTCTCTATCATTTGTTTTAGCTGAAGCAACTTTTCCTGTTTATGTCGTCGATAGTCTTCAAGACAGCCTTTCACGCTCGCCGATAGCTTTTCAGGCGCGACCGGTTTTTCCAGAAAATACCTTACGCCATACTTCATTGCCTCTTTCGCGTACGCGAGACTTCCGTACCCAGTAAAGATTATGATTTCGGCACTTGGATTGCTTTTCTTAATGTGGCGGACTAATTCAAGTCCGCTAATCTGAGGCATTTGGATATCAGTGACTATAATATCAACACGATTCCTGTCCAGATACTCTAAGGCGGCAGTGCTTGAATAAAATACCCCTGCGATAGTAACCGCTAAGTGACTGTGCTCAATCAACATGCGTATACCATCAGCGTTGAGTTGCTCGTCGTCAACAATAATCAAGCTGGCTTTAGCCAAGACTCACCTCTCCCTTCTTAGCGTACGGCAACCAAATTTTGACACTCGTTGTAGAGTCGACCGCAGATTCGACGTGAAGGCCGGCCTCACTGCCAAATTTAAGCTTCAGTCGTGAGGAAATATTATGCAAGCCCACACCGGTTGACTCCGACTGAAACGCGGCGGGATTAAATCCTTTACCATCATTGAAAACTGTAATTATTAAATGAGCGTTCTCAATCCGGAGGCAAACTCTGACAACAACCGGTCTATCCGTCGTCTCCACACCGTATTTCACTGCATTTTCTACAATGGGTTGAATGATCAATTTAGGAACAATAACGTTCTGCGTGGCCATCGTTTCGGGAATCATTAAACTAAAGCGCAAGCGATCTCTAAAACGTACACTTTGAATCTTTACATAAGCCTTAACAATATTCAATTCCTGTTCTAGAGTGGTCGACTGGGTCTTGGCATCGGCTTTCTCGCGTAAAAGGAGAGCAAGGGACGTCACAACTTCAGAAGCCTCTTCATCGCCGTGGCTCAACGCAATCCAGTTGATTGAATTCAACGTATTATATAAAAAAATGTGGGTCAATTTGAGCCATTAGGTACTTGTTTTCCATCTCTTGGGTCAACAATTGAGACTGGTAATCCTTGACAACAAGTCGATCAATCTCTGACATGAGTCGTTGAAAGCATCTGTATAATGTCCCAATCTCGTCCGACCGATGGAACGTATTAGCTTTCTCTGCTCTTTCTCTCAGTCGAGGTAAATCATCGGCCGTCTTAAAATCTTGCATATTACGGGCAAGATTATCAATTGGCAAAATTAAGCGCCGCAATAAATAATTTGCAATATTACTGCTTATTATCAATATAAGCAGTATCACTAACAGCAATATAAAAGATGCCGTTACTATTTTCCTAATTATTTGTTCATTCACGATATAGTAGTGAACAGTAAATGATGTGTTATCTAAATTGAGTGCTTTACTAAATAGATAATAACCGATACCGTTAATTGAAGTTAACCTCTGTTGATTCGGGCCGTGATATCTAAGACCCGATTTCACAGAATGTGCCAAATTAGGTTTGGTTAAATAGTACTGGTTGTCACGTTTGATAACTATAAAATCTTGTCTTGAAAAGAGCCCTGAGTCGCTCATAAATTGCTGTATAAAGGACAAATCAATAGTAAAGACTACAGTTCCAATATGTTTCATGCTTAAATCATGTGTGTCAAACAAATTGTGGACGTAAACGGCCTTATTGTCTGGGCCGAATATCCACTTTGCTTTCTTAGAATCGTTACCTACCGTTCTCAGGTAATCTTTAGTGGAATACCCTTTGATGTAATTATCTAAGCCATTACCCCCGACCATGCGGTGACCTCGATCATCATGATAGTCCAGGAGTTTACACGTGAAGTAGCAGCAATGCTGCCTATGTCTTTGGACAAATCGAGTCTTGCTAATTCTCGTTGATATGCGCTCAATTTGTCATTCTCAGCCCTTTCTAGATGAACCTGTGCGCCTGCATCTTCATGAAACCGGGTGACAAGATTATCAACCTCGGCAAACTCATTCTGAAGATCGGTGGACAAGGCAGATAACTGAACACGATTTCGCGCATATGTTTCGGATGTTAGCATCCGAACATATACGATTCCCATGAGCAGCAAGAGCATTGCTTCAACGATGACCAACGCATAAATCAATGCGTGCATCTTATTTTGAAGCGATAATTTGCTGATACGCTTAAACATACATATCCCAGCTTCTATATTTATTAATCA
>NZ_BBAJ01000139.1 GCF_001311195.1 Lacticaseibacillus camelliae DSM 22697 = JCM 13995
AACACGAACCCAGGTGGCGACACAAACCCAGGCGGCAACACGAACCCGGGTGGCGACACTAACCCAGGCGGCAACACGAACCCAGGTGGCAACGCCAATCCAGAAGGCGGCCAGCCTGAGGGTGGCAAAGCAAACACTGACCACACCGGTAAGACCGAGACCATGCAGCCTGTAAAGACCAGCGAGTCGACACCAAAGCCGAGTGCGCCAGCAAGTGTTGTAAAGGCGCCGGCTAAGCAGAGTAAGACACTGCCGAAGACCGGTGATCAAAATGCTGCAGGTTTGGCACTGTTAGGCGTTTCGTTACTTTCCCTATTAGGCTAGTTGATCGTAAGCGCAAGCTAGATCGGTAATTAAAGTATGACGAAAGGTCCACGCTTCACGCACACTTGACGTGCATGAAGGGTGGGCCTTTTGGTGTCTTGTCGTGCTGGCAACAATACTACGCAATGCCTGTGGTGCACTACATTTTCGTGTGTACAAAGCTGGAGTCTCCGCGTTTTGTCAAAATAGCAAAAATCGCGGAGAATTGGTCCGCAGTTCCCCCCTTAGAATATAAGCATAGGAGCAAGGAGGGAAAAACGATGCGAGTGAAAGATCTCTCAGGTGAACAATTTGGTCGGTTGACCGTGCTCAGGCGAGCAGGGACAGCCAAGAACGGGAATGCGGTATGGCAATGCCAGTGTTCTTGCGGTAATACGGTCACAGTCGACGGGTATCGGCTGCGGTCAGGCCAAGTGCGCAGTTGTGGGTGCTTGCGTCGGGACGTCGCTCGGCAACGCGCGGCGTTAAATCCGGCCTTCAGGGCACACCAGCACGCGCATGGGCGTGATTTGACGAATGATGATGGGATTTCGCTGAATTCATTGGTCAAAAGCAAGCGCAATAAGTCTGGTGTAGTGGGTGTCTCTTATAATCCGGCCAATAACCGTTGGTTTGCGCGGCTCCGGTATCAAGGCCGCTACGTGCTTCTCAAGTCAT
Organism: Lacticaseibacillus camelliae DSM 22697 = JCM 13995; assembly: GCF_001311195.1. Classification (GTDB taxonomy): domain Bacteria; phylum Bacillota; class Bacilli; order Lactobacillales; family Lactobacillaceae; genus Lacticaseibacillus; species Lacticaseibacillus camelliae. Next base: position 982 of record NZ_BBAJ01000139.1, read on the forward strand.
GTCAGACGTTTGATGAAGCAGTGGCCTTGCGTAAGGCTGCAGAATACCAATATCTGGGCAAACCGACTGAAGAGTTGGCAGAAAGCGTACAGTGACACACTTCGGGGAGGAGTGCGGCGCTGGCCGCTTTTTTTGTCTAGACACGAAAAAGGGCAAATCGTTTCGATTAGCGATTTGCCCTTTACTGTGCTTAGGATTGAATGCCGAAGTTGATCACGCCCGAGAGGCTTTCCCAGTAAGCCGCTAACATGGCTGCGCCAGCCGCAGGATTCGGTGCGCCCCCGCCGTTGCCGTGATGCTGCTGAAGCGACATTGAAAATGGTGCATAGACCATTTGCCGGTTCAGCCGCTCACCTTGGAACAGGTTGGTGATTTGCGCTTGACTAGATTGTTCAGTAGTCCGGCGATTCTGCTGGGCTGCGTTGGTTTTTGCGCCAGCCAGTTCTGGTACCAGCGCCTGGTACTCGCTTGGCAGGCCTGAAGCAAGTGCGGCAGCCACCACGTGCTTGACTGTAATGACCACCGTCTGGTCGGCTGCTGGAAAGCGAGTTAAATCGGTGGCTGGGTTGATCAGGACCGCGTAGCCAGCTTCTACTAGTGACTGCGTGAGTTCATGAAAATTGAACGTCATCGGCTCGCCTGGTACCCCGGCAATCAAATCGGTTTGAAGCGGTTTGCCAGTATCGGCATCGACAACAATCACTGTGATCCGCCGCGTTTGTTTGGCCGCCGCTGGAGTGACAGCCTGATTCTGAGCGACAGGTGCTTTAGGACTGGTTGCGCGAGGTGCCGGTGTCGTTGGCTTTGCCGCAGCGATTACTTTGCCAAGAGGATTGGTCCCGGATACTGCAATACTTTGGGCACCTTTACTCGGCGCTTTGTTTTCGGCAGTTGATTTGGCCTCGGAAGCTGCGGCGCTCTGGGCGACCTCACTAGCGGCCTTGCTTGCGGCAATGGAATTGGCTTCGGAAATCGCGGCGCTCTCGGCTGCCTCACTAGCTGCCTTGCTTTCGGCGATGGAGTTAGCCTCGGAAATCGCGGCGCTCTCCGCCGCTTCACTGGCCGCTTTACTTTCGGCAATAGAGTTAGCCTCTGAAATCGCGGCGCTCTGCGCTGCCTCGCTTTGGGCAATGGAATTGGCTTCTGAAATCGCGGCGCTCTCCGCTGCTTCACTGGCTGCCTTGCTTGCG
>NZ_BBAJ01000140.1 GCF_001311195.1 Lacticaseibacillus camelliae DSM 22697 = JCM 13995
AAAATTGAGGTGATTTGACGATTGACGCCTTGATAAATGTGGATTTATGCCGTTCGGAAAGAACACATTGACGAAAGTCGGCCTTCAACCCTGAACAGCTCCAGCAATGAACACATCGCAAATAAAAGAAACAAAATTTTTGTAGTTGACGATGAATTTTTAGCATTCTAATTTGCTTATATATTCCTACCCCGTATAATTGAAAACGTAGCTATAGATATTATCTATAAGTCACTTCTTTTTTATAAAATATGGGGGAAAATTATGAACAATCGGGAGATTAAGGTACATTTCAAGATGTATAAAGCCGGCAGACAATGGTTGGTTGCGGGCATTGCTGCTTTCGGGCTTGGCATCGGGATTTCGACCGTTGGCGGCCAGAGTGTGTCCGCTGCAACGAATGACGCCGCAGTGACGGCGACCCAACAGGTCCCGGATCAAGTTGCGAGCGCCGCTTCTGAGGCGCCGAGTGCTGCCGCAGCACAAACTGACTCGGCCAGTTCTTCGGCGACTGATTCAACTAGTTCCGCTGCGCCGGCTGCAAGCAGCGCTGCTCCGCTGACAGCAACCTCGGCAGCAAGTAAGGCGGCAACGCCTGACGCTGCGCCTACTCAAAAAGCGTTCGTAGATGCCACATCTGCTGATCCGACTACAGACGGTAGCCAAAGCGCTGCACCTTCTAGTGATGCAGCAACCAGTGATGCAGCGACTGATGACAGCGAGAATAAGAACCTGGATGGCTCTAGCAAGACTCTCGATGCTAATTTTAAAGCCAATGGGAACGCCTCGATTGCCACGTCGGCGGATGATCAATCTGCCATCGTGACGCTGACACCTGATTTAGAGAATCAATCAGGTAACTTAACTCTGAACACTCAGATCGACCTTGATTATGATTTTGATATGGACGCCACCATCAATGTTTCAAAAGGTGATGGGGTATCAATTGGTTTCCACACCGGCAGCACTGATCAGGTTGGCCAAAAGGGTGGTTCTCTTGGTTTTGCCACTTTGCCAGGCGCGTTCGGCTGGAAAGCGGACACATACTACAACGGTGGTGTGGGACAGGACGATGACCGTAATCCCGCAGGCGTACCATATTTTGGCGCTGATCCGAAGGGCATGGCTGCGTTTGGCGCATTCGTGAACACTGATGCGAACGGTGTCACGATTGATACCGACGCGCACTCTGCAAAACAAATCGATTCGTCTTATACGGGTTTGCACGTTCACTATGATGCGGCCAGTCATACGTTGAAAGTGACACTGACTAGACCTCAAGGTGTAAGCGATGATTGGTGGCAAACCGTTATTCCTGCTAACACCCTGACTTGGACGGAAAACATCTCCGATTTCATTCCTGCAGACCATCTAGTGTCCTTCTTCATTGGCGCTTCGACAGGGGATGCGCATTCGGCTCAGACTTTCAAACTTAACAGTTTTCACTATAATGCGGTTGGCACCCTCAACGTAGATTTTGTTGATAAAGATAACACGAATAACGTTGTGGGACAGGCTGCAATCAAAGGCAAGTTGAATCACTCGGTCACCATTCAAGAAACGACACCTTATCGGGATGCGCTTCAGAAGGTGACGGACCAGGGCTACAGCTTGGTTGACCCAGGTGCGAAGACGACTCAGATCATCACGAGCAGCAACGAAACTCATGTGGTTGTCTATGTTCAAAAAGCATACAGCGCAACTGTCAAGTTTGTTGATGGGACAACTGGTAACGAAATCCAAAAAGCAAAACAGATCACTGGCAAGACTGGCGAAGTCAATGGCCTTGATGACGTTAATAAGGCGATTGCCGATATTGAACAACGAGGTTATGTACTCGATAAAGATGACATTCCAGATGGGTTCACCTTTGCTCTTGAAGATGACGGGAAGACGTTTACTGTGTCTTTTAAGCATGGCAAGAGTGAGTCCACTGCCATCACGACTCGGACCATCGAGTACACAATTAATGGTAAGAAGGATGGCGCTCCTGAGTCAGATGTTCAGACCGTCAACTGGACGATTACAACCGATGACGTGACTGGCAAAATCACGTCAGCGACACCTTCAAGCAACTATGCAGAAGTGACCCCCAGCTTAGACGGCTACACACCTGACAAGACGACGGTTCCTGAAGAAACACCGAAGCTGACGCTGAT
>NZ_BBAJ01000141.1 GCF_001311195.1 Lacticaseibacillus camelliae DSM 22697 = JCM 13995
ACTCTCACATCCCCAAAAAGTCGGGCATTATGGACTAAGTGCCAAATATGCGCCAACTTTTTGAAAAATATGAATGGAGAGTGGAAACTATGGTCAGTTATCGAAAACGTGGAGAAGTGTGGCAATATGAAATCTCATACAAAGACATCAATGGAAAATATAAAAAAAACTTCGGCGTTCTGGATTCCATCTGAAGAGCGATGCAGAAATGGCAGCCAGCAAAGTTCGAACTGATTTTGTCGATGTTCGACAATATCGAAACGCAGAATTATCTTTGGATGATTACTTCGAACGCTGGCTCAAACTCTATAAACAAGGCTCAGTGAGTGATATTACGCTGAATAAATACACTAACACCCTACAGCATATCAAGCAGATCTTCGGTCACATTAAGCTCAAAGACATCAGCCGTTCAGTCTACCAGGATCGTATCAACTTTTTGCGCAAACACACGCAGTCCGTACGGTAGCTACATTCCATAAGCAAATCAGAGCTGCCTTGCTAGACGCACTCGATGACCACGTGATCACGTCTGATCCAACCCGCAAAATTGTGATCACTGGTCGACCAGTGCGCGCCAAAAGAAAAGCACTCGATTATGAGGACTGGCAAAAGTTAATTCACTGTCTCGATCCAACCAATAAATTAGATTTAATTATCTATATTGCAGCAGTAACAGGTATGCGTTATGCCGAAATTCTTGGAATCACCCCAAAGGATTTTGATCCAATCAGCCAGTCACTACGAATCAACAAAACTTGGGACTACAAATATCGGACTGGATTTAAAAAGACTAAGAACCAGGCGTCTATTCGAACCATACGGATTGATGTGCGAACTATCCAGTTGGTCAAGGAACATATCGAAACGAATAATATTGGACGAAGCACGCCACTATTTCTCACAGACGGAATCGCGCCGGTATCAGCACAAATAAACAAAGTGTTGACTGACAAGTTAAACAGCATAAATATCCCCAGAATCACATTCCACGGGCTGCGACACACACATGCCTCTGTGCTGCTGTATCAGGGCGTCAGTGTGCTGTCGGTCTCAAAACGACTGGGACACAGCAACATTTCTACCACACAGTCAACGTACCTTCATATCATCAAAGAGCTGGAAGCCCAAGACAATGATAAAATTATCAGCATTTTGAGCACTCTATAATTTGGCACTTCTCTCGGCACAAAGCAGGGTCACGACCTTCAAATCGTGACCCTTTTCGTTTCTATTTTAATGGCGTAAACAACTTCTCACCCGCTTGGGCTTTCGGATAGTTGGCAACCACCCCATCATCCAAATCCAAGGAAATGTGAAGATTAGCAACATGCTGAAGCAAGACATCATACTTCGTCAGTTCAGCAATCTGTTTGTCTAGCTTATCGAGACGTCGCTGCAGGAGCGCCTGTTCTCGTGAACCATTTTCTTGATTTCTCATTTGCTGAAGTGAATCTTGCTTCTGATTATAGGCCTCCTGAAGCGGATGCAGATATGAGGTTCGAATCATAGCGATGGTGTTTTCATCGTAGCGATGTAAGTACATCAGTGCCCTGAAACCAGCTTTTTTTGCCTGAGTTCAATTCCCAATAGATCGGACGTTTCTGGTAGGTTGATAGATGGTCTTTTTTTGAAGAAGTCCTCGATGAAGTAATTGCGGATCTGTTCCTCAGGTGTATTACCCTTTTTTTTAAGCTGAGCCGCGATGTAACTCAAGTTCTCTGACAGCTGTTCACCTCCAAAGGTTACTGTCAAAAACTCCTTCAGGCGGTGGATAATGTCCCGATTGTCTCCAAAGTAATCATCATCCGTTAGCAAAATGACGTTATCGCTATTTGGCTGATACGTCTTATATTTACTTGCATCCCAATCACCACCAGCAAAGGCTAAACCAGGAACATCGATGGAGTAGCGTCCAAACGTTACACCAACAAAGTAGGACAAGAAGGCTCGAATATCCCGTTCAGGATCAGCATGTCGGACTGACACATCTTCATCTTTAACCTCGGGACTAAGCTCGCCCTGAAGCCCATACAAATCAATAAAGATGCGATTAAGCTCTTCTTCATTCGACTTCAGTTGATCAAAACGATTGGCAGCCTCCTTCTCCCAAGTCTTGTACGCTTCCTCGACCGTCCAATTTCGGT
>NZ_BBAJ01000142.1 GCF_001311195.1 Lacticaseibacillus camelliae DSM 22697 = JCM 13995
GGCGACAAGGGTGATACAGGTGAACCAGTGGACACTGGCGACAAAGGTGACACAGGCGAACCGGTGGGCACCGGCGACAAGGGTGATACGGGCGAACCAGTGGATAGCGGCGACAAGGGTGAGGCAGATCAGCCACTTGCCGAAGCTGTTTCTAGTGACACTGGTTCTGTTAACCCCGATAAGAATGGTAAAGATGCAAAGGCAGCTTCGAAAGATAACTTGCCGCAAACTGGTGAAGCGTCTACGCAAGGAGTTTTAGCAGCAGGGATGGCCGTTATCGCTGCGGTTGCAGGTTTCTTCGGTTTTGGTAAGTTGCGCAAGCGTGAACACTAATCTGGAATTAATCTGTTAAGTATTAGTACCCCTTAGGTGAATCTACACGAAAGGCGTTCATCAGTTGTATGATGAACGCCTTTTTGTCTATGCATACGCTCAGGAGCCGAAATGTATGCAATTAATTTTTTTTCAAGCAAGATAAGCGACCGCGTTGATTTTCAAGTCTACGGATCAGGTCAGTCATATGGATCATTTACGGGGCCAAAAGCTTAGTCAGACTTGCTCTAAAAAGCGGGGTCCAAAGCTTGAGATATCCTAACTGAGTGGGATGTGCATCATCCAACATCGCAAACCGCTGCATGCTGGTGGCACTGGCCAAGGCTTTATCGTGGTGCAAATCGAGAATGGCAAAGCCGTACTTTTCCTGTAGCTGATAGAGACTGTCAATTAGTTGTTCGTAGTTTGCATCGGGTTTACGCAGACATGTGTAGAACATGATGGGACAATGCCAGTCATGATTGACCTCCGTGATGATTGCTTCCATAGCGCCAATGGTCGTCGTCGTGTCGAACGCCGTTGTACCAGGCTTAGTCACCGTGCCGACGGGTTTTCCGGCGCGGCCATCATTAGTGGAGAGCTGGCAGACAAATGCATCAGGCGTGGTTTCGGGTTGGAAGTTGTGCAAGCGGGAAATGTAACTTTTTGCTTCAGGTCCAGCCAGTGTGGTGCCAGAGATTGCGAGCTTATCTGCGATGAGGCCGTCGCTGGCGGCGAGATCATCAACGAAGGATTTACCGAAGGCCCCAGCGCCATATGTGATCGATGACCCCAAAAAGACGATGTGCTTGCCATATAAGGGTGACGCGGGATTCAATGTGGCAGCGCTTGGGGCATAATTTGGCAGATTGCCAAGCACGATGCGACTCACGAATTTGTGATGTGTGGCCAGAAGCACGGCGGCAGCCCCAATTGCGGGGGTGACCAATGCAGATTTTTTCATAACTAAGGCCTCCTAATCCTGATTCATAGCTGCTTTTCAGCCTTTTGCCGGTCGACTCGCAACAGGTGAAAGCCTGTTGAGCCAAAAGTGAAGACCAGCACTGCACCATTGGGTAAGCCTTTGGCGAGAACGTCAGTTGGGTCCTGCAGTTGGCGCAAAAAGTTGTAGCACGCCGCGCTGTGGGACACAACCAACACGTTCTGGTGATCCGGTTGCTGCATAATGTTGGTTAACGCCTTAAGCAGACGATGCCCAGTGGTGTTTGAAGACTCGCCGCCATACAGGACAAAGAAGTTCTCGAAGTCTTTCGGCAACGGCGGATTAAGTACTTGGCTTTCGCTTCGAAGACTCCGTAATTCATTTCTTTGAGAGCCTTGAGGTGCCGCACAGGCAATCGGCCGTGAACGATCAGATCAGCGGTGTCCACGGCACGCTCTGAAGTGGAACTGTATGCATGGTCAAGTGGAATGCTGTCAAAGTAGGTGGCGAGTTGTTTGGCTTGGGCGATTCCATGGGCAGTTAGTGGTGAGTCGCACCAGCCTGAATTTTGCGTTGGACATTGAAGAGGGTCTCACCGTGACGCACTAGGTAAAGGATACTACTCATTTTATTTT
>NZ_BBAJ01000143.1 GCF_001311195.1 Lacticaseibacillus camelliae DSM 22697 = JCM 13995
CCTCTCAAAACTAAACAAAGTTTCATGTGATAGGTTTCCGTGATGCTTACGCATCTGTCCTTAGAAAGGAGGTGATCCAGCCGCAGGTTCTCCTACGGCTACCTTGTTACGACTTCACCCTAATCATCTGTCCCACCTTAGACGGCTAGCTCCTCAAAGAGGTTACCCCACCGGCTTCGGGTGTTACAAACTCTCATGGTGTGACGGGCGGTGTGTACAAGGCCCGGGAACGTATTCACCGCGGCATGCTGATCCGCGATTACTAGCGATTCCGACTTCGTGCAGGCGAGTTGCAGCCTGCAGTCCGAACTGAGACCGGCTTTAAGAGATTAGCTTACCCTCGCGGGTTCGCAACTCGTTGTACCGGCCATTGTAGCACGTGTGTAGCCCAGGTCATAAGGGGCATGATGATTTGACGTCGTCCCCACCTTCCTCCGGTTTGTCACCGGCAGTCTTACTAGAGTGCCCAACTGAATGCTGGCAACTAGTCATAAGGGTTGCGCTCGTTGCGGGACTTAACCCAACATCTCACGACACGAGCTGACGACAACCATGCACCACCTGTCACTATGTCCCCGAAGAACGCCTGATCTCTCAGGTTGGCATAGGATGTCAAGACCTGGTAAGGTTCTTCGCGTTGCGTCGAATTAAACCACATGCTCCACCGCTTGTGCGGGCCCCCGTCAATTCCTTTGAGTTTCAACCTTGCGGTCGTACTCCCCAGGCGGAATGCTTAATGCGTTAGCTGCGGCACTGAAGGGCGGAAACCCTCCAACACCTAGCATTCATCGTTTACGGCATGGACTACCAGGGTATCTAATCCTGTTCGCTACCCATGCTTTCGAGCCTCAGCGTCAGTTACAGACCAGACAGCCGCCTTCGCCACTGGTGTTCTTCCATATATCTACGCATTTCACCGCTACACATGGAGTTCCACTGTCCTCTTCTGCACTCAAGTTTCCCCAGTTTCCGATGCACTTCTTCGGTTAAGCCGAAGGCTTTCACATCAGACTTAAGAAACCGCCTGCGCTCGCTTTACGCCCAATAAATCCGGATAACGCTTGCCACCTACGTATTACCGCGGCTGCTGGCACGTAGTTAGCCGTGGCTTTCTGGTTGGATACCGTCAACGTCTGAACAGTTACTCTCAAACGTGTTCTTCTCCAACAACAGAGTTTTACGACCCGAAAGCCTTCTTCACTCACGCGGCGTTGCTCCATCAGACTTGCGTCCATTGTGGAAGATTCCCTACTGCTGCCTCCCGTAGGAGTATGGGCCGTGTCTCAGTCCCATTGTGGCCGATCAACCTCTCAGTTCGGCTACGTATCATTGCCTTGGTAGGCCGTTACCTTACCAACTAGCTAATACGCCGCGGGTCCATCCAAAAGCGATAGCTTACGCCATCTTTCAACCAAAGACCATGTGGTCTAAGGGTTTATGCGGTATTAGCATCTGTTTCCAAATGTTATCCCCCACTTAAGCAGGTTACCCACGTGTTACTCACCCGTCCGCCACTCGGTGTTAATAAAATCCTTCGGTGCAAGCACCTCAGTCAATCATCAACGCCTCGTTCGACTTGCATGTATTAGGCACGCCGCCAGCGTTCATCCTGAGCCAGGATCAAACTCTCATATAAAATGAGTTATTTGAATAGCTCGATTTGTTGTTTATTGCGAATTGACTTCGCTCATGTTAATTAATTCTTTTCAACTTTCATTGAAAAGCCCTATCACATTTACGAAACTTTGTTCAGTTTTCAAAGGACTACCTTGCC
>NZ_BBAJ01000144.1 GCF_001311195.1 Lacticaseibacillus camelliae DSM 22697 = JCM 13995
AAAATTGAGGAAAAAAAAACTACTAAACTTTCACCTAAATCAACCCGCGCACCCGCTGCCTCAGCGCCGGCACCACGCCGGCCTCAAACCACGGGTTCTTCTTCATCCAGCCGTAGTTCAGCGGCGACGGGTGCACCAGCGGAAAATACTGCGGCAGGTAGTCTTGGTAGTGCTGGACCGTCGCCGTCAGCGTCTTCTGCCGGCGCGTGCCCAGGTAGTAGCGCTGGGCGTACTGGCCGATCAGCAGGGCCAGCTCCACATGCGGCATTAACTTCAAAAGCGGCGCGTGCCACTTTTCCGCAAAGCCCTTGCGCGGCGGCAGGTCGCCCGACTTACCCTTGCCCGGATAGTAAAAGTCCAGCGGCAGGATGCCGATGCGGCCGGTGTCGTAGAACTCCTCGCGAGTCACGCCCATCCAATCGCGCAGGCGGTCGCCGCTGGGGTCGTTCCAGAAGCTCTCGGTTTCTTGGGCCTTGCGACTGGGCGCCTGGCTGATGATGAGCAGCCGCGCGTTGGGGTCGATTTTGTACAGCGGCTTCACCCCTGCCTTAGTGTAGTCGGCGTTTTGGGGATCAGCCATGATGGCGTTAAAAATTTCACTGGCGGTTTGCATGCTGATGCTGTTTGGCCTCCTTGCGGGCGAGCTTTTTCGATAGACCGTGCTTATTGGGCTTGATGACGCGCTTGTGCGGCCGCTTTTCCGCGTAAAACACAAAGTAGCCGTCTTGCTCCGTCACCTGCACAAAACCGAAGACGCTTCTGATCTTGTTTTCGTACCAGGTCCGGCGCTTGGTCACCATGTAGAGCTTGCCAAAATCGGTCAAATGCTGGTGGGCGCCTTCGATGAAGCCCTTGGCCACCTTGAAATCCGTGTGGTACGGCGGGTTGGACAGCACCGCATGAAAGGTCTGGCCGTTGAGCTGGCCCCAGCCGTCGCTGACCAGCGCGCACACGCTGACGTCGTTGGCCGCGGCGTTTTGCTGGGTCAGTCGCACCGCGTCGGGGTCGACATCGACCGCGGTCACCGCGGCGTTCGGCAGCGTTTTGGCCAGAAAAGTCGCCACGAACCCGAAGCCGCAGCCCAAGTCGAGGATGCGACCCCCATCCTTCAGCTGGGCCACGTCGAGCATCGCCGCCGTGCCGCGGTCCAGGCCACGCGGGGAGAACACCGTGGCGTCTGTTTCAAAAGTTAACGAGACATCGTGATAATCGATCTGCATAAAATTCCTTCCACCCAGCTGCTAAATCACCGTTGCCAGGTTATCCTTCAGGACCTGCGCCGACTCGGTCAGCTTGGCCAGGTCGTCCTTGTTCAAGTCCAACTGTAAAATGCGATCCAGCCCCTGGCCGCCAAGCAGCACCGGCACACCGATCGACACGTCGCGCAGCCCGTACTCCCCTTGCAGGTGCACGGACATCGCAAACGCGGCGTGGTCATCGTTGAGAATCGCTGCGGTCAGCCGAGTCAGGCTGGCGGCAATGCCGTAGAACGTGGCGCCTTTTTTTGTCGATGATCGAGTACGCCGCTGTTTTGACCTGGTTGCTCAGGGCGTCAAAATCGCGCGCCTGCTGGGCCTTCGGGACAAAGTCGCACAGGGGCTGGCCGCCAATCGTCGCAAAATCCCACACTGGGAACTCAGAGTCGCCGTGCTCGCCCATAATGTACGCATGCACGGTCCGGACGTCGACGTTGTAGCGGCGGCCGATCTCCGAGCGCAGCCGGGCAGAGTCCAGCGCGGTGC
>NZ_BBAJ01000145.1 GCF_001311195.1 Lacticaseibacillus camelliae DSM 22697 = JCM 13995
AACGTCTACTTGCAACCAGATATTGCCGCGCAAGGTATCAAGGGGACTGTCACCAATGCCTTATCCGCCGCTTTTCTTGGTAGCTTGGGTGGTGGGAAGTCCTTCTCTAACAATTTGCTTGTCTACTACGCCGTCCTTTACGGAGCGCAGGCACTGATTCTTGACCCGAAGTCGGAACGTACCGGCTGGGCAAAGAACCTCGACTTTATGGAAGATCAAATCAACATCGTCAATCTGACCAGTGAGGAACAAAACCGTGGACTGCTTGATCCTTATATCATCTTGTCTAACTTGAAGGATTCTGAATCGCTAGCCGTTGATACGCTGACCTTCCTCACTGGCATCTCAAGCCGTGATGCCGACCGCTTCCCGACGCTGCGCAAGGCAATCCGGGCAGTAACACAGGCGCCGAACCGGGACTGTTGAAAGTCATTGACGAACTCCGCCGCGAAGACACGCCTATTGCGCGCAACATTGCCGATCATATCGAATCCTTCACGGATTACGACTTTGCGGCATTACTGTTCTCTGACGGGACGGCACGGCGGACAATCGCCCTTGACCGCAAGATCAACATCGTGCAGATTGCAGACTTGGTGCTTCCAGACGCTGATAAGACGCAGGAAGAATACATCACTGCGGAAATGCTGTCCGTTGCCATGCTCATGATCATCAGTACGTTCGCAATCGATTTCATTCACCAAGACCGCGCTCAATTCAAGATCGTGGACTTGGACGAAGCCTGGGCTTTCTTGAACGTGGCGCAGGGTAAGGCGTTGTCCATGAAATTGATTCGTGAAGGTCGTTCGATGAATGCCGGGGTCTACCTCGTCACTCAAAATGCGGACGACTTACTCGACGAAAAGATGAAAAACAATATCGCCCAGAAGTTTGCTTTCCGTAGTACCGACATCACGGAAATCAAGAACACGCTGAACTTCTTTGGCCTTGATGCCGAAGACGAAGGCAATCAGAATCGGCTCCGGTCGCTCGATAATGGGGAGTGCTTGTTCCAAGACATCTGGGGGCACGTCGGCGTGCTGCACTTCGACTATATCTTTGAACACCTACACCACGCCTTTGACACTCGGCCACCGAAACCCGTGGAGGTGATCGCTGATGACGAAAGCTAACCGTCGGCGGCTACTGCTGTTTCTCGGTGTTGTCGCGGCATTCATGTTAGTGCTAATGCTCGCTGGCGGTCAACCGGTACACGCTGCGGGATTGGTTGACGATCAGTCTGGCGGCTCTAACGAGTATTCCAAGTACCCGTTGTCGCACTACCAGCTCGACTACTTCGTCGATACGAGTTGGGACTGGCTCCCGTGGAACTGGGGCGATGGCATCGGTAAGTCTGTGAGCTATGGCCTGTATGCCATCACCAACTTCTTGTGGACACTCTCGGTCTACCTGTCAAACGCTGCGGGTTATCTGATTCAGCAAGCCTACTCGCTGGACTTCATCAAAGATACGTCTGACGCGATTGGGAAGAACATGCAGCTCTTGGCTGGAGTGTCAAAGGACGGCTTCACTACTGACGGCTTTTACCCCGGCTTACTCCTCATGATTACGCTGGTAGTCGGCATCTATGTCGCCTACACCGGTATCATCAAACGCGAGACCTCCAAAGCCATCTCGGCAATCGTCAACTTTGTGGTGATCTTCATCACGTCAGCCAGCTTCATCGCCTACGCCCCGGACTACGTGAGCAAAATCAA
>NZ_BBAJ01000146.1 GCF_001311195.1 Lacticaseibacillus camelliae DSM 22697 = JCM 13995
AAAAAGGCTGAGACATCATTACCCTAGTCGCGTTTCACAAAGCAACGCCCAGACACGCAAACGCCCCTGCGTTTTGGGCTAAAACCGCTTTGTGTCTCAGCCTTGATGTGCTAGCAGGTCTGCCCTGCCACAGTGTACCTTGCTTAAACGCCGCCAAGACCTCACTGCCTTGGGCGATCCGCATCTGGTTATCCAGCGCGTGGGCGTTGTCCTTAATGGAGATGCTGCCGTCGTGGTAATCGATCGAAAGGCCCGGTTGAAGAAAATCATGTCGTAGTCCGAGGTCCACAGGTGAAGCCCCGCGGTATTTTCCAACCGCACCGCGTAATCCGGATCGGGCGCATCGAGCACAATCAGCGTGAACTTGGTGCCGATGCTGCAGGCGCCGCCTTGCAGCGAGTACTTACCGCCGCCGTCATCGGTGATCAGCGCGATGTCCTTGTTCGCGAGTCCTTTTTTTGGTCATCAACGCGACAAACGCCTCGCTTACCGTAATTTTTGCCATGTGGCGTCCTCCCTAACTCTTCGTCCCTAAATCTTCTGCTGAATATCATCAATGGTGACCACAAGCAGCCGCGTCAGCCACGGGAACTGCTTCTTTTTCTCGTCAAAGGCAGGGCCGCTGGACTCGAACCGCGCGCGGCCGTGCACGTGAAACCCCGCGCCGGGGCCCACCGTGCCTTCGACCTCCTTGCTGCCGAAGGTCACGGTCACGCGGTCGTCAGTTTTGGCCGCTTCCTCGACGCTGTGCATACCTGCAGCCGGAATGTGCAGCTCATTGCCAACCACTGAGACATAAGACATCCAGGTGTTCACGACCGCGGCCGGCTGCGCGTACGGCGAGACAATCGTCACTGGGCCTTCGTGCTTCAGTACCGCTAAGAATTTTCGTTCATGATGCGACCTCCTCCTGATTTCACTTACATTTTATCACCAAAAAGCCGACCACGCCTATCCGGTTAGACATCGAGATCTATCCTGCAGCCGAAAAAGGTAGACGCTGCGGCCTGACAGCGCAAGCACTTGCCGAGCGCCGCGATTAAAGCAATTCCTGCAGCGCCGCCACCAGCGCGGCGGCATCCCCGGTCCAGACGTAATCGGACTGCGCCATGATTGGCGCCTTGGGGTCGCGGTTGGCAGAGATCACCAGCTTGCTTGCACTCATCCCCACCTGGTACTGGACGGCCCCTGAAATTCCCAAGTTAATGATCAGATCCGGTGAAACCGTGACGCCACTTTGGCCGATTTGCTGCTCGGCGGTGAAATCGGGCCGGTCGGTCAGCGGCCGACTGACCCCGATGCTGGCGCCGAGCTTTTCCGCCAGCTGCCGGGTCCCAGCAATCACGGCGTCCTTATTGGCGCCGCGGCCGAGGGCAATGATCTTGCGTGCGCCACTCAGGCTGGTGGTCGCGGCAATTTTCACCGCGGTGTTCTGGACCGTGCAGGCGGCATCAGGCGCAACAGTGGCAGGCACGCGCTCAATGCGGGCCGGACCACCAGTCGCTTTTTTCGCGGAAAAGGTATTCGGCCGCACCGACGCCATCTGCGGCCGGCGCTCCGGGCAGACGATCTCACACATCACATTATCGCCATACGACGGCTTGACCGCCACCAACAGGTCTTGCTCGTAGTACAAGTCAAGGCAGTCGGCAGTCAGGCCAGTTTCGAGCTGGTCCTGAACGCGCGGCGCCAGCGACCGGCCTGCCGGCGTGG
>NZ_BBAJ01000147.1 GCF_001311195.1 Lacticaseibacillus camelliae DSM 22697 = JCM 13995
TTTGCACTTGGCCCTGTCAAGTTGACAGATGAAATAATATAAAGTTTCGTCTGTTTCTAAATGGCTTCATCCCAATATTCATCCGGGGTGAGGCCGTTTCTTTGTGCTGAACGATTGTGATGGTTGAAGTACTGGATGCCATCCTCAACCAGACTGACGAGTTCCTGGTAGGTCTTTGCCATCGGGTGTCGCTCCATCCAGCGCAACTTGAATTCGTTCCACCATCGCTCCATCGGTGCGTTGTCGTAAGGGGTGCCTGGTCGTGACATACTGCGCTTCACATTGTGGAGCTCCAGAAAATGGTTAAATGTTCCTGATGTATATGCTGAGCCACGGTCTGTGTGCACCAGTGGGTGTACTTCGCCAGAGGCCTCAAACGCCCGCTGGAACACTTGGATCTCTGCGGAGGCAGTCTCGGTATTGCTGAGGTTAGACGAGAGTAAACGTCGTCCATACAGGTCAAGCACGCCACTCAGACGCATAGTGTACTCACCATTCATGCCATACTTCAATTCTGTTGAGTCTGATAACCAGACCTGGTTTGGGCCATCAACTTCAAAGTTCTGGTTGAGTACATTGTCGAGCACGTGCTGTTCACTTTCCTTGCGCCGATGGCGCTTCTTGACGCGAATCTGGCAGTGGATGCCCAACTCTCTTTGCACCCGTTTAACCATCTTGACCGTCACCGGAAAGGTAATCTCGGCGTCATGCTGAAGGGCAATTAAGAGGTTGTCTGCGCCAATCCCCTGGTGATGAAAGTCGTACCAGCATTGCGCTCTTTCCTTGAGCTTGGTATCGCGTTGTTCCCAGACTGTCTCGGTGCGTCTGAGCCCCTTATAGTAGGCTTGCCGACTCACGCCGATAAGCCTTAAAAGCGTTGACACGGCACCGTGATTGCCTTGACTGACCTCTCTGATTGCGACGTAGGCCAGTCGACGTTGCTTGTTCACCCCCTGCGCTGAAGTTCCTTGAATTTTTTTTACGAATGCCTCCACCAGCTCTTTGTCGGCTAGCTCAGCCTTGAGGCGACGCACCTCCAAACGTAGCTTCTCTGTCTCTGTAAGATCAGCTTCAGCTTTGTGATGGCCCCGGTTATCAACGAGGGCCTCATAACCGCTATCTTTGGCCTTGAGTACCCAGGAACGAGCCTGTTGGTAGGAGACTTGAAAATGCTCCGCAGCTTCGCTGTAGGAGTGCCTGCCCTTGGTCACATACTCGGCCACTTCAATTCGTTCTTCGAATGTTGTCTTCCGACTCATAGTGGGGACCTGCTTTCTGAACGGCGATGCCGTCAAAGTCTTGTCCTCATTATACTTGGAAAGCCAATCATGGAGTTGTCTCGCTGACCGCAAACCAAATCGTATAGCCAATTCGCTAAGCGTTCCTTCGCCAGTTTGATAAGCTAAGACCGCTGCCAGTTTGAGCGATGATGTATAGTGCTTATTCTTCCTAGCTTCACTGAGGCCTTCAAGCCCATCACGCGCGTATCGCTCCCGCCACCGTGCAAGAATGTGCTCGCTAAGACCATGCTGATGCTCAAACGTCTTCGAGCTAATGCCCGACTGTGCAAATTCCTCCAGAAAGGCAAGCTTTTCCTCTGCTGTATATCTTGATCTAGGCATACAAATATCCCTCCATGATTGTCAGAGGAATTATGATATTTCATCTGACAACCGCAAAGGGATTATCGCAA
>NZ_BBAJ01000148.1 GCF_001311195.1 Lacticaseibacillus camelliae DSM 22697 = JCM 13995
TGAAGTGCCCTACAATTGTTAGACAAAGTGTCTAATGATTGTGGGGCTTTTTTTGATGACAAAGTATTCTAGTAAACTTAAGGCAAAGGTGGTTGGCGAATATCGCAGAGGTGGAATTAGTATGGGCGACCTCTGCATTAAGTATGGGATTGGCTCTCACATGACAATTCAAACGTGGATTAATCAAGCGGAGCAGCATGGTTTGACCTCTCTCAAAGTCAAACATAGTAAAGCTGAGTACTCAGTAGACGCCAAGGTAGCAGTGGTAGAATACGTGCAAACACACGAGACTAGTCGTCGCAGAGCAGCGGCACACTTTGGCATCTCACCAACTCAGGTTAATAGTTGGATGAGAATCGTCCAAAAACAAGGTGTTGCTGGTCTGCGCCCTAAGCCTAAGGGAAGGCATACCACGAGTAAGCGAAAGAACAAGAAGAACGGCGAGAAGATTTTTAAGACGATCGAGCCCACCAAAGAAGAACAGTATCAGCAAGAGATTATGGAGCTTAAGCGGAAGCTGCACGAGGCAGAGATGAATCGCGACATTTTAAAAGTGCTAGCGACCATGACGGAGAACTCGCAGACTCACTCACCACGAAAGTGAAGGCGAGCGTCGTGACTTCGTTACGGCCGCAATATGGGCTTCCAGCACTGTTAGCTGCCTTGAAGCTACCAAGAGCAACCTATTACGACCGGCTCAAGCGTGACAAAAAGCCGGACAAATATGCCAAGCTAAAAGCCTTCATCAGGCCGCTATTCCATGAAAAACATGAGATTTACGGTTATCGCCGGATATACAAAGAAACGCTGAAAGCTGGCTTTAAGTACGCTGAGGAGACGGTCTGGCGGGTGATGAGGCGTATGGGATTGTCTGTGACGCTATATTCGAAGCATACGTCCAGGTACAGTTCCTACAAGGGAACCGTCGGAAACGTTGCGAAGAACGTACTGAAGCAGCACTTTAACGCGACACTACCGCTCACAGTGATGCATACCGACGTGACCCAAGTCCGGCTCGCTAACGGTCAATGGGGCTATATTTCAGCCATTACTGACGAGGCAAGCCGTGAGGTTCTTGCGTTCTCAGTAAGCAGTTCTCCTAACAAGGAAATGATCCAAGAGACGTTAAATGAACTCAAACGCCACCTCTTGCCTGGCTCTCGCCCGATTCTCCACTCGGATCAAGGCTGGCAATATCAGATTCCAAGTTACGTGGCGCAACTCAAGCAGATGAACATTCAGCAGAGCATGTCGCGTAAAGGCAATTGTCACGATAATGCGCCCATCGAAAGCTTCTTCAACTTGCTTAAACGAGAATGCCTAAACCGCCTCACTATCGGCAATATCGCAAATTTACGCGACAAAGTGGCCGAGTACAGCGACTGGTTCAACCATGAGCGGATTTCCTTGAACAAGGATGGTCTAACGCCCGTGGAGTACCGAGAGATGATGGTAACTGAGCAGATGGAAGTTGCATAAAAAGCCTACCTTCCGTTGAAGGTAGACTTCATTAAGGAACCAGATATTGTTGTGGTAGAAAATTTGTCTAACTTTTCTATGGCACTTCA
>NZ_BBAJ01000149.1 GCF_001311195.1 Lacticaseibacillus camelliae DSM 22697 = JCM 13995
CCGGCCTCGGCGCCCCCTACTGGGACCCGGACGCCGGGGGGCCGTGTTCGGGCTGACGCGCGGGACCACCCGCAACGACTTCATCAAGGCGACCCTGCAGTCGCTCGCCTACCAGACCCGCGACGTGGTTGAAACCATGGCGCAGGACACCGGCATCACGCTGAAAACGCTGCGGGTCGACGGCGGCGCAGCCAACAACGACTACCTGATGCAGTTCCAGGCGGATCTGCTGCAAACGCCGCTGGAGCGCGCGGCCAACCTTGAAACCACCGGTCTCGGCGCGGCCTTTCTCGCCGGTTTGGCCGTCGGGTTCTGGCCCGATACGGATGCCCTTCAGCACATCGCCAAAATTGGGACGAGATTCACCCCGCAGATGGCGCCGGCGCGCGCCGACCAGCTGTACGCCGGCTGGCGCCAGGCCGTCCAGGCAACCATGGCCTTCAAACCGGCCCAAAACTAAAAAAAGAGGTTGCGCGAAATCATTTGCTTCGCGCAACCTCTTTTTTTTGACTTTACTTCTGCTCGTCGCCCTTAGATTGCCCTTGGGCTTCCGCCAGCTGCTTTTGCAGGTCCGCGACCTGCCCTTCCAGCTTGGCAGTGGCGTCCTGCAGGTTCTTGGCGGCGTCCGCCTGCGCGTCCTCGGCCGCTTTTTGGGCCGCCTTCAAGGCTTTTTTTATTCTGGCTCATGCTGGCGGTCGAAACCAGCGCGGTGATCAAGGCGCCGATCAGCACTGACACGACGATCACGACAATCAGCGGCCAGGTGAACTGAGCGCCGAAGAAATTGACGGCCACCCCTTGCCCGTTAAGCAAGGCAAACACGATCAAAACCAACGTCAGCACCAGGCCGACGATCAAGCGTTGCTGATTTTTCATAGCAGCCTCCGCTACTTCTGATTGAACAACCCGCCGGCCAAAAAGTCACCGACGTGCGGGAACAGGTCATAGAACTTGGCAGCCGCCGTCATGACTGCCGGCGCGTTGATCTCCCGCACGCCGGTGGAAGCTGCGCACAATGCGCGCCGCCAGCTTATCCGGATCCAGCACGATGAAGTTCACGCGCGCCAGGTAGTCATTGGCGTGGGCCACAGTGAAGAAGTCCGTGTTGATGGGCCCTGGATTGACCGTGGTGACCCGCACCCCAAACGGCTTGAGCTCCAGCCGCAGCCCGTTGGAAAAGCCGACCACCGCGTACTTGGTGGCGGAGTAGACTGCGGATTTTGGCGTGGCCATTTTGCCGGCCATGGAGGCGATGTTGATGATGTGGCCGCGGCGCGCGTCGATCATCTGGCGGCCGATCAGCTGCGTCATGTACATCAAGCCGAGCACATTGGTCCGAAACATTTTCTCGACCAAAGCCATCGGGGTGTCGACCGCGTTTTCAAAATTGCCAAAGCCTGCCGCGTTGACCAGCACGTCGACCGGGCCGACGTCGCGGCTGATGCGGGCCACCACGGCCTCGATCGCCACCGGGTCGCGACGTCGCACACAAACGCGTAGGCC
>NZ_BBAJ01000150.1 GCF_001311195.1 Lacticaseibacillus camelliae DSM 22697 = JCM 13995
ATCTTTTATGCGTTGATCTGGCCACCGCTCGCGGTTGGCCATCGTTTTTAGCGTATCAACGGTATCTTCATACTGGGGATCAGCCTGCCAGTTGGCTGTCTCCCCTTTTGCATCATACCAAGAGAGATACAGCGCCTTAACAAGCGTGCAGTAATCCTCATCACAGATAATACGCACACCCTTACCCACTTGCTCCGGCGAACTCACATGAACCACCTTATGATCCTTATTGATTTCATCCAGGATATCAAAAAAACTATCTTGGGCCTCTTCCGGTGTGTAATTTTCTCGCATCTTGAACGGCCTCCTGTTCACTTCACCACAACCAACGTGGATACTATACACATCTATCTCTCACGGTGCGATCAAAGAAAGTATATCACCCTGACATGCAGGCTCGCTGGAACCAAGCTTGAAGAAATTATTAGCGCGACCCGTAAAACATTAAACTGTTATGTCACTTGCTCGCGAAGTGATTTTAAACATTTTTCACTGCCTCCGTTATAACTTACATCCCGATTACAGCTAAGACTCACAACAAAAATACTAAAAATAGAAAACGGTTATTATCATAAATAAAATTTATTTTGTTATTTAAAATTCAATAATACCCATCCGAAAGATGCTTAAATACGTCATAAATAAGGCTCGTGGCCTATTTATGATTAAAAACTGAGAATTTATTAATCAATTATCAGAAGATATTAGTACCTCATTAGACAATAAGGACGGATTTAATCGATAATGCTTTCCAACTTATAAGCGTTATTCCTAGCACTATGATGGCCGATACGCAAATTTCTTTGATCACGTATATTAGCCTGTGACCATTACTCCACTCGCTTACTTGGATATTTAATCCTAAAATTTGAGAATATCAGTAATATTGCTTATTTTTTTATAGTTTATCTATTCAACGATACTCCATATAATTCACCTCAGATGGTATGGGCAGCGCTTTCCCCGGGGGCTAACTGACACTAATGACCATCTACAAGAGCCATTGTTAAACTATACAAATTAATTGGAGGCACCTTGTATGAAGGATAGATCTGGAGCAAAAAGGTTGTACAAAGCTCATAAGGCTTGGATTGCCGCTGGTGTTGCAGCGGCAACACTTTTTAGTGTATCTACAGTCGAGGGAAACTCGGTCGCAGCAGAGACAGCTAGCGGAAGCGAGAATCAAGCTCTTAGTTCTCAGACCGAAAACGACAACAAGTTTGGCGGCACGGGCCACTTCGCAAATAAGCAAGCTGAGAATGACAACAAATTCGGCGGCACGGGCCACTTCGCAAATAAGCAAGCTGAAAACGACAACAAGTTTGGCGGCATGGGCCACTTCGCAAATAAG
>NZ_BBAJ01000151.1 GCF_001311195.1 Lacticaseibacillus camelliae DSM 22697 = JCM 13995
CCTACGATTAGTCAAGGGCTTGGAACTAGGTTTTAGGTCTTGAATTTGTGATCATAGCCTTATGTTTTAGGTCTTGTAGGATTCTGTATCAAGGTAGTTGGGGCCGCTAACGGTCGTCACTTTTTTGGTAAGCTAAATAAGCTTCGCCTGCTTGCTTTAAAAATGTGGTGGTTTGAACTACTATACGAATGTAGGAGCTTAAGACTCCGGGCTAATAGTGGACTTCGAGTCCGTGTATCGGTAACGATACTTTGTGCCCGCCATGACCATGGCGTATAGGCATTTCAGTGTCTTGTTCATGCAAGCCACGATGGCAACCTTATCTCGCTTCGGGATAGGTTGCTTTTTTTAGTTGGTAGTAATAATCGACAATGTGATTGGGCGCGGCGGCTTGTTGGCGAATCATGTTTTTGACGATCAGATAAAGCAATGCACGGGCGTGAGGATTACCACGCTTGTTGATATGGTCTTGGCGCTGATACTTGCCAGATTGATAGCGATTCAAATCGATACCGACATACGCGTTGACTTGATTGGCATTATCAAAGCGAAGAATATCTCCAATTTCACCAACTAATTGAGCTGCCGATAACGCCCCGATACCAGGCATGGACTGATAGATCTGAAATTGTGCCAACGGCTCTGCGGTTGTGTTCATTTGTTCGCGCAGTATGTCTTCTTGCTTAGTCAACCCGATTAACTGGCGGCAATAATATTGCACTTCTTGGACTTGAATACTGTCGGAATCAGCGGCTGGATAACTATCTTTGGCATAACCAATCAGCTTCTCTGCGTATTTTAAGCCTTTAGCTTTGGACAGCTTCTTATCCGTTTCATTCATCAGCTTGTTCTTTAAGCAAGTACGTGAGATATGCCGTACAAAGTCTGGATGCGGAAACAGTAAGATCACGTTTAGCGCAAGCTTCGAAACTCGAGAACTAAAGAGCTTCTCCACTTCTGGAAAGGTCTGTTGGAGCGCAGTATAAAGCTTTAATCGGGTTAATTTGATATCATTCATAACCTGTTGGTAGAAACGATTTAACTGGCGTAACTGCTCATATTCTGGCCTCCAAGGTGTAGTCAGCCGATATTGATGATGCATCACAGACAAAGCGATTCTGTGGGCATCTTTTTGATCCGTCTTCACCCGTCGCAAAGTCTCTGAATGTAGATGTAACTCTAGCGGGTTCAATCGTCCATACCGCAATTGATGGTCTTGGCAGAAGCGTACCAGCGGCTGAGAATAGATGCCTGTGGCTTCAAAATAAACGACTGGGTCGTTGGCTTG
>NZ_BBAJ01000152.1 GCF_001311195.1 Lacticaseibacillus camelliae DSM 22697 = JCM 13995
TTCCGGTGCTTCTGCACATTACTCGCCTCCGATTACTTAATTAATAAAAACCGTGACGCTTTGTAATCTCACACTGCGCCACGGATCTGTGTCGAATGATTCTGACGGATAAAATAAATCAGTCACTATGCCAATCAATGGCAAAGGAACTATGATTAATTTATTTTACTTTTAACTTGTTTAACCGCCGCGTTGACTTTAGAAATGACCTGTTTAGCTGCTTGAGTAGAATTGATGTTACCAACACCAAAAGAATCTGTAACTTGCGCATATGCATCGTTAACTTGACTCAATTCCAGGTAACGGCTCTCGGTAACACCCTTCGTCTTGGCCATATAATCAACCGACTGCTTAGTAATATCGTCGACGGCATTGCTCTTCTCCAGAATTTTCTGAGCTTTGGTATTCACAGGCATTCCTCGACTCGTCCCCATTGCCTTAACACCAGCTGGATCATTGAGGATGAAGTTTAACAACTTAGCTGCCTCTTTTGGATGTTGTGAATGCTTTGAAATGGAGAATAGCATCGTTGGCTTCTGTAGAACGCCAGCAGTCTTAGCTCCTTTTGCGAGTGGAAATGGTGGAACATCTAGCTTCATGCCTGTTGGCTTAAGGTTAGTTGCGTAGCTACTCATCAGCGCCGTCCAGTCAAATACGCCTGTAATTTCACCGTTTAAAAATTCTTTGGTCGCTGCAACGGAGTCACTACCGACAGTGTCCAGAACCCACTTGCGAGATGGTGTTGCGCCTGTATTAACCATCTTCTTGTACCAATCAAACCCGTCTTTGATTTGCGCCTCGGAATAGTTGATATGCCCATTAGCATCCAAAAAGCTCTTCCCCGTCTTTTGGGTAATATAGCAAATTATGTCCAAGAAAGAAGAGAACTCCATTGGATAATGATCAGCTGGTAGCTTTTTGGCAGCCTTTTGCCAGCCTGTCCAGGTTGTCGGATAAGAGTCAATTCCTGCCTTATTCAGAACGGTTTTGTTGACAACAACCACTCGTTTGTTTTCGCCATGTGGTATACCGTTTAGCTTCCCTTTAATTGTCCCCGCTTGCAAAGCATCTTTAGGAACCCACTCAGATCAATGATGTTCTTATATTTGTTCAGATCAGCAAATCCTTTGCCATCTGGAGAGAAATTCAGATATTCATCATAGTTTAATTG
>NZ_BBAJ01000153.1 GCF_001311195.1 Lacticaseibacillus camelliae DSM 22697 = JCM 13995
GCACTCGGCCCTGTCAAGTTGACAAATGAAATAATATAAAGTTTTGTCTGTTTCTAAACGGCTTCATCCCAGTATTCATCCGGGGTGAGGCCGTTTCTTTGTGCTGAACGATTGTGATGGTTGAAGTACTGGATGCCTTCCTCAACCAGCTTGACCAGCTCCTGGTAGGTCTTTGCCATCGGGTGTCGTTCCATCCACCGCAACTTGAATTCGTTCCACCAACGCTCCATTGGTGCGTTGTCATACGGGGTACCTGGTCGTGACATACTGCGCTTCACATTGTGGAACTCCAGAAAATGGCTAAATGTTCCTGATGTATATGCGGAGCCGCGGTCTGTGTGCACCAGTGGGTGTACTTCGCCAGAGGCCTCAAACGCCCGCTGGAACACTTGGATCTCTGCGGACGCGGTCTCGGTATTGCTGAGGTTAGACGAGAGTAGCCGACGTCCATACAGGTCAAGCACGCCGCTCAGTCGCACAGTGTATTCACCATTCATGCCATACTTCAATTCGGTTGAGTCTGATAACCAGACCTGGTTGGGGCCATCAACTTCAAAGTGTTGATTGAGTACATTATCGAGTACGTGTTGTTCGCTTTCCTTCCGCCGATGCCGCTTCTTGACGCGAATCTGGCATTGGATGCCCAACTCTCTTTGCACCCGTCTAACCATCTTGACCGTCACCGGAAAGGTAATCTCAGCGTCATGCTGAAGGGCAATCAAGAGGTTGTCTGCGCCAATCCCCTGGTGGTGAAAGTCATACCAGTACTGAGCCCGTTCCTTAAGCTTGGTATCGCGTTGTTGCCAGGCTGTCTCGGTGCGTCTGAGCCCCTTATAGTATGCTTGCCGACTCACGCCGATAAGCTTTAAAAGCGTTGACACTGCACCACGATTACCTTGACTGACCTCTCTGATTACGACGTAGGCCAGTCGACGTTGCTTGTTCACCCCCTGCGCTGAAGTTCCTTGAATTTTTTTTACGAATGCCTCCACCAGCTCTTTGTCGGCTAGCTCAGCCTTGAGGCGACGCACCTCCAAACGTAGCTTCTCGGTCTCTGTAAGATCAGCTTCAGCTTTGTGATGGCCCCGGTTATCCACAAGAGCCTCATAACCGCCGTCTTTGGCCTTGAGTACCCAGGAACGAGCCTGCTGGTAGGAGACCTGGAAATGCT
>NZ_BBAJ01000154.1 GCF_001311195.1 Lacticaseibacillus camelliae DSM 22697 = JCM 13995
CCTCCAGCTGGGATCCGCGCCTGCTGGTCAAAATGGGCGCGGCAATCGGCGAAGAAGCGCGGTCGATGAACGTCGACGTCGTGCTCGGCCCAGGCGTCAACATCAAGCGCAACCCGCTGGGCGGACGCAATTTTGAATTCTTTTCAGAGGATCCGCTGCTGACCGGTGCGCTGGCCACCGCGTGGATCAACGGCCTGCAGTCAAAAGGCGTCGGCGCCTCCCTCAAACATTTTGCCGGCAACAGCCAGGAAACTGACCGGCTGCGCTCGGATTCGCTGATCGACGCCACCGCCTTGCACGAGCTGTACCTCGAGGCGTTTCGCCTGGCCGTCACCCAGAGCCAGCCGGAAACCGTGATGATCGCCTACAACCTGCTGAACGGCACGTACATGAGCGACCACGAGTACCTGCTCAACACCGTGCTGCGCGGCCAATGGGGCTTCAAGGCGCCGTGGTGTCCGACTGGGGGGCGCTGAACGACAAGGTCAAAAGCCTCAACGCCGGCACCGACCTGGAAATGCCAAGCTCCGGCCACCTGTTCGACAAGCCGGCCCTGGCCGCGCTGAAAACCGGCCAGCTGGACCGCGCCCGCCTCACCCGGGCCGTGGCGAACATTGCCGCCATTGCCGACCGCAAGCGCCCAGCTTTTACCGGCGACCGCGACGCCTTGCTGCAGTCGCATGTCGCCCTTGCCCAGAACATCGAGGAAAACTCGGCCGTCCTGATGAAAAATGACGGCACCCTGCCGCTGCAACCGGGCCGCAAGCTGGCCGTGATCGGCGCTTGGCCGACCAGACGCGCATTCAAGGCGCGGGTTCGTCGCACATCACCACGCCGCAAAGCATTTCCATCTTGGCAGGGCTCAAGGCGGCCGGGCATGAGTTCGCCTATGTGGCTGGCTATACGCTGGACGGCCAGGCCGACCCGGCGCTGGTCAAAGCGGCCGTAGCCACCGCGAAAAAGGCCGAAGATGTGATTGTCGTGCTGGGGCTGCCGGCCACCGCCGAGGCGACCGGACATCCATGGCGCTGCCGGCCGA
>NZ_BBAJ01000155.1 GCF_001311195.1 Lacticaseibacillus camelliae DSM 22697 = JCM 13995
AAAAAATACTTTCAGTTTACCGGCAAGAAGTTTTCTCAAGTGTTAGCTGAAACGAGAATGAAACAGGCCGCAGAGATGTTGAAACAGAATTATCAGATCAATGAAGTGGCGAGCGAGTCGGGTTCGAGAATAATCCGGATTACTTTGGTCAACAATTTAAAAAAATTATATGGCATTACGCTCATCAGTTTAAGAAACGTAATGTGCCATTGTCGTAATGGAAGCACCGTGTCATAGAATTTGGCACGGTGCTTTTTTTAAGTTCTGTTCAATAACGCCATTTTTTCATGTTTTTGTGCCTTTTTTTCTGGTTCTCAGCAAGCTTGAACTAACTTAAGCTAAGAATGTAAGCGCTTATCAGATGCTGTTCGTAATGTGGTGGCAAGTGAGAAAAGGGGATTGCAGGCACATAGATATTTCTTCAGACATAATTGTTGTCGACGCGGAACAAAAAGTTTGGTTGTAAAATCAACGTGGTTTGCTTGCAGACGATTAAGTAGTTGCTCAAGATGAATAAATTCGTTCGTAATGAGCATGAACTCTGTTAGGAGTTATTTGTATCTACATAAATTGTAAGGTGGCATTTGTGAATAGTTATAATATCGTATTTCGTCTTATCAATTAGGAGGGATAGTAATGAGCGGTGGAGTTAAAAAGCTTCTGCTCTTAGTCACAACTGCAGTGGCTTGCTTGGGGTTGGCTGCTTGTACGAGCAATAAAAATAGTGGTTCTTCTGGCGATAATGGTAATAAAAAGGTCACTATTCGATTCTCGTGGTGGGGAAATGCTGACCGACACAAGGCGACCCTAAAAGCAATTAAAGCCTTCGAGAAAAAGAATCCCAATATTAAAGTCAAAGCTGAATACAGTGGCTGGGATGGATTTGATCAGAAAATGGCTACCCAAATCTCAGGTGGTACTGAGGCCGATTTAATGCAATTAAACTATGACCTCAATTTT
>NZ_BBAJ01000156.1 GCF_001311195.1 Lacticaseibacillus camelliae DSM 22697 = JCM 13995
TTCGGAAATTGCGGCGCTCTCAGCCGCTTCACTAGCTGCCTTGCTTTCGGCAATGGAGTTGGCCTCAGAAATTGCGGCACTCTCAGCCGCTTCACTAGCTGCCTTGCTTTCGGCAATGGAGTTGGCCTCAGAAATTGCGGCACTCTCCGCTGCCTCACTTGCTGCTTTGCTTTCAGCGATGGAGTTAGCCTCGGAAATCGCGGCGCTCTCCGCCGCTTCACTGGCAGCTTTACTTTCGGCGATGGAGTTAGCTCGGAAATCGCGGCGCTTTCCGCTGCTTCACTGGCTGCCTTGCTTGCGGCAATAGAGTTGGCTCGGAAATCGCGGCGCTCTCGGCTGCCTCACTGGCGGCCTTGCTTGCGGCAATGCTTTGAGCGACCGAGGCCGCGCTTGAGTCCGCTGCGCTGGTGCCACTTGACTGACTGGAGTCGGCGCCGCTGGAAGTTTGTTGAGCGGTGACCTGAATGGTTGCCGTCATCATGCGGGACGTCATGTTAAAGAGGATTTGGTCACTTTGCCCAGCTGCAAGCGCATAGCCGGCAGGCGGCTGCGCGATGTAGGTGCCCGCGGACTGCAGACCAAGCTGCTGCTGGACCGTCGCAATCACCTGGTTGCCGTCAACGTACTCGTAAGTCATGACGGCAGTGCCAGTGCCAGCCGGGTTCACGGCCAGCGCCCCCTGGATGCTTGAGGACACAACGTAATTGTTATCGCCGATCGCGGCCTTGACTGCCGCGGTCAGTTTGCTTTGGCCTTGAGCCGTCAGGTTGGCATAGTAGGTGCCGGCGACCGTGTCATCATCGATGACACTAAAATCGCCCGCCGCCAGCGTGATTGTCGCCAGCGTTTGGTGCGTGCCGCTGACCGTTGCCGTGACTTGGCTGCCAACGAAGTGCTGCGAGGCCAGGGTGCCATCTGCGGTGCTGGCCAGGGTACTCCAGCTCGCGCCCAGCACGG
>NZ_BBAJ01000157.1 GCF_001311195.1 Lacticaseibacillus camelliae DSM 22697 = JCM 13995
AACTGAAGACCGCAACAGCGACGGTACTATCGATGATAAGGACAAAGATCTGAACAGCGATGGGACCGTTGATGACAACGACTTCAACCAGACGATCAAGGGCGACAAAGGTGACACAGGTGCCAAGGGTGACACCGGCGCAGCCGGCGAGAGCGCATATGAGACCTGGAAGAAGACGCCAGCAACTGAAGATCTCAACAGTGATGGTACTATCGATGATAAGGACAAAGACCTGAACAGCGATGGGACCGTTGATGACAACGACTTCAACCAGACAATCAAAGGTGACACTGGGGCTAAGGGTGATACCGGAGCCAAAGGTGATACCGGCGAGAGTGCGTACGAGACATGGTTGAACAAGAAGCCAACTGAAGACCGCAACAGCGACGGCACTATCGATGATAAGGACAAAGACCTGAACAGCGATGGAACTGTTGATGATAACGACTTCAACCAGACGATCAAGGGCGACAAAGGTGATACCGGAGCCAAGGGTGACACCGGCGCAGCCGGCGAGAGCGCATATGAGACCTGGAAGAAGACGCCGGCAACTGAAGATCGCAACAGCGACGGTAACTATCGATGATAAGGACAAAGACCTGAACAGCGATGGGACCGTTGATGACAACGACTTCAACCAGACGATCAAGGGCGACAAAGGTGATACCGGAGCCAAAGGTGACACCGGCGCAGCGGCGAGAGCGCATATGAGACCTGGAAGAAGACGCCAGCAACTGAAGATCTCAACAGTGATGGAACTATCGATGATAAGGACAAAGACCTGAACAGCGATGGGACCGTTGACTTCACAGATTTTGTCCAAGGAAATAAGCGCAACCGGCGATAAAGGCGCAACCGGCGACAAGGGTACGACCGG
>NZ_BBAJ01000158.1 GCF_001311195.1 Lacticaseibacillus camelliae DSM 22697 = JCM 13995
TTGATAAAAACGGTCTTTTTGACCATGCTAAGTACGCCGCATTAGTTAAAGATGTGACTGGTAAAACTGACTCTTGGTACGCATATTCTCAGCCAGCCGTTAACACGGCGCACCAGTACCAGACTGAAACAGACCAAGCTGATCCTGACAAATGGGTCAACCCAGAATTAGAGCTTGTCGATCCAACTAACGGCTCCTACTTGGACCTTTTTGAAGATAACAAAGACATTGTCAGCTTTGCGGAGCCTGCGGACCAGTTCGCGACGAAAGCAATGGACACTCATAGTTCGGCTCTTTCTGCGACCTATGATGAGAAAACTGGTATTGTTACTTTTGCGGATGGCTCAACGTACGACACACAGACGGACAAGCTGACTTTGCCTAATCCATATTATGGCGATGACGCAAATCAAGCTGCTATCAGCTCGCAGTTGCTAATGGTGGTTTACAAGGATGGGATGAGCACTAAGGAAGCTGGTAAGTATAATCCTGATAATGGGTTGATCGAGTTTTCAGATGGTTCGTACTACATTCCTGATACCGAGACAATTGTCTTCAGTAATGCCAGCATTAATAATGGTGCCGCATATAAAGTTCAGAATTTGAAGACTGGCGAAGCCTTGAGTCGTGCTGGTGTGTACTTTACTTCTGGCAACGGCTGGTTCACTTCGGATAGTTTTGACGTCAACAGTGTGTTGACTTTCTTGCTCAAGGTTCATAAGGCATTCCCAGAGGTTAATCCGGATGTTCAGAAATTGACCGACATGGTAGACAGTTATTATAAGGCCTCAATTTT
>NZ_BBAJ01000159.1 GCF_001311195.1 Lacticaseibacillus camelliae DSM 22697 = JCM 13995
CGCCTGGGTTCGTGTTACCGCCTGGGTTCGTGTTACCGCCTGGGTTCGTGTTACCGCCAGGATTGGTGTTGCCGCCTGGGTTCGTATCACCACCGGGATTGGTATTGCCGCCAGGATTGGTGTTGCCACCTGGGTTCGTGTTGCCACCTGGGTTAGTGTTACCGCCTGGATTAGTATTGCCACCAGGATTGGTGTTGCCACCTGGGTTAGTGTTACCGCCAGGATTGGTGTTGCCACCTGGGTTAGTATCGCCACCGGGATTGGTGTTACCACCTGGGTTAGTTGTCCCACCAGGCAAAGTGCCGCCGTGATTGTACGGATATACGTAAATGACCAGACCGTCAGCTGATGGCGTTAGCGTGTAAGAAAGCTGTGTGCCCTCCGGATTATCCTTCGTCGGCTTGTAGTTGCCAGGCAGATTGTCAGGAACATGCACTGTGTAGATACCTGTGTCGCCGATGTGACCCGTAATCATTTCCGTTCCGACGAGCCGTTGCGGTTGTTTGAAACCAGGTTTGGCAACGTAGGAGACCTGCAGTTCATCAGCATCGGCAGTATAGTTCACATTCACTGTTTCGTTTACCGGCGACCCAGAGACCAGCGTCAACTTCGGTGTTTCTTTGGCCACCGTGGTCTTGTCAGGTGTATAGCCATCCAGTTCGGTGTTGCCACTTCACCATAGTCTGCAGAAGGTGTGGCTGACGTGATCTCGCCAGTCACGTCATCTGTCGTCATCGTCCAGTTGACGGTCTGAACAACTGATTCAGGAGCACCATCTGTCTTTCC
>NZ_BBAJ01000160.1 GCF_001311195.1 Lacticaseibacillus camelliae DSM 22697 = JCM 13995
TTTAACAGTTGGCAGGCCGGTGGGCTGACGGTACCAGGCTGGCGCTTCGATGCGAAAGGCTGGTGCTTCCACCGTCAGCGGCAGGCGCGTGATCATGTTGCGGCTGCTGTTGCCGACGCACACGTGCCACGCGCCACCGGCCAGGGTGAACTGCTGATGCTGCTCGTTCCAGCGTGAAAAAGCGCGCTTGGGCAGCGTCAGCGTCACGGTCTGCTGCTCGCCCGGGTCAAGCCAGACTTTTTGAAACGCCGCCAGCGCCTGTTTAGGGACCAGCTGGTCCTGGTCGTCCTCGCTGACGTAGGCCTGAACAACTTCGGCGCCGCGCAGGCTCCCGGTGTTTTTCACGTCAACGGTGACGGTCAGTGCCTGATCAGTTTTACCAAGGTGATCGGCGTTCAGGCGCGCGTTGCTCATGGCGAAGGTGGTGTAGCTCATCCCGAAGCCGAACGGGAAGGCGACGTCCTGCTTGGCCTTGTCGTAGTAACGATAGCCGACGTACAGACTCTCGGCGTACGGGACCGATAACGGGTCGTGCCCGTACAACGTGCTGGACGGCACGTCTTCGTAGCGGAGCGGGTAAGTCTCGGTCAGTTTGCCAGAGGGCGACACCGCGCCGAACAGCAGGCGTTCCGCGGCGGCCCCGACGGCTTCACCACCGAGGAACAAGTTGAGCACGGCCTTGGCGTCCTTCGCCCAGTCGGTGGCGACCACGGAGCCCGCCACCAGCAGGACCACGACATTCGGG
>NZ_BBAJ01000161.1 GCF_001311195.1 Lacticaseibacillus camelliae DSM 22697 = JCM 13995
CGCCTGGGTTCGTGTTGCCGCCTGGGTTTGTGTCGCCACCTGGGTTTGTGTCGCCACCTGGGTTCGTGTTGCCGCCTGGGTTCGTGTTGCCGCCTGGGTTCGTGTTGCCACCAGGATTGGTTGTGCCACCAGGAAGTGTGCCACCATCGTTGTATGGATAGACGTAGATAACGATACCGTCAGCCGATGGCGTCAGCGTGTAAGGAATCGCAGTGCCCTCAGGGTTGTCTGTCGTTGGCTTGTAGTTGCCAGGCAGATTATCCGGTACATGAACAATGTAAATCCCCTTATCGCCGACTTTACCAGTGATCATTTCGGTGCCGATCAGCCGCTGTGGCTGCTTGAAGCCAGGCTTTTCGATGTATGTGACCTGGAGCTCATCAGCCGGGTGAGTATCGCGAGCGGGAGTGGTTGTGCCACCCGGGTTGTTATCGCCGCCTGGATTGGTGTTGCCACCAGGATTGGTGTCACCACCCGGGTTCGTATCGCCACCCGGGTTCGTGTCGCCGCCTGGGTTAGTGTTGCCACCTGGGTTCGTATCGCCACCCGGGTTCGTGTTGCCACCTGGGTTCGTGTTGCCG